>NZ_JAAHHC010000011.1:198630-487800 GCF_010672265.1 Moorena sp. SIO3A2
GGGTTGATTTCAAGCAATGCCCACCCTACAACTAAATTCTAAATTCTAAATTCTAAATTCTAAATTCTATCTACTTATCGTTTTAGTGATTGAGCGATCGCTTTTTCTAATTCCACTTTACTCAAGTTGGTGAGGATGAACACCTCTTGAAAGCTTTTACCAGACCTAGCAATCACCTTGAATCCCCCACGAATTGGCACTGATACTTTTAACTGTAATTTAGGACAGTGACTTCTTGCCCGCCCAAGGACAGCAGGGGTAATGGTTTGAATACCTGGGTAATCGGTGAGTCGTTGGAGAACTGGAATGAGACCCTGAATGTGGGTAGAGTGATTCCAAACCAGTCTGCCGTCTTTGGGTTGGCTCATAATACTATGTAGCCTCCAAGGGAGCCATGGTTAAGCCAGCACGAGAAAGCTGTTGGTGGTAGAGTTCCGCTTGTTCCTGGGGACCGACCCAAACAATGGCTTGACCTTCGTTGTGAACTTGATGGGTGAGCTCCCAGGCGTGATCATTTGTCATCCCAGGGATATACTTGACCAGACAGTCGTGAACATGCTGAAACGTGTTAAAATCATCGTCTAACACAATTACCTTATATTTGGGATAAGGCTTTCGGGTAACTTGACCAGAGCGTTCAGGAGCTTTGACTGGTGCAGCAAATGTAGCTTTATAAGCTGCTGATATTACCATAGTCGCACATAGGTTACCAGAATAATTTACAAAAAATTATGATCTAACTCAAACCATTCCTTCCAGTTTACAAAAATTGAAACGCGCTGCATAGTGGCGGTGAGAAACAAGGAAAATTAACAATTGGACTAAGCCTTTAATCCCTAAGGGTTTCAACGACCTTGGCTATTGGCAATTTTTTCTTTGCCTGTAAAGCCCAATTTGCCATAATGAAGCGAACTCAGGCTGCTGTTTGTGTAAGGGGGAAGTTGCTGAGGGGCTGTGTGCAATGGTTTGCCGACCCACTAATTAGCCCGCTCCCCATACATCAATGACAGGGGTTTCCACTTCTGACTTACCAACAAAAGATTCAATGAATGCTTTACCTCTAACCCGCCCTTCCAAAAAAGATCAGATTTTGGCTGTCGATGATTCCCCTGACAACTTGTTTCTACTGCAGACGCTTTTAGAAGAAGAGGGGTACGAGACGAGTTTGGCCGAGAATGGTCGGGTTGCCCTAGAGCAAATAGAGATATCTCCGCCGGAATTGGTGCTATTGGATGTGATGATGCCAGAAATGGATGGCTTTGAAGTAACCAAGCGCATCCGCTCCAATCCCAAGTTACCGTTTATACCAATTTTGTTGATCACCGCTTATGATCATCCCAGTGTGGTCAAAGGACTGGATATGGGGGCGGATGATTTTATTCGTAAACCAGTAGAAGTAGATGAATTGCTGGCCAGAGTGCGATCGCTTTTGCGCCTCAAACATAGTGTGGATGAACGGGACGAAATTGCTCGGCAACGAGAAGATTTTGTCTCTCGGCTTACCCATGACTTGCGCACCCCTTTAGTAGCAGCAGATCGCATCCTAAACCTGATGCAGCAGGGAGCTTTGGGAGAAATTCCCCCTCCAGTCCTGGAAGCCATAGTCACCATGACTCGCAGTAACCACAATTTGCTGACTATGGTGAATACGTTACTAGAAGTCTATCGCTATGAAGCCGGTCGGAAGTATTTGTCTTTCTCTGCCATTCCTGTACAACAGGTTATTGAGGAAGTCATCCAAGAACTGTCTGCCCTAGCTCGTGATAAAAAACTGTCTTTGGACTATCAGAGCGCGAATCAGCTTAACTCCATAGTGATGAGCGATCGCTTAGAATTGCACCGATTGTTCACCAATTTGGTAGGAAATGCCATTAAATTCACTGACAATGGTTCTGTGACGGTTCGTCTGAGGAATAGTCCCAACACTAGTGAAGGGCATCAGACGTGGGTGGTGATTGAGGTGGAAGATACTGGTTTTGGTATATCCCCAGAAGACCAAAAACAGTTGTTTGAACGGTTTCGCCAGGGTAGCCACAAACGCTCAGGTAGTGGTTTAGGACTATATCTTTCCAAACGAATTCTCGAAGCTCATCAAGGAACGATCAAAGTTAAGTCTGAGTTGGGTAAGGGGACTTTGTTTACTGTAACATTGCCGAATCATCCTTAAGAGCAAGGAGACTCCCGTTATACCCGAAGGGTTAGCGGGAGACGGGGCTTATAAAGTGCGGACGCAGGTTCCGCACACAGCCCCTCAGGAATTGTGTCCACTTGACATTTCACACGGAACAGCTTAAAATGTGAGCATGAATGAAAAAGCTTACCGTTACCGTTTTTACCCAACCCCTGAACAGGAGAATCTGTTGAGGAGAACTCTAGGTTGTGTAAGGCTTGTTTACAACAAAGCTTTAGACGCTAGGACGAAAGGATGGTATGAACACCAAAAACGGATCAGCTATAAAGAAACTTCCTCAATGTTGACAGAGTGGAAAAAACAGGATGACTTATTATTTTTAAATGAAGTCAGTTGTGTTCCACTTCAACAGGGATTAAGACACCTTCAAACTGCTTTTACGAACTTCTTTGCGGGTTGCACTAAATATCCAAACTTCAAGAAAAAGCGGAATGGTGGTAGTGCAGAATTCACCAAATCTGCATTTAAATGGAAGGATGGCCAGATCTATTTGGCTAAATGCAAAGAACCTTTGCCTATTCGGTGGAGTCGTCAGTTACCTGCAAACTGCAATCCAAGTACCGTTACAATTAGTTTAGATCCGTCCAATCGTTGGCATATCTCAATCAGGTTTCATGACCATAGAGACTTGAGTTTGCCCCCAACGGATAAACGAGTTGGCTTTGATCTAGGAATTACCAGTCTAATTACAACCAGTGACGGGGATAAAATTGCCAACCCCAAGCATTTCAAAAAGCTAAAGAAAAAACTGGCTAAATACCAAAAAGCTTTGTCGCGAAAACAGAAGGGATCTAACAATCGTAACAAAGCCAGGTTAAAGGTTGCCAGGGTACACGCAAAAATCAAAGACGCTAGAAGAGATTTTACTCACAAGCTAACTACTCAACTGGTCTCAGAAAACCAATTGATTGCGTTTGAGGACTTAGCTGTAAAAAACATGGTCAAAAATCACAAACTAGCTCAGGTAATCAGTGATGCAAATTGGGCAGAAATAATCCGTCAGGTCAAGTACAAGTCAGAGTGGTACAACCGTAAAGCTGTTTCTATTGACAGATGGTTTCCCAGTAGTAAGTTGTGTTCTGTATGCCTCAATCGCGTCGAATCTTTACCTCTAAGCATCCGAGAGTGGGATTGTCCATTGTGTAACACTCACCACGATCGCGATATTAACGCATCAATTAATATTTTGGCGGCAGGGCTTGCCGTGTCAGTCTGTGGAGCGACCATAAGACCTGAACAGAGTAAGTCTCGGAAGGCGGGTGCGAAAAACTCCCAAAAAGGGAGAAGGAAGCAGAAACCTAAGTCGTGAGTCTTAGGAATCCCCCGCTATAATCGCCAGATTTAGCGGCGGGAGGATGTCAAGTTGACGGTTAACTAGACTTGCCAGAAGTCTATTCTGATTTTGAGCTATTTTTGAGGAAAGTCGGCACTAATCAGGCAAAAGGTTTATGTCTAACGAGATGGGATTGGGCGATCGCTATTTTGAATTAATCGATGACATTGTCAAAACTACCCTGAAGGGGAAGATCCGTTCTAAATCCCAGGTCTATCAGATGTTGGTGGCGGGTGTTCAGGTTGGCACCGGGGAAATTTTTGAACGTTGCCTTGATCAGCGCTTCGATATGACTCAGGCAGAAATAGATAATCCTAAAAGTGAGTTGAAGCAAGCCAAAGCAATTCGGAAACTCAGGGCGCTTAATACGATTCGTGGTGAATGGGAACAGTGGCAGGAAGAAAACCGAGTTTCTGAAACTATCACTAGCGCTATTCAATCCATTACTACTGCTGAACCGGCTGAGCGCTTTACGGCTTTATTGCGAGTGATTGACCCCAATCAACAACCACCGCTAACTTTACAACAACTGGCGAGCCTGGCTAAACCCCTAAAGCAACAGGCACAACAAGCTTCTGAATCTGATACTGCTAGAGACCTTGGACAACTGGCGGCTGGGATTACGGCGGGTTTGGCATCTTGGCAACGCTTGGAAGATTATCTAGTCAGTTGGATTTATGACCAAAGTCGAGGCTCACTGGGATTTGAGGGTACTCCGGAACAGCGTGGCCCTTGGGGGCTGTGGGGGAAAAAGGTCGATAGCCCGTTACCCCAGTCTTTATTTCAAACTCTAGCGCTAAATCAATCCTTCCATGAATGGGCAGATACTCAGCCCAGTTTGGAACTAGAGGCTTGGGTGGAATTGGCTGTGATTCTCCAGTGCTTGCAGCGAGGACTGGTGAATTGGTTCGATAAAATGGTATATGACTCCAAGATGGGAGCAAAGTTATCGATTTCTACCTTTATCATATTTGCTGTCATTTGGTCTAGGTTAGCTAATGTTTTGAACCAGACAGCAAGTAGTAGCAACGGCAATGCGATGCTCGGTACGAGCCGCTACGCGATCGCAAATGGCTGTTTTCAGGTTTGTCTGCAAATTCTGCGCACCTTTGCCCAACGGGACTACTTCCCCCTCTACGGTGGTGTGTTTGCTAACTTTAGCGGCAACTATCTCCAAGATGCCCTGAATTACCTAGATGAACCCCTGCGGCAAGTAGACCGAACCGAGGAGAAAGCCCGGATTCTAACCTTGTTGGGTTATTCCCTTTGGTCTCAAGGAGCCTATGATCGAGCCAATAACTTCCATCAGCAAGCCTTAGATATTGCCCGTGAGGCTGGGGATAGATTGTGTGAAATTGCTAATTTCAATCACCTCAGTCGGATTTGTGTCGAGCAAGAGAATTATGCTGATGCCATTAACTATAGTCAACGAGCATTAATACTGGCTCGTCAAGCTGGAGACCGGTTAGGGGAAGCTAATGCTTTAGTGAATTTCGGCTACAGTGAAGTGTTTCAAGCTCAGGATAGCCAACAAGCAGAACTAGAGGTGTATGAAAGTGCCATTAACTATCTAGAACAAGGTCGATTATTGTTAGAACGATTAGGGGATTCTCCAGCAGGGAGTTATGGGGTCGGGCAAAGTAAAGCCTTGTGTTTCAGTAGTTTGGGAATTGCCCATGTCGTAGTTGAGCAGTATCAAAAAGCGATCGCATTTTTAGAACAAGGCTGGCAAGCCGCCCAATTTTCTGGGGATTTGTACTTACAAGGCGTGAATTTGGCCTACCTAGCCCAAGCTTGCTACAGCCAGCAAGATTGGCAGAAAGTGATTTACACCGCTAGTTTAGGAGCCTATCTATTAGAGCAAATTGGGTCTGAAGATTGGCGCAAACCAGCCGGTTTGTTAAGTATTTTGCAAGGACAAATGGGGCAAGAAGGCTTCCAAACCCTTTTGGCACAGCAACGGTCAAAAATTATTCCTGTCATTGGCGTAGATGGCTATGACTATATTCCGGAATTGCTAGCAAAATACTTGGAGTCTATTTAAGCCTGTAGGGTGGGCAAAAACCGTTTCGTTCTTTTGAGTCTTCTAGATAATCTTACTTTGCCCACCCTACTAGTTGTAGTTGTAGGGTGGGCAAAAACCGTTTCGTTCTTTTGAGTCTTCTAGATAATCTTACTTTGCCCACCCTACTAGTTGTAGTTGTAGGGTGGGCAAAAACCGTTTCGTTCTTTTGAGTCTTCTAGGAGAACTTTGCCCACCCTACTAGTTGTAGTTGTAGGGTGGGCAAAAACCGTTTCGTTCTTTTGAGTCTTCTAGATAATCTTACTTTGCCCACCCTAGTAGTTGTAGTTCTAGGGTGGGCAAAAACCGTTGCGTTCAAATTACTCTTATAGATAATCTTACTTTGCCCACCCTAGTAGTTGTAGTTGTAGGGTGGGCAAAAACCGTTTCGTTCTTTTGAGTCTTCTAGATAATCTTACTTTGCCCACCCTACTAGTTGTAGTTGTAGGGTGGGCAAAAACCGTTTCGTTCTTTTGAGTCTTCTAGATAATCTTACTTTGCCCACCCTACTAGTTGTAGTTGTAGGGTGGGCAAAAACCGTTGCGTTCTTTTGAGTCTTCTAGATAATCTTACTTTGCCCACCCTACTAGTTGTAGTTGTAGGGTGGGCAAAAACCGTTTCGTTCTTTTGAGTCTTCTAGATAATCTTACTTTGCCCACCCTACTAGTTGTAGTTGTAGGGTGGGCAAAAACCGTTGCGTTCTTTTGAGTCTTCTAGATAATCTTACTTTGCCCACCCTACTAGTTGTAGTTGTAGGGTGGGCAAAAACCGTTTCGTTCTTTTGAGTCTTCTAGATAATCTTACTTTGCCCACCCTACTAGTTGTAGTTGTAGGGTGGGCAAAAACCGTTGCGTTCTTTTGAGTCTTCTAGATAATCTTACTTTGCCCACCCTACTAGTTGTAGTTGTAGGGTGGGCAAAAACCGTTTCGTTCTTTTGAGTCTTCTAGATAATCTTACTTTGCCCACCCTACTAGTTGTAGTTGTAGGGTGGGCAAAAACCGTTGCGTTCAAATTACTCTTATAGATAATCTTACTTTGCCCACCCTACTTTAATCAGAGAACTTTGCCCACCCTACTTGAATTTGTATTTTTATAACTAGATTCCGGAATGGCTAGCCAAATACTTGGATTTTTAAGTAGGTGCACAAAATTAATGTCACATCATGAAACCGACCCTAACTAAGATCCTTCCTAGGTTTGGGAAACAGACAAGCCTAGCCTTGACAGCCCTAGCCTTAACTGCTGGCATCGTCTCTAATGTCCAGGCTCAGTCATTGCCCTCTGACTTCAAATTGCCCCAACAGTCACGTGGCTTCTTTGTTGATAGTACCAATAGCAGTCAACGGTTCTTTGAGGAAGGAATGTCTATGGGTGAAACAGAAATTAAAAATCTGCTCAACAACAAGCTTTCCTCAGCAGATTCTATCCTTGAAATTAGTGATGAAGTTGTCAATCGAGAAGACATCTTGGAACTAGAAAATCATCAACAATTGCTCGATGATGGTGATAGCTGATAGCTGTTGGCGTGAGTGCGTAGGGTGCTTCGCGGTGAAATGTAACGCACCATCTATAGCTAGAAAGCGATCGCACTATTTGATTTTTACTTGGCTATATCGATAGCAATTCGTTAAAATTTCATAGATTCATAAAACAGAGGTTGTTTCAGAGATGAACCTTGCTGAATATCTGACCAATCCCAACGTCCTTCAAAGACTACTCCAGTTACTACTAGGACTACTTATCTGTATTCTCGGACTTTTGAACAATCGCTTTGAGCAGCCAAAAACTCTCTTTCGCAAAATTCTAGTAATTGCTGTATGCGTAATAGTTTATGTATTCTTAGCTCATCAAGCAGAAAATTTAGTTTCTCAAAAATCAGCAGAACAGGATACCCAGTGGTTCCAAGAAGTCTACTGGATTTTAGGTATTGGTTACCTCTTCGTCTTACCTACAATTTGGTATTTGCTGACAACTAGGCCAGGAAAGCAAACTCAAATCTCTAGACAGATTCCACAGGCAAAGTTACAGCGATGGCGCAGGGATTTGCTCGGAGCAATGGCAGCTGAAGTTAACATGCGCCTTGATGACTCCCTGCACAATCACCACTTGATTCAGTTGGTAATGGCAGACAAGAGAGAGCAAGTGGGTCGTCCAGAAAAAATTACTGTGAATCCTAGCAATTCTCCTCCATGGTGGAAACAGTTGCTCAAGTTTCGTCGAGTAACTACAGAGTCTGAACCAGGTCAAAAGGTTATTGAGGTATTTAACCAAGAAGATATTGCCGGGAAACTGTTGATTCTTGGTGCGCCTGGTTCTGGAAAAACCACCATGCTGTTGGATTTGGCCAAGGATTTAATTACACGTGCCCAGCAGCAGGAAAACCAACCAATTCCAATTATTGCTGAACTTTCTGATTGGAAAGATAATAAGCAGCCAATTGCTGAATGGTTGGTGGCTAATTTAAATTTTCGTTATAATCTCCGCAAAGAGATTACTCAGGAGTGGATTACCACCGGTAAGTTGTTACCTCTTCTGGATGGTTTGGATGAGTTGGGTTTAGAGCGGCAAAGGTTATGTATTCAGCAATTAAATCAGTTTCTCAAAGATGTTCCTCAAATTGTGGTCTGCTGTCGTGAAGAAGAATACAAAGCCGGTGAGCAAATTCTGGAGATGCGGGGAGCAGTCTGTTTGCAACCTTTGAGCGATCAGCAGATTGAAGCTTATTTAAAGGGGTTAAACTGTCAGCAACTCTGGCCAGGAATTCAGCAAGATTCAGAGGGATTGCTAGAGTTAGCCAGAATGCCCTTGCTATTGCACTTGATTCCCGTTGCTTATCCCGATGGGTTGAAGCCAGTAGAGAGAGAGCTTAAGGATCCTAAAGCAAAGGAAGACTATCAGAACCAATGCCGTCAAAAGTTATTTCAGGATTACATTGACCGTAAACTAAAGGAATCCCATAACCGTCGAGGTTATTCAGAAGAGGAAACAAGGCGCTGGTTAGGCTGGCTTGCTAAAGGATTGAAGGAGGAAAAACAAACGGAGTTTTGGATTGAAAAAATGCAGCCTGATATGTTGAATAAATCCCGAAAAAAGGGTTTGTATCAGCTGAGTCTTGGGCTGGTTTATGGGCTGATTTTTTCAATGATTTTTGATCTGAGTCTTGGGCTATTTTATGGGGTAATTTATGGGCGATTTTTTAATAAAGTAGATCTTTCTAAAACTATTACACTTTCATGGAAAGACAGAAAAAAAATAATTGAAGAGCTGATTTATGGGCTGATTTATGGGCTGAGTGTTGGGCTAATTTATGGGCTGAGTGTTGGGTTGAGTGTTGGGCTGATTAGAGGGCTAATTATAGGGCTGCTTTATGGGCTGATTAGAGGTCTGAGTGGAGAAGAAGTAAAAACCAGAAATAAACCCAATCAGAGGATTAAAGAATCCGCTAAAAATACCGTTATTCTTAGTATAATTAGTTTCCCTGGAACTTTCTTGTTGTTTGTATTACCTGATCTAGTATCAGGAGAGAATGTTAAACTACTCAGCATGTTAATTGGTGCTTCTGGGATGGCAATGTTAATTGGCTTTTCATATGCTGGCAGACCTGTCATTCAGCATTTCGTCCTCCGCCTCATTCTCTGGCGCAGTGGTTCAATCCCCTGGGATTACGCCCATTTCCTGAGCTATGCCACAGAACGCCGCTTGATCAAGCAAGTCGGTGGACGCTATCGATTCATCCACGATTTGCTGCGAGAGCACTTTGCCACAACCTAGTGTTGAGAGTGTGGAACCATGTCACCTTTGTAATTATAGCAGTCGCCAGCGATGCAGCGCGGTCTTGGGGGTTTCCCCCATGAGCGACTGCATCAAGACAGAGCAGTTAGGACATGACAAAAGTCCAAACCTAAGTAAGCGCAAGAGTTTGACTTCTGACTTCTGCTATAAGTACATCGATCGCCCCGATCTCACCACACTTACCACACTTCCCACACTCCCTATTCTTATTGATCCATCGGCAGACTTTTATGGAATCCCCCCAAGTGCGATCGCACTTTTAGGATGCTTCGCGGTGAAATGTAACGGACCATCTATATCTAGAAAGCGATCGCACTCCCCCCACTTACTACACTTGGCTCACTGCACTGTTTTATCAAACTGCCTAGACTATTTAATTTTTTATATCAAGTCAGGATAATTATCCTTAATAAAAATCTCCCCATCTCCCCATCTCCCCACCCTCTGCTTAATTATGGATATTCAAGCAGACTTGATATAGCGTTTCTAGGATTTATGAGGTACGCTTCTCAACCTCAAAGTCCCCCTTGATAAGGGGGATTTAGGGGGATCTCTTTGGACTTCATGGCATATATAATTGCTATATTATTGGCTCTCTCGATGCTAATTGGTTAAAATCTCAGAGAGTGATAAAACAGAGGTCGCTTCAGACATGAACCTTGCTGAACTTCTGACCAATCCCAATGTCCTTCAAATACTACTCGTTGTAGAACTAGCACTACTTCCCTCTCTTGGCGCACTTTTGATCAATCGCTTTGACCAGCAAAATACTCGCCTTCGGAGAATAATAGTAATTGCTCTATGCACAATTTATGGAGTCTTAGTTCTTGCAGGAGGACATTTAGTTTTTAAACCATCCGCACAACAGAATAGCGAGTGGTTCCAACAAGTCTACTGGATTTTAGGTATTGGTTACTTATTTGCCCTACCGACAATTGGGTATTTGTTAAAAACTACAATATCTAGAAAAATTCCAAAGGCAAATTTACAGCGATGGCGGAAGGACTTGCTGGGAGCAATGGCAGCTGAGGTTAACATGCGCCTTGATGACTCCCTGCACAATGACAACTTGATTAAGTTGGTAATGGCAGACCACAGGGAGCAAGTGGGTCGTCCAGAAAAAATTACCGTTAATCCTAGCAATTCTCCTCCAAGGTTGAAAAGGTTGCCCAAGTTTTGGCGAGTAACTACGGAGTCTGAACCAGGTCAAAGGCTTATTGAGGTATTTAACCAAAACCATATTGACGGGAAACTGTTGATTCTTGGTGCGCCTGGTTCTGGAAAAACCACCATGCTGTTGGATTTGGCCAAGGATTTAATTACACGTGCTCAGCAGCAGCCAGACCAACCTATTCCAATTATAGCTGAACTTTCTGATTGGAAAGATAACAACCAGCCCATTGCTGAATGGTTAGCAGCTTATTTAAAGTTTCGTTATAATCTCCCCGAAGCCATTACTCAAGAGTGGATTACCACCGGTCAGTTGTTACCTCTTCTGGATGGTTTGGATGAGTTGGGTTTAGAGCGACAGAAGTTATGTGTTCAGCAATTAAATCAGTTTGTCAAACACGTTCCTCAAATTGTGGTTTGCTGTCGTAAAGAAGAGTACGAAGCCGATAAGCAAATTCTGGATATGCGCGGAGAAGTCTGTTTGCAACCTTTGACGGATCAGCAGATAGAAAATTATTTAAACGGGTTCAAGGGTCGCCTCTGGCAAGGAATTCAGCAAGATTCAGATGGGTTGCTAGAGTTAGCAAGAATGCCCTTATTATTACATTTAATTCCCGTTGCTTATCGGGATAGAGATTTGTTGAAGCCAGTAAAGAAATATTTTAAGGATGCTCAAGCAAAGGAAGACTATCAGAACGAATGCCGTCAAAAGTTATTTGAGGCTTACATTGACCGTAAACTAGAGGAAAACCATGACCGTCGAGGTTATTCGGAAGAGGAAACAAGGCGCTGGTTAGGCTGGCTTGCTAAACAATTGAAGGAGCGACAACAAACCGAGTTTTTGATTGAAAAGATGCAGCCCGATATGTTGAATACTCCCATAAAAAAGTGGTTGTATAAGCTGATTACATTGCTGATTTTATCGCTGGGAATTGGGCTGATCAATGGGCTGATCTATGGGCTGATTGGTGACGGTAATATGATTATTAATCTGATTATTAATCTGATTGTGTGCCTTATTCTTGGGCTGTTTTTTTGGTTGCTTTTTGTGATAGAATTTGTGCATATTACGCTAAAATCTGGGGTAATTAATGATCCTGATGACATGAAGAATATAAATCTTTTTGAAACTATAAAATTTTCATGGAAAGAAGGAAAACAGAAGCTAATGATTGAATGTCTGATTTTTGGGCAGTTTATTGGGCAGATTATTGGGCTTGTTTTGGCAATAAATGAATGGCTGAATATAGGGGTGATTAATGGAATAACTGGGCTGATTAAATGGCTGATTGCTTTGCTGATTGCTGGGCTGATTGTTGGGCTGATTGTTGGGCTGATTATTGGGCTGTCACTTTTTATGATGGTAGTGCTGTTTGATGGGCTGAGTTTTGAGCTGACTGGAGAAGAAATAAAAAACAGAAAAAAACCCAATCAGGGTATTAAAGAATCTGCTAAAAATACCGTTATTCTTAGTTTAATTATTTTTGCTGGAACTTTCTTGCTGTCTGTATCACTTAATCTAGTTCCGGCAGAGAATGTTGAACCAATCAGACCGTTAATTGGTGCTTCTGGGATGGCAATGTTCTTTTGCTTTTTAGTTCCTGGCAAACCCGTCATTCAGCACTTCGTCCTCCGCCTCATTCTCTGGCGCAGTGGTTCAATCCCCTGGAATTACGCTGATTTCCTGAGCTATGCCACAGAACGCCGCCTGATCAAGCAAGTGGGTGGACGCTATCGATTCATCCACGATTTGCTGCGGGAGCACTTTGCCACAACCTAGTGTGGGGGTGAATAATGGAATGATTTTAAAAGTTTTGTGGAACCGGCATCTTGCGTAGAACGGGCATCTTGCGTGGAACTGGCATCTTGCGTAGAACTGGCATCTTGCCTAGAACTGGCATCTTGCCTAGAACGGGCATCTTGCGTAGAACTGGCATCTTGCCAGTTTCAATATATTTTCGAGCGGGCAGGATGCCCACTCTACTCCTATTGATTCCTTAACTCCCTATTCTTATTGATCCATCGGCAGACTGATATCCAAAAAAATAACGAACTTAGCATCAGGCATGAGCCGCTTCAGAGCCTGCACATAGCTTTTAGCATCACAAAGTTTGTCAAACCGAGCGAAAACGACTGGTGGCATGGGTGGCAATAGCCTCACCAGTACCCATGGGTATAGGCTTCGACCATAGTACATAATGAGTGTATCTCCTTTAAGTGGGAGCCAGAGCCAGCCTTGGCCTGAGGAATATCCGTAGGCTGGCTCTTGCCGTTAATTTTAAAGTGGGCAATTTTATTGTAGCACAAAAAATATTATATTATAGCATATTTTGAAAAGTTTTGTAAAAAAATTTTGAGGGAGTCGGGAATCGGGAATCGGGAATCGGGAATCGGGAGTCGGGAATCGGGAATCGGGAGTCGGGAATCGGGAATCGGGAGTCGGGAATCGGGAATCGGGAATCGGGAGTCGGGAATCGGGAATCGGGAGTCGGGAATCGGGAATCGGGAATCGGGAGTCGTCAGAACAGGAGNGCTGCATCGCTAATCAATAAGTTTTAACCTTTTTATGCATAGCCTGCCAACCATAAAGGCTCCACTCTCCTAAGGTTTCGTCTCCGGGATAGAATCCAGGGGCTTGCGCCCTCAGGGTCTTCGGTCATACCAGGAGGTGAATGAACGTCGGTTACAAATTATGCATAAGTGTTCCCAAACAAAAATCAGACGAGGATTAAACTTAATTATTGATGATTCGGGGCATAGAAAAAGTGGTAACTTTACTAAGGTCGTTGTCCGACAGTATATTGGTGAAATTGGCAAAACAGACAATGGAATAGTCATGGGTTACACTCATCTGTATGACGAAAAAAAGCCTACCATTAGACATAGAGTTGTCCCAACACGCTAATTCATTGCCCTCAGGAAAAAAAGACGAATAATTTAAAAATAAACCTGAACTCGCTTGAGAGTTAGTAGATAGAAGTCTAAGCAGAGGATATAAACCGGGAGTGGTACTAACTGATACTGGGTATGGGAATAACTCAACATTAGTGAAAGAATTGGAAAAAAGACGATTGAACTATTTAGAGGATATCTCCCAAGTTTTTTGATACTGAATTTTGCCCCCCTAGCCCCCCAATTCTGGGGGGAACAAGAATCAATTTGCGGCTAAAAGTCCCCCAAAATTGGGGGATTTAGGGGGCTTTGATGTAGCAAATGAGACTTCTCAGACAACCTCTTAGTAGGGTTGGCCAAAAACCGAAGAGGCGCGCGTTCCAATGGGCAGGTAAACTGCCCTTGGGTCGCGCCTCAAAGTAATAATAAAAACCGAGTCAAGGACAGAAACAGAACAATAAATTCGATTAGACGAGTTAGCGCGCGTCCCTATCAAAAGAGGACTTAACTCCGGTTAAACTCAATCTAAAAAAGCCGAAAACCCTTTGGGTAGCTACCTTCACCGGGAAAATCTCAGCTAATGAAGGAGAAAAGAGTTTTGCTATCGTCATGAATGCCAACTCAGCACCAGGAGCCTCAGATATCGGCGTTGCTGAATCAAGGAATGAATACGCGATCATCTGGTTTTGGTCAAGCCCCCGTGGGTCCCCCAGCGAGCAATCCCTCGCTGGGGGACGCAAGAAAGTCTTATTCCCCCACCGGTGCGCTTTCCGTCGGCGAATTAAATTCGCCACGGGTCGCACCGCAAAATTGGGGGGCTAGGGGGGCAAAACCATACCCAGAATCAGCAACGCCCAGATATCGACTACTTTATGACTAACGTAGAGTCATCAATAGTAAACCCAGAGTGGATAGTTCAAACTTATTCTCAAAGGAATTGGATTGAAGTCTTCTATCGTGAAGCTAAAGGCTGGTTAGGTTTACGAAAATATCAAGTGAGGAATAAACGCAGTTTACTAAGGCATTTTCTTTTAGTTTATTGTGCTTATAATTTTATCATTTGGCATCAAATTACTGGGGGGTTAAGAAGGCAATGGGCTAATAAACCTTGGCCAAAGGCCACCCTACGCGAATGAACACCTTTACAGAAGCAATGGATGCAAATCGTACTGCAATGTCTTTCCGGTTCTTTAATTGGCTTACCTACCATCAGGAGGTATTTGCCTCTTATCAAGCCACTTTGGGGTATATTTGGGCTTGATTTTTGTCTAAGTCCCAATAGTCAAAATTGTGCTAACCTAAAACTATGGTTGGAAGAAAGCTAGAGTTCGACCGGGAAGAAGCCCTAGAAAAAGCTATGGACTTGTTCTGGTCTAAAGGCTACAATGCTACCGGGCTCAATGACCTGCTCAAGCACATGGGCATCCAACGCCAAAGCCTGTACAACACCTTTGGTAGTAAACATTCTCTGTTTTTGGAGGCAGTACAGCACTATGGACAAACCGTAGTCTGCTGCATTGAGCAACGGTTGAATGAACCGGGCTCTCCCTTAGAAAACATCCGTAATCTAATCAGAGGGTTGGCTTCTGAGGCTATCTGTCCCAAATATCGTGGGTGTATGATGGCCAATACCATGATGGAGTTGGCTCCCCATGACCCAGCAGTGGCTAAGATGGTTCAGTGCCTAACCCGGCAGGTGGACAAAGCCTTGGAGCGGGCATTAGAGAGGGCTGTAGCCGCTCAGGAGTTGCCAAGGGAGGCTAATCCACGTCAACTCGCTCGCTTTCTACATCATGTTATATTGGGATTCAATGTCCGAGGTAAAATACATCCAAGTTGTTCTTATCTAGATGACATTCTGGAGGTAGCTTTGTCTGTACTCGAATAATCGGTTCAGAGGTAGCAAAATTTTTTTTGGTCATTTTTTGACTAAATGGTCAAAAAATACCGTGATTTGATCCAATCACCCCTGGTTCAATGGGTGCATCTCATATTTGAAAATTTTGCGTAGGGTGCGTTAGGGGGGCCGAGGATTTTCTCGGTAACCACGGTTAGGTTGCTGCCCGTAACGCACCACCGAGTAAAACAGCTTTAATGAGATGCACCTGCTTAAATCCCGAAATAATTCTCAAAAGCTCAGGAAGTCATAGTCATTCAGGAGACATGTCAATGCTACAACCTATTACGTTTACTAGAAGCCAAGACATCAGTAGCAAATCCCAAACCGTTGATGTACCAACAAACCCCGCTGCACCATCTGATGCTTCTTCTAGGTCTACTACTTCCTCCCTGGCTTTTGGTTGGTGGCAAACCCTTTGGGCAGATATCGACGTTATTTTCACAAGAGACCCCGCTGCCCGAAATTGGCTAGAAGTACTCTTTTGCTATCCTGGCACAGGACAAACTGCCCGATGTAGAGGCCAAGCTAATTCGGACATTGATAGACCGCATTGCTACTTTGGAACAACAGGTGCAGGATTTGAAGCAGCACGAACAGACAGCAATTCATTAAGTAATGGGTAATGGGTAATGGGTAATGGGTAATTGACCCAACTATACTTGATATCATTCCTAGCAATCGTAACAGAGCCTCTGTATGACTATTCCGGTTCCGCCAAGAACTCGCGCTCAAGAATCTCGGGCTGCTATCGAACGGATTTATGTGATCATGCGACATCTATTTATCCGAGGATACTACAAGCCGGGGGGTGCTTCTGGTGCAGCGTTGAGGCAAGCGTTGCTGACTTTGCAACCAGAAATTTATGGCTCCATTGCTGACCCACAGAAAGTGGAATTGAATGGTCTAGTTTATGTTATCGATCGCTTACCCTGCGGCATGGAAATGTGTCGTTTTGTGAAACTGGTGGCGGCAGAAGGGTATAGTCAATCAGGATTTGAGACAATTGTTCCTGCTAAACGTCGCCGTAATTGCTACCGCATTGATGAAGAAACGATGCTGATCGAAATTACCCGAGGGCGTAGCGAGATTTATGACATTCTTACCCATCTGACTTTTATTTATATCGAAGCTAATAAAATTAGAGACCATGCTCTGGAGGAAGGTCAACCAACACGAGAGTGGATAAAGCTCGAAGAAATGGTTACAGGTCAACAATCCCCGGATAATCCTAAGTCGTTGGTGTCAGAAGACCTGGAAGTCCAGCATCGAGCTTTTTCTTACTTAAGTACTCTTTTAGGACGCACGTTTGAAGAAACCAAACACGCTTACCATCGCCTTGCTCAGGGAAGATCTGATAATAATGGTCTATTTGATATTATTTATTGGCTGGGTCGAGTGGCGATGGAAGAAGTCCAATCCCAACGCGATCGCAAAATTACTTTCAGTTCCACACTCCGGGAGCGGATTGGACATCATATCCACGGGGCGCAGTGGGCCAGTGATGTTAAAG
This sequence comes from Moorena sp. SIO3A2, assembly GCF_010672265.1. Lineage (NCBI taxonomy): Bacteria > Bacillati > Cyanobacteriota > Cyanophyceae > Coleofasciculales > Coleofasciculaceae > Moorena > Moorena sp. SIO3A2. The sequence goes on from NZ_JAAHHC010000011.1 coordinate 215,482, forward strand.
GCTTTCTGTTAGAAAACAATTTATGGGAGCGCCCACTCCATATTATTAGTGCGAATTTGCATAGCGTGATGAATTGCTTATTTGCGCCATCAGCACTGAAACCAACCTTGGGACAGGACAAAAAAATTGAGGAAATTGCCCGTGAGTTAAGTTTGCCAGAAAACGCCCACCTAAACCAAGAGGTTAGGGAGTTTGCCTTGCAAAACGGGATGTTTTATCTGGCCGATCGAGCTGGGACAAATATCCACGTGCAAATTTTTGATACTGCTATGTTACCCCTCCCTTTGCTTTCCCCTGAATTACCAATTAATCCTAACATAATTGAACAAGAAAAGCCAGTTATCTTGGTAATGGATTATGCCTTTGGGGAACAAGCGTTTGAGATTATGGATGAATTACTCAAACCTTATCAAACCAGCGGGCACTCCAAAAAACTTAATGTGAAGTCGATTTCGGTAATGGGAAAAGCGGGAATATTGGTGGGAGAAAAGGGAGATTTAATGCTACCAACGGCACACATTTTTGAGGGGACAGCGGATAATTATCCTTTTGTTAATGAGCTAAAGAGTGAGGATTTTAAAGATGATGGAATTCCCATTTATGAAGGAGCGTTGGTGACAGTAATGGGAACCTCTTTGCAAAACTCTGATATTTTAGCTTACTTCAAAAGTTCATCTTGGAATGTGATTGGCTTGGAGATGGAAGGAGCACACTTACAAAAGGCAATTCAAGCTGCTTCTATGATCCGTAAAAGTATTGATGATAAGGTAAAGCTGCGTTATGCTTACTATGCTTCTGATAACCCCTTGTTGACTGGCAGCACCTTAGCTTCCGGGGGATTGGGAACAACAGGTGTGAAGCCAACCTATTTAATCACTATGAAATTTCTTCAGAAAATCCTGGCATAGTTGATGTAGGGTGGGCAGTGAACCAGACCGATTCACCAAGCCATAGCCCATGGCTAGCCACTGCCCACCAAACGATTAATCACAATTGATGTAGGGTGGGCAGTGAACCAGACCAATTCACCAAGCCATAGCATTACTAGGGCGTGTTTTCAAACTCGGAGATCCCCCTAAATCCCCCTTAAAAAAGGGGGACTTTGAGAATGGCTCCCCCCTTCCGCGCGGGGGGTTGGGGGGGATCTAAATCTTGCGGAAAACTTTGAAAACACGGCCTAGGCACTGCCCACCTTAGGATGAAAACACAGAACAGGAAACTAATCAAATCAAGGAGATTTTAACTAGTCAGTTGTTTCCCCCACCGTGTACTAGTCGTTATACAAAGATCAGATCGGCTGTTGTATAGGTATCAGTAACTATAGCAATAACCTCCAGGGAAGGAGTATTCATAGAGATAAAGTTAGCCCCAAAGATATAGTCGCCGATTGCTCCATGGAGTTGAATTGTATCCGTACCAGATTCGAAATCCGTAATTACAGCGTAATCATTGAAACCAAACCATCCTTGCCCAACATAGTAAGCATTGCTGCTATCTCCAAGCACAAATGTATCAGCACCAGCTCCTCCGGTTAAGATATCAATTTCATTAACACCTGGATTGCTACTGGTGGGATCGACACCTACGATGGTATCATTACCAGAGCCACCAAACAGAGAGTCATTACCTAAGCCACCTCGAAGAGAGTCGTTACCTGAGTCCCCAGACAGGGAGTCATTACCTGAGCCACCCAGAAGAGTGTCATTATCTAAGCCCCCAGACAGGGAGTCGTTACCTAAGCCCCCAAACAGAGAGTCGTTACCTGAGCCCCCAAACAGAGTGTCTTCACCTGAGCCCCCAAACAGACAATCGTGACCTGAGTCGCCAGAGAGAACATCATTACCTGAGCCCCCAAACAGAAAATCGTTACCTGAGCCGCCGATAAGAATGTCATTTCCCTCTTGACCAAAGAGAAGGTCATTGCCCTCAAGTCCTATAATGATGTCATCTCCCTCAAGTCCCAGGATTAAATCGTTGTTGCTAGTACCCAATAAAAAGTCAGGATTGGGAGTACCAAAAATCAACTGAAAAGGCCCTGAGATTTTAGTTGTCGATGATAAAGTCTGTAAGTCTGAATCATCGGAAACTAACTGTTGTATTTGATTAACACTTAACTGAGTCAGAGTAGGATTGTTAGGAGGTAAAATGGGGCTAGGAACTTCCTGATTCAGGATAGATTGTGGCAGTGAGTTGATTGACTCTAGTTCGGATTCTGGAATTAGGCCGGATGGTAAGTTCTCAATTGTATCTATGAACGTAGCCATGGTAAATTTACTCCTGTTTTTTTCAAGATTTTAATTAGGTATCTATAAAAGCTATCCACCTGGATTTGGATAATTATGCAAAAAGCGTAATATTTTTTTTTCTAGAAGGGAATTTTATGGTACTTATGTACTACAAAAACGGCGAAACAGCGTATAAGCAAGGATTTCAGCAAATTTAAAAATTTTATTTGAGAAATAAAAATTACCCCAAGTTATTGACAAAAGTCATAACTTGGGGTAATTAAATCAGTCTGTAGGGTGGGCAGTGAACCAGACCAATTCACCAAGCCCAAGCCCATTGCTAGGCACTGCCCACCAAACGATTAATCACAGTTGATGTCGGGTGGGCAGTGAACCAGACCGATTCACCAAGCCAAAGCCCATTGCTAGGCACTGCCCACCAACGGATTAATCACAATTGATGTAGATGTAGGGTGGGCAGTGAACCAGACCGATTCACCAAGCCATAGCGCAATGCTAAGCACTGCCCACCAACGGATTAATCACAGTTGATGTCGGGTGGGCAGTGAACCAAACCGATTCACCAAGCCAGCGATCGCATTGCTAAGCACTGCCCACCAAACGATTAATCACAGTTGATGTAGATGTAGGGTGGGCAGTGAACCAGACCGATTCACCAAGCCAGCGATCGCATTGCTAAGCACTGCCCACCAAACGATTAATCACAGTTGATGTCGGGTCCGCAGTGAACCAGACCGATTCACCAAGCCAGCGATCGCATTGCTAAGCACTGCCCACCAAACGATTAATCACAGTTGATGTCGGGTCCGCAGTGAACCAGACCGATTCACCAAGCTAGCGATCGCATTGCTAAGCACTGCCCACCAAACGATTAATCACAGTTGATGTCGGGTCCGCAGTGAACCATACCGATTCACCAAGCTAGCGATCGCATTGGTAGGCACTGCCCACCAAACTAATCGTTATACAAAGGTCAAATCCCCTTGGTTATAGCCACCAGACACAATCGCAATAATGTCAAAGCCGAAATTAGGCGCGATCTTCTCAACAGAGTCCAAACTACTATCCCCTATGGTCAGCTGAGATTCAACACCTAAACTCTTACCTCCAGCAATATCATTAGCAATCTGTTCCACTGAAGCAAGACTTTTATCAGAAGAAGAGAAGCCTTGATTGACAGCGATAAAGTTTGATGCAAAGGTATAGTTGAGCCCTGACTTGAGTTGAATTTTATCCGTACCGGATTGGAAATCCTTAAGTAGAGCGTAATCATTCAGACCCAAAAATCCTCCACCACCGACATAGTAAGGATTCTTGCTATCTCCCATCACAAATTTATCAGCACCAGCTCCTCCGGTTAAGATATCAATTTCATTAATACCTGGCTGTTTACTGTTGGGATCAACACCTACGATGGTATCATTACCACCGCCACCAGTAATATTGTCACTTCCGGCACCACCAGTAAGTTGATTACTGTTGTTATCACCAATAATGGTATCGTTGCGACCAGCACCTTTGACATTCACAAAGTTTTGGACAGTGCGATTAAGAACGGGACCATTAACAACATTAATCTGTAAACTGTTCTGTTGCAGATTTACGTTCACAGACGCACCAGTACCAGCAGAAGAGGCATCAATCGTATTAGCTTGACCGGCATCCCCAATAATCGTCTCCACTCGGATCAGTGTATCCTGACCAAGACCACTTTTGTTAACGATTCCCGTGGGTAAAAGAGTAATGGCTCGACCCAGACCAGTGTAATCGACGGTATCATTGCCTTCCTCTCCATCCAGGACATCATTACCACTACTGCCAATGAAATGGTTTTTGCCAGTTCCCCCGAATAGGGAGTCATTACCAGAGCCACCATCCAAGATATCATTACCAGAACTGCCAAACACAAAGTCGTTACCTGAGCCGCCAGATACAAAATCGTTACCTGAGCCAGCGATAACAATGTCATTTCCCCCTTCACCAAACACAAGGTCATTGCCACCTAGTGCTAAAATGACGTCATTTCCGCCACGTCCTAGGATTAAATCGTTGTTGTTAGTACCCACTAAAAAGTCAGGATTGGGAGTACCAATAATAAAGTTAAAAGGCCCTGAGATTATAGATTTCGAGGATAAGCTTTGTACGCCTGACTCATTGGGAACTAACTGTTGTATCTGGGTCAAATTTAACTGAATCGGTGTACCAGCAGACTTAGATAAATCGGGGCTAGGAACTACCTGATCCTGAATAGATTTTGGCAGTGACTTGATTAAATTTAGTTCTGATTCCGGAATTAAGTTGGATAATTTCTGAGTTTCATTTACTAACGTAGCCATGGTTAATTTACTCTTTTTTTTGGTATGAATCTACCTTAGCGATCGCAGCAGCTATAAAATACCTAATGGTGATTAGGACTTGATTAGGTTTTAGGATTAGGTCAAGGAGTATAGCCTTGATCAAATAGGTGAAGTACACAATAGCAAGGGGAACAGCGGATCTAGGAACAGCGGATCTGGGAACAGGAAAAGGAACACGTAAAAAATAGGTGTGTGTAGCTAATTAATATGAGAATCGCTATAGTTATTAATTAATTATTAATAAACAATTAATAATTGTTTATTGTGACTTGTTACTTAGCAGCACCAGCTCTACCCAAAAAAAATATATGTAAGCATTCAGCCGTCAGCCGTCAGCCGTGGGCTAAAAGCCCACGCTACGCGAACAGCTGACGTAACAAAGATTAAACGAATGCTTACTTGTTTTATTTAAAAGCTCAAAGCTCAAAGCTGAGAGCTGTTCGCGTAGCGTGCGCGTAGCGCATTAGCTGATAGCTGAATGCTTACAAATATATAGCGTTAATCCTACTGATGAGGTAGATTTAATTTTCTTACCCCGACTCCCGACTCCCTCGGTGCGCTTTCCGTAGGCGAATTAAATTCGCCACGGGTCGCACCGCTCCCGACTCCCGACTCCCTAAAACCCCAAGGGCTAGGTACCTCACCCAATTGAGAACTGCTATGGTACCCATAACGGGTACTGTCAAATTTTCTCAAATAAAGTAAACTAGAGTTATCAGTCAATCGGTTATCGGGGGTGTTTAGTTTAGGAATTAAATTAAATTCAACCTAAATTATCCCAATTGACCTGATAATTACCTATGTATAAAATGGTAAGATTAACTTAGCTTAAAAAAAACAATTTAGCCTTACAAATTTAGGGGGTGCATCTCATTTTTGCTGTTTGATCTAGTGGTGCGTTACGGGACGGACTTTCCCAACACTGGCTACCGATAAAATGAGGGCGAGCCCGTCTTATCACGCACCCTACCCAACTTTTTTACAAATATGAGATGCACCCAATTTAGGGACAGTAATCAGGGTAATTTGCTTACGTAGAGATGTAACAAAAACTGATTTTTTCAAACAGTATAGTTATCAGCATCGGGGACATCTACGTTTTGCAAATATATCTAGTAAACGCTCCCAATAGCTACCTTATTGATTAGTTAATTTATTAGTTGATAGGTAGCTATTTCGTGAGCTTGATTAGGATTCCCTACTATGAAATCTAACACCAATCGATTTGAAGATGAACTGTTTATCAAAGCAGCCAAGCTGTGGAATTTAGAAAAGTTGTATACAGAACTAGCTCATAAAAAAAACATTGCTACAAATAGGGAAATCAAATTGACCCCAGTGGAAAAAGCATGCTTAAGAGGTTTGCTGTGCGGCTATCCTCCTAAAAAAATTGCTGCTGCTCTCCATTGGAGTTGTGGCTCACTTAGCGTTCAACTCACTAAAGGTTTGTATCGGTATGTAGAAAGCTTAACTAATCGGAAATCGAACACCCTAAAAAGTTGGAGAGATATCTCTATATGGCTGGAAGCCGCTGGATACAAAACTCCCCAGCAGTCCCAAGATTGGGGTGAAGCACCACAGATTTCTGCATTCTATGGACGCACTAGGGAACTGAACACCCTTAAGCAATGGATTAGTCTCAAGGGAAGCCAATTGGTAGCAATACTTGGGATAGTAGGCGTTGGCAAAACATCGTTAGCTGTCAAGCTAGCACGAGAGATTCAGGAGGAGTTTGATTATATTATTTGGCGATCGCTATCCTCTGCCCAACCCCTGAAGCAACTGCTGGCACAACTGATTCCATTCCTGTCTCACCACCAGTCATCGGAGTTACCAGAAGACATCAACCTGCTCATGTCTCACTTTCTAGAGTGTTTACGAGAGCATCGCTGTCTGGTAGTACTCGATGATGCTGAACAGATTTTAAGCCGTGGCACTTTAGTTGGACAGTATCAAGCCGGATATGAGGATTATGGTCAACTTTTTAGACGAGTAGCACAAGAAAGACACCAAAGTTGTTTGCTCCTAATCAGTTGGGAACCACCGCTACAAATGGAGTTACTTGAGAAAAAAAACTATTCCACTCGTTCATTAACCCTAAACGGTTTACCAACAGAAGATGCTCGGAAACTATTAGCAGCTAATGGTTTGTCTGAACAAGAGCAAGACACGGAACTCATTAAACGTTATCGAGGCAATCCCTTAGGGTTAAAGCTGGCTGTGACAACGATTAAAGACTTTTTTTTTGGTAGTGTATCGGAATTTTTAAGTTGGGAGGAAATGATTGTTCCTGAGCCAATGAGAGCAATGTTAATCGAGCAATTGAATCGGTTAGATGAGTCAGAGAAGAAGGTGATTGCCTATCTAGCTAGAAATCCTACTCCCATTTATATTAAACAATTGCGCCATAGTATTACCTTAGACTATAATTCACAACTTATTTCAGTTTTACAGTCCTTGGAAAGGCGTTCACTAATAGAAAAAATTTCCCACAGTAATCGAACATTTTTTACCATAATTCCTGTACTTAGGACGGTGATTAATCAGCATGAAGGTTGTTTGCCGTAGGGGTTCGGTCTAGGTTAGGTTGAAGGTTGAAGGTTGAAGGTTGAAGGTTGAAGGTTGACTGTCAACCTTCAACAAAAAACGACTATAGCAATTCTCATCACCAGTGAGGTACACAGGATTTGTTCCCTACTCCCTACTCCCTGCTCCGAAGTCCCTGCTCCGAAAGCGCCCCGCGTGGCCCACGGCCTCAGTCCCTAAAATCCAAAATGTACCTCACCGAATTGATAAATGCTAGATAAGTTAACTTTTAATTAACTTAAAATACCTCAAAGTCTGTGAAATCTACCGAGGTGCTGGTGTCGATTGTAGCAAACTGAGCTCCGCTTCCCAGACCACCTGCACTGCCATTCTGGTTGTAGAATAGACCGCCGGTTTCGCTGTTGTAGACAATCAAAGCACCACTACTTTCTACCTGGCTATTATCAGATACAACCGCCCATTCACTGCTATCTAAGCCCCCACTGGAGGTACCAGTGAGCGCAGTGAAGGTGTCCTGTTCCAGACTAATTTTGTCTTGACCTCCGATAAAGTTAGTAATGCTATCGAGACCCAAATCGCTTGAATTGAAAGCTACTCCACTGTCAAAAGTAAAGGTAGTAATACCGTTGCCACTGATTAGGACATCATTACCATCTCCACCAACCAGATTGTCATCGCCATCACCTCCAATCAGAGTGTCATCGCCAGCATCTCCAATTAGGTTATCATCACCAGCTCCGCCAACCAGGCTATCATTGCCAGCATCACCCCTGAGGTTGTCATCGCCAGCCCCGCCAATCAGGGTGTCATTGCCATTACCTCCAATACCAAGCAAAGGTAACACAGCATTGGTTCCATCGAGAAGGTCATTACCATCACCGCCGTTAAAGACTACCAGCTGTACATCAGTACCGGACAAGTCATTAACAGTTAAGGTGTCATCACCCCCAAGACCATTGATCTCAAACTGTTCTACATCATTGACATTCAGGTTGAACAGACCGAGATTCAACCGCTCAAAGCGTACCCTGGGGCCATTGGGGTTGAGGGCAAAGTTATCTCCGGCACCATCTGCGCCATTCACTTCTACTACATCAAAGCCAGCACCCCCTTCCATGATATCGCTGCCATCACCGTCATTCCAAATCATTCGGTCATCACCATCTCCGCCATTGATATTGTCATCACCGCGATCGCCAATCAGGGTATCATTGCCTTCACCACCATCTAGAAGATCAATACCATCACCACCGCTTAATAAATCATTACCAGCTCTGCCATCAAGTAAATCTTCCCCAGCAGCCCCTGCCAGGATGTCATTGCCATCACCCCCATCAAGAAGGTCATTGCCACCCAAACCTAGTAAGGTATCATTGCCAGCACCCCCGATCAGGTTATCGTCATTGTTGTCTCCTGCTAGAAAGTCATTACCTGGACCGCCGATTAATGTATTCATGAAAGTTGCTCCTGAATTTTGTCTAGGTTGTAATAGGTATCTATAAGAGCTATCCACCTATGTTTGGGTAATTATGCAAGAAGCCTACTATTTTTTTTTCTCTAGAAGTTAACTTACTATGTACATATGTACTAATTAGACGTCGAAACCGCCTATACGCAAGTATCTCACCGAATTGATAAATTCTATTTTAGAAACAAAAATTACCCCAAGTTATTGACAAAAGTCATAACTTGGGGTAGCGTCTGAATCAGACAAGTGAATCAGACAATTGGGGATTTAGCGTACCCATTCACCCACATCCCCTGTCCCATTTAGGTTCATGTAGGGTGGGCAGTGCACCAGACAGATTCACCAAGCTGGGCTTTGCCCGTTCCTAGGCACTGCCCACCCTAGGATTAATCACTGTCCCATTTAGGTTGATGTAGGGTGGGCAGTGCACCAGAAAGATTCACCAAGCTGGCCATAGCCAAAGTAAGCACTGCCCACCAAACGATTAATCACAATGGTTCGAGTACTCAGGTTGATGTAGGGTGGGCAGTGCACCAGAAAGATTCACCAAGCTGGCCATAGCCAAAGTAAGCACTGCCCACCAAACGATTAATCACAATGGTTCGAGATCTCAGTTTAACGGAGAGGAAGAAAAGGGGGAAACGGGCCAGATCAAGGAGATTTTAACTAGTCAGTTATTTCCGAGACGGTGTACTAGTCGTTATACAAATATCAGATCCCCTTGGTCATAGCCAGGAGAAACTATAGCAATAACATCAAAGCCCGAACCAGAATCGAGAGCGATAAAGTTGGAACCAAAGGTATAGTTGATGCCTTGCTTGAGTTGAATTTTATCCGTACCAGATTGGAAATCTGTAATTAGAGCGTAGTCATTGAGACCCGCAGGTCCTCCCCCCCCGACATAGTAAGGATTATTGCTATTTCCAATCGCAAATGTATCAGCACCAGCTCCTCCGGTTAAGGTATCAATTTCATTAACACCTGGATTGTTACTGCTGGGATTTACACCTACGATGGTATCATTACCTAAGCCCCCAGACAGAGAGTCGTTACCTACACCCCCAGACAGAGAGTCGTTACCTACACCGCCAATCAGGGTATCTTTACCAGCTCCGCCAATCAGGGTATCTTTACCAGCTCCGCCAAGCAGACTATCATCACCAGCTCCGCCAACCAGGCTATCTTCACCAGCCCCGCCAACCAGGCTATCATTGCCAGCATTCCCCCTGAGGGTGTCATCACCAGCTCCGCCCATCAGGGTATCTTTACCAGCTCCGCCAATCAGGGTATCTTTACCAGCTCCGCCAACCAGGCTATCATCACCAGCCCCGCCAACCAGGCTATCATTGCCAGCATTCCCCCTGAGGGTGTCATCACCAGCTCCGCCCATCAGGGTATCTTTACCAGCTCCGCCAATCAGGGTATCTTTACCAGCTCCGCCAACCAGGCTATCATCACCAGCCCCGCCAACCAGGCTATCATTGCCAGCATTCCCCCTGAGGGTGTCATCACCAGCCCCGCCCATCAAGGTATCGTTACCTGGACCGCCTATTAATACAACCATGAAACTTACTCCTGAATTTTCAGAGAGAGATGGTAAGTAGGTATCTATAAATAGTTACATACCTCTATGTCGAGAATTATACAAGAAGCCTACTATTTTTTTTTCGTAAAAGTTAATTTTATTTACAAAACCTCCTAAGAGAGGGACTTTCAGCCTCCAAAAGAAGTCCTCAAACCTGCTTCAAGACTTCTTTTTTGCCAGTGTACAGCAATCACAGACCTGAATAGATGGGGTAATCAGGTAATGGGGTGATCGGGTGATGGGGGATAATCTACCTAACCTGATTTCCATATAACTGAGATCTTGCACCAGTACAAAAAAACTTAATAACGGAAGTGATAACAATCAATTTCAGCACTGAAATAGTCAAATCTTATCACTGTTCCCAGATCCGCTGTTCCCTGTTCCCTAACTTGACAGGTAAATTTTAAACTTGGTGCAAGATCTGAGTATAAGCGATTAGCCCTAAGCAGGCTAGGCTTCGGGAACCCTTGAGGCAACAATGGGGGATACAGGCTTTGAGCAACTACGGTAGATTAAGGCTTCCAGGGTTACGTCGAACTCAGGTGAGATTTTATCGAATTGAAAGTCTGGGAAAAAGCCCTTGGCCAAAGCCCACGCTACGCCCATAAGCTGAAAGCTGAAAGCTGTTCGCACCTCAAGCAGCGTGGCCACAGGCCAAGGGTGGGCGTAGCGCATTAGCTGAATGCTTACGAATTATTTAAATTTTAAGAGTGGAAGGGACAGCCTGATGTTAATTGCTTGAGAAACAAACTGTTATCGAAGAAATGCTCCAAGGAGACAATCTTCAAGTCTTCAGTAACCCGAGCAATACTGATGCCAAAAACTTCTATAGTTTCTCCTGTGGGTTCATGGCCTTTAAAGGAACCGCTAAACGTCCCCCAATGCCGCCACTTAAAGGTGACATTAGGAGGTGCGGAAAGCACTTCCATCAGTTCCCAGAGAAAGCCATTAGGAAAAGCCTTATGGAAAATTTCTATGGATGATTCAAAGGTTTCTTCTGTGGAGCGATAGTGTTCCGTATCCCCAAGAAATACGTTGTATGTTCCGATATCAGCAACAGTCTGGGCATTGTACTTTGGTCCACCGTTAGTGCTCATCCGAAACTGGTCGGCAACAATAGACAACCACTGTTCAGGATTAGCTTTATAGGAGGCTTCCATCTCGAAGGTTCTGACTAAGTTTTGAGCGATCGCTTCCAAAGACCCCTCTGGATGATTAAATTTACTCCCTTTCTTAAGAAATTGATTAGTTTGGGCATAATCAGGGCGTTTGCCCTCTCGCCATTCAACCCCAGCATCATTGGCGATAACTGTATCTCTTTGCTGCACCCAAAGAGGCAATCCTGTGGACTGACTATTACTCATTGAAGTATCTCAGTTCAATTGATTAGAATTCCTCAACAATTTTGCTAAATTGTCTTCTTGTTACCATGGCAAGTACATAAAAATTAAACTATTTGAGAGGATTGTAATAGTACACAATAAAATGAAATATTAAAATAATCAAATAATGCAATAATCACTACAAACTAATGACTACTAGAGGTCTTAATCGCCGTAAATTCCTGGGTCGGATGGCTCAGTCTGCCCTAGCCACCCTCGTGGTAGGACGAGCATCTAAACAGATTGCTGCATCTGCTTCGATTAAGCCCACCTCAGTAGTGGTGATCGGTGCTGGTCTTTCCGGTTTATATAGCGCGTTGCTATTAGAGGCAAAGGGGATTTCGGTAACGGTATTGGAAGCACGCGATCGCATTGGTGGTCGTGTCAAGGCTGAACTGAAGCGAATTCGCCCTGCTACTGAAAGTAATGTGGAGATAGCCCGTGTGGTTTCCTGGGGTAGTGATCCTTATGCTCAGGGAGCTTATGCTCACTTTGCCCCCGGACAAATTCGCGGATTTCAGGACAAGATGGCTAAACCCTGGAATCGAATTCACTTTGCTGGGGAACATACTGCGATCGCATCTCCTGGAATGGAATCAGCGTTGGAATCAGGGGAGCGAGTTGCTGGAGCGATGCAGCGCGGTCTTGGGGGTTTCCCCCATGAGCGACTGCATCAAGAAGAGATTTTGGCTCGTGTTGTCTGAAAAAGTAAAAAGGGCAAAGAGGGGGTGGTGCGTTACGGGGCTCGGTTTTTTAACACTGGGAACCGATAAAATCAGGCCGATCCCGCCCCTAACACACCCTACGCCACTTGCTAATTGATGAAATAATTGACAACTATTGAGCGTTAACCGTCAACGGTAATTTTTTGTCGTTTGCTAATAATCAAAAGTGCGATCGCACTGATCAAAATCAACATCCATACCTCTGGTTCAGGAACACCGGAAACAGTAAAGGGATTAGACGGCTGATTCAACTGTTCTTCCCCAGTTTCCACCTCTCGGTCAAAGCGATCGCTCGACGCTTCTGCTTCTTTGAGCATCCTTCGTTGCTCATCATTCACCAGCACAATCATGGATGAATAGGGACTGACAATGTCTTGACATCTCCCCCGGTTGAAACACGGGGGATTCTATGAGGTTGTGAAGTCGCAGCGGTTTTCCCGTGCGACTATCGCCGTTCGCGCAGCGTGGCCTACGGCCAAAGGCGACGCTTCGCGAACACAGCTCATTCGGTATGATTTTTTAAGATACTTAAAAATGTCATAACGATGTGGGAGTGTCAAAGCTCCCCTACCCATCTTGGTTAGATCGAGACCTAACTGTTTGGCTACTTTCCTAGTAATATTTCCTGCGCCGTTGCAGTCTGCGTTAACTAGGTATCCTTTTGCAGTCTTGTAGAGTCCACGTCTTACTCTTTTTCCCGAAGGTTGCCATCCACTGGGTTTTTCACCGTGCTTAGGTAATGGATCTTCGTCTAAGTACGACGCCTTACTCGTATAAGACTCTTCGGTTACTGTCAACTTAATGCCATATTCAGGGCACATTTGTTTCAGTCTTTGAATCAACCTCTTCGTGGGGATTGCCACAAAGTTTTGATTACCTCTGCGACCCATATTGATCGAATCTTTTTGCCGCTCATTCCATCCAATCACAATATTTCCAATGCGATCGCTGAGGCAGCGGTTAATAATAAAGCGAGCGGTTTTGTTGACTGCATCCCGCATTTGGTTATTTCGTTTCCGCTGCACCCGATCAAGCTTGCTATCCCAATAGAACTCAGGTTTTCCTGTTTTATACTTTGCGACCAGGCGAGCATAACCCTGGTTCATTGACTTCAGCTTTCGACCGTCAATGATTAAACTCTTCCCATGAGTTGAGACGCCGGTTAGCCAATTATCCCCACCATGATCGAAGCTCCATGCTTGAGAATAATCAAGATTTGGGTTGTTTTCTACTGGTTGCTTCTCATCGTCTATAACCCAATTGATCCATAGCTGCCCTAAATATGGTCGAACGGTTACCTCTTTAACCCAATCTGGGTCAACAAAGGCTGGTGGATCTAAGACTACGTCACAAATTAATTCGGGTTTAGATTCTTTGCTAACCGATGGGTAGAACAAGCCTTGTTTGTAGGTAAGAGCCTGTCTAGGAAAAGTAACAGCAGCCAATCCTCCTTTTTTGCGATACCTAGGAAGCCTTGGCCTATCAACTTCTCCTTTGTAGTATTTACTAACTAATTGGTTGTAACCAGTTAAAGACTCTCCCACTGACTTTAAGGTCTGTTGAGCTGACTGAGCAGCCATAGCCTTATAGTGTGGACTCATCTTGAGAGCTTTGTCTAATTCAGGATATCTTACCGCACATTTATAAGTCTTCCAGCCAAACTTGAGGGTGTCGTCACGCCAATAAGTGTTGTAGGCTTCAGGTTGTTCGCGCAACCAATCATAATGCTTGTTTTTTACATAATAAATAGCGCAATTTATTAAGCTGTTTGCTTGTCGGCATTGAAACAACCAAAAACCTTTCTCTTCATCTGAAAAAGTCGCCTTTACTGGAATCGTCCTATATATATGACATCAACTCCTTGTCTTGCTAGATTATTATTAGTATACTTTAGGGTTCTAGACAATGTCAAGTACTGAAGATCGAAAAACTAAAAAACGAATGAGAGGAATACCAGTCTATTACGATGAACTAAAAAAGCAGCACGGCGTCTTTTTGACCGATACCGCCTGGAAGTGGTTACAGCTTTCAGCCAAAGACTCTGGAAGTAGTGTGGGGGAGTTTCTTGAGCGCTGGATCAGGAGTGAGATAGACAAAGCTTAAGAGGGACACGGCGGGGTGAACCCCGTCGCGTCCGTTTCATCCCCGGTCATTAGACACAGGGTTCTCACGTTCCCGGATGTTTTGATAGCCATCCGCCACACTTACCACCGATGACCCCAAGGCTTCTTGAGTAAATTGAGTTGTGGGATATACACCAACCACCTGAATGCGATCGCACTAATCCCAGACCCTAACATTAGCAACAGCGGATAGAGTCTTAAGGTGGGAGTTGCTGACACAGTTATAATTAAGCGATCGCGCCATAGCTGTACCAAACAAGCCATGATCACAACACCGATTAGCATCAGATTTAGCAGTGATGCATACTTAAATGACTCAAATAGCCATTGCAGTGCCCAGATATTACCCAAAAGCCAAGCCACTACCAGCACGATGGTGCTGGCGAGGTTTTGACCTCTGGGGGGATCGGAATTCATCCCAGCTGTCATAACAAGTTTCTCCTTCAGAGAAATAAAGTGTGCTAAAAAGGACTATCTATCGGGAGCTATCACTTATGCAGAGCATTTATAAAAAAGCTATAGCCCTCTCATGGGTTTTAGCTTGCTGTGATCGTACATATAGCGTTTATAGGATTTATGAGGTACGCTTCTCAACCTCATGGCATAGAGAATTGCTATAGTTCATAGGTTCTAAAAATTTGACCTGATCCCTATCTACCTGATCGAACACAGTTATTTATTGGTAATTTGTAGTTAGTAATTGCTTATTTGGAATTGCTAATTATTAATTGGTAAAGGTTCCCACAATTATCCATAACTCTTTTATAATTACCGTTTACCCTACGCTAATTTCTCCAGAGTTAAGCCAGTAGCCCTTCAAATTACCAACCATTATAGAAGCAATTTAATAAAACAGTATAAAAACCGGATATCTAGGGATCCTAAATAAATTGTGATAATTTTTGCTCCCAGATCCGCTGTTCCCAGATCCGCTGTTCCCTGTTCCCTTTTGTTTTTGTAACAATACTTTACACAATAGCTATGAATCAGACATTTGAACAGTTAAAGCAGCATAACTGGACTAATTTTATGACCCATCATTTACATAATTGGTATGGGTCTTGGACAATTTATTCCCCTGAAGGTGAAGTGATGGAATCCTTTGTCGGTAGTCGATGCTCTATTAGTGATTCTGAACAAACTCACATTAACCAAACTAACGTATATATGTATGACAATGGAACTGAAGAGGAGAAGGTTTACCAGAATACTCCCAATAGTTTAATCAATGGTTTAGCTGAACAAACCGATCAAGCATCCTTTATGTATATGTTTGATCAAGGCTCGGCTATTTGGACGGTAAATCGATTTGAACCAGGAGAGTTATTTGCAGTAGAGTTCTGGTTTAGATATCAAGAATTACGTCATAGTCTGCTAGTAATGTATAACTCAGATGGGGAATTAACTAAAACAGTCAGTGTCCGAGAGGAGGATTTGCAAAAGCCCTGTGATCATTGGACACTTAACCCATATTTAATCCCCGATCGAGATATCCTTAATGGGGAAGAAGGATTAGCAATTACCCTTACCCCAGTCACTCAACTATCTCAGCCAACACCAACTCATTTAGCTTGGGAATATCCAGACTATCAAACCTTTTATTATCCAGATGGGATATCATTAAGTTATCCCCCCAAACTAAAACCAGAAATGTCTTTCGTTGTGATTGGAGATTGGCAAGTTAATCCTAATATTAGACAACAACTGCTAGTTGACTATAATTCATCCGGTGAGTTATCCGGTTTAACCTTAAAGAGTAATTAATCAGAGATGGGGAGATGGGGCATAGTTTGATTAAGGGTAATTATACAGACATTACCTAACACATTAATAATGTAACATATAAAAACCTATACTACCGATTTTTGGTGTTAAAGTCGAATATAAAATAAGTAAAATAACAGTTTTGATTGATAGCCAAAATTAAACTATATAACAACTATATAAGTAGTGATGATACAGCCTTTATTATAGATATGAGGTACACATAATTTTTTCAGTCTTGCTTCTTACCTTTTGCCTCTTGCCTCTTGCCTCTTGCCTCTTGCCTCTTGCCTGCTCCCTGCTCCCTGCTCCCTACTCCCTAAAAACCATAAATTTGTACCTCAACCAATTTCAAACTGCTATATATAACAGAATAAACCTATGGATCGAAAACTCCAAAATTGGAAGAAGTTCTGTCGATATTATTCAGGAGACTTCTATGGGATTTGGACTAGATACTCAACCACAGGAGACGTCATAGAATCTTGGCGCTGTATTAGAAGCTTTCGTCCCACAGCAGATTGTCGTGAAATACATCACCAAAATCACTATACTTATGCTAATGGCAAGACGGAGACAAAAACCTTTAAACCCTACAAGCAACCTATCACAACCGGCTTGTTTTTAGACAATGGCTTTTCCTGGGGTTCAACCACAGTAAAATCCGGCTCCACGTTTTTTTCCGATATATGTTTAAGATATGAAAATAGTCGTGCTACTGCGATTGCCAAATACGATGAAAGTGGCAGCTTAAAACGCTTTACTGTCTTTCCGGAACACCTAGGACATTTCGTGAATGTGCCTGCTCTACCTCCCGCCCATGAAATTAGTAGCGACTGGCAAGGAACAGTGCAAACAATAACCCCGGACTGGCAAATTTCAGGCCCAGTAGTAACCTCATGGCAACCGTTAGACGATTTAGCTGAAGATTACCTGAGGTTACACTTTACCAACCGTATTGCAATCAGTTGTCCGGCACAGGTAGAGAGTGGAAAAGCGTTTTTTGTGGCAGTGGATTGGCTGGTTAACCAGACTTTATTGCAACGAGGCACTCGCCACTATGATCGATCGGGCTTTACCAGTTTTACCGTAGAAGTATTTACGATTCAGTAATATCATGTCCGGTTGAATACTTATACTTTGGGGAAAGCAAGGCAGAGGGCAGAAGGCACCCACCCCTAACCCCTCCCAGGAGGGGTTAGGCAGAAGTAAAGGAGTAAGGTTTCAAGGATAATGGTGTTTTATAAATAATTATCCGAACATGATATAAAACTATGATAAAAGATATATTTAAAGATACTCTTAAGCTCCCAAAACTACTTCTTACCGATTACCGATTACCGATTACCGATTACCGATTACCGATTCCCGATTACCGATTCCCGATTCCCGATTCCCGATTCCCGATTCCCGATTCCCGATTTAACACTAATGAACTAGTTAAGTCAGCCCGGTACTCTAACTTCATAGTTTACGGTTCCTAGCCAGGACATCCCAGGTATTTGGTATGGCTTAAATAGTAAACCATCTAAGTTGCCATACTTGACTATATGCTTGATAAAATGTTGAGAACCTTTAAAAATATCAACACTATTAGGTATAGAGTTATCTTCTGAACCTAAATTTAGAGGTAATTTAGCTAAATCCTTGATAGACTTTAACGACTCATAGGCTGAAGAAAACTGGATATAAGTAGAAATAGCGCTACGCATTTTTGAATCAAGTCCAGCTGGATTCTTAAGTTTATCTTCTTGAATAACTGCGCCAAAACGCTTTTTAATAAACGTCCTAACATTTTCTGAGTAGGACTTAGAATTATACTGATAAATCGCCTGAGTAATGGAAGATTGCTTACGAGAGTTAATCATTTCTCCTACTACGTAAGCTGCAATATCCGCAGTATAATCAGAATCTCTGGCTAACCTATCCAAAGCTTCCTCGACACTGTTAACATCTATGTTGTCATTGGGGTCTCGATAGGCCACAATCGCCGAACCAATATCTCCAGCCCATGAGGTATGGTCACCAGTCCAGCTAGTAAAATCTGACCATTGGAATCCAGGCTGATCAATTTGATCAGAAAGGGAACCGATAAAATGACCAAAGTCGGTAATTTCACCACTTAATACCAATTCATTGATATTGAGTTTTCCTTCAAATTCATCTCGAATATACTCTTGGTGATACCCCGTAGCTGTACTCCATAATCTACTAGTATATGCCTTCTTAGTGTACCCACGCAAATGATTAACAATTTCATAAGCCGATTTACCAGGGTTATCACGTTCAATTTTCTCGATGAATTCCAATGCTTCTTGTAGTTTAGACATAGGTTTAAACTAGATTAATCCCTCTTAGTCATACTGTAACCTACGTCTTGAATTTGTTAGATTCCGGATTTGTTGGGCAGATTTAGGTTGAATGGTTGTTCGCGTAGCGTGGCCGTTCGCGTAGCGTGGCCAAAAGGCCAAAAGGCCAAGGTTGTTTGGTTGTTCGCGTAGCGTGGCCGTTCGCGTAGCGTGGCCAAAAGGCCAAAAGGCCAAGGTTGTTTGGTTGAACGCGATGGACAAAGTCCCGCTTTCAGCGATCGCGTGGCCTTTTGGCCAAGGTTGTCAGGTTGTTTGGTTGTCAGGTTGAAGGTTGGATGGTTGAAAGTTTGGAAGTTTAATAACCTGTAACCTGTAACCTGTAACCTGTAACCTGTAACCTGTAACCTGTAAGCTTCAACTGCGTCACCTGTAACCTGTAACCTTCAACCTTCAACCTTCAACCTTCAACCTCTAACCTTCAACCTTCAACCTTCAACCTTCAACCTCTAACCTTCAACCTTCAACCTCTAACCGCATTTCCAAATAAAATTTCTATAATCTATCGCATCGCAGCAGCAGGGGGCAAAACTAAGTTAGGGTTTGAGCCCTGGCCATGACCGTTAGCGGTGCCATTGTCAGGATTATCCTGGAGTAAAGCATCCCGAATCATCCGAGCAATTACTCGCTGTGCTAAACCACCAGCAATTTTTTGTCCCATTTCCTGGGTCTCCTGTTTGATCAACATTTGAGGAATAACTGGCAACAATTGCATTAGGTCAAAACCAGGAGTGTCTTGTAAAATTTTCCAAATCCGCTGGATATTCTCAGTAGTTTCGGGTTGATCTTCTGGCTTCTTGTCTTGATTATCTTTATTATTTATTTCTAAGCCTAGACGTTCCTGCAAGGCATAACTGACGTTATCCAATGTCCGTCTTCCAAAGCTATCGATCGCCTTGACAATTTCATTGACCAACTGCTCCCGGATGAAAGCTCCTCGATCTGAAAAAATAAAGTCTAGGGTCTGATCTAAGACTTGGTTGATATCATAATCTGGAGAATTTCCAGCATTGCGCAACAGGTTTTCCAGACGGTTCCAACGGAAACCGCCATCCTTAAACAGTAAATCCTTCAAGGATGCCCGTAATTCCGGTGATGGATCTGTCAATAAGCGCTTGGCTACATAAGGATAGGCTTTACTGAGTACTTTGAAATCTGGCTCAACATTCATGGCAATCCCTTCTAAGGTGACTAGGGAGCGAATAATCAGGGCGTAGTAAGCGGGTACCCGGAAGGGATACTCATACATCAAAGCTGATAACTGGTCAGTGATACTCTTAAAGTTGAGTTCTGCCACACTGGCTCCCAAGGCGTTGTTAAAAACCTTGCCTAGGGCAGGAATAATCGGTGTCAGGTCTGTATCTGGGGTGAGAAACTCCAGCTTCACGTAGTCCTTCGCCAAACCAGGGAAGTCACGATTGACCAGATGGACAACAGCTTCAATCAAACCATAGCGCTGATACTTCTTGACTTGGCTCATCATCCCAAAGTCAATATAAGCCAGCTTGCCGTCAGAAGTGGCTAACAGGTTTCCAGGGTGAGGGTCAGCGTGAAAGAATCCGTATTCCAGTAGCTGTCGCAAGGAACAGTTTACCCCAACTTCAATCAAGTGCTTGGCATCAATGCCTTTAGCCTTGATTGTCTCCATATCCGTCAGCTTACTACCCGTTACCCATTCCATAGTCAGGACACGACGCCCGGTGTAGTCCCAGTAAATTCGGGGAACATAAATTTCCGGTAGTTTGCCGTAAAGCTTGGCAAAGCGTTCAGCATTGCGCCCTTCATGCTGATAGTCCATCTCTTCAAAGATCCGGGCACCAAACTCATCCATGATGGCAACCAAGTCACTGCGCACCCGCTTGACATTGCTTTGTACCCACTGTGCCAGACGGCGTAGAATGTAAATATCTAGGGTAATTTTATTTGCCAATCCTGGTCGCTGTACCTTGACCGCAACAGTTTCCCCAGTTTTGAGTTTGCCCTTATAGACCTGTCCTAAGGAAGCCGCTGCCACAGGCTTTTCAGTCAGTTCAGCGAAAATATTTTCCGGGCGATCGCCTAATTCTTCCTCAATAAATTTATAAGCCACCTCATTCTCAAAGGCTGGGAGTTGGTCTTGTAGCAGCGTCAACTCATCCAAGAAAACTTGTGGGACTAAATCCGGTCGTGTGGAAAGAGCTTGTCCGATTTTAATGTAGGCTGGTCCTAGGTCGGTTAAAATTTCCCGCAGCTGAATCGCTCTGCGCTGGTTCTCGGTAACATCCCGACCCCGAAACCGATCCCACCACAGACCTAGAGCAAACGATATAAATGACGAAATGATGGTAAAAGACCGCCCTAGAACTGACAGGTATGCGTTCTGGTACTGGGCTGCGATCGCTGACGGGTCGTAGCGTGGTTTGTCTGTTTCCAAGACAGAGGATCCCGTTGTCGAGCTCAACTCTTCCTCAACTGTGATCTGAGTTCCCGACACTGGTACCACTGACTTGTCCGCATCAGCCTGTGAGTCTAGTGCTTGAACAGAAGTTGGGGAAACTGTTTTAGGATTCATAAGAAGATATTTCCGACGGACAAACAGAAGCGATTCTGTAAACTATTGTAACAAAAGGGGGATATCATTAAAACTTAATAAAGGTTCGGCAATCTTCATACCAAAATGGTGGAATAACCCATTCCTGGGTAAGAATACGTAAGCCATCAGCTATCAGCCATCAGCTAGCCATTAGCTATTAGCCAAAGGCCACGCTACTGTTCGCGCAGCGTGCCCGTAGCGCAATCGGTGCTTTTAGGTGCAACCCGTGGCAAATTTAATTCTTAATGGTAAGAGCGCACCTTTGAATAAAATAAGCTGACGGCTGACGGCTGACGGCTGACTGCTTAAAGGAATACTGATTTTTAGTGGACACTTGACGATAAACTGAATGGTGAACGGTCAACGATTACTAGAGTTAACCCTTAGACTTCAATTGGGTATTAGGGTGTGACTTTTTCTAAATTGTTACAAAATGTGTTTACTATCACAATTTTCCCAACAGTGAATTTTGCTCAATGTTAGTTTATTTGCGAATTCACAACTTTGCCTTAATTGACCACCTAGAAGTGGAATTCGGTGCTGGCCTAAATGTGTTGACTGGGGAAACCGGTGCGGGTAAGTCCATTATTTTGGATGCCATTGATATTGCCCTGGGGGGAAAAGTAACCAATCGGCTGATTCGCACAGGGACTAAACGGGCTTTGCTAGAAGCCACCTTCTCGGTAGATAACCCCTTGATTGCCTGGTTGAGTGAGCAAGAAATTGACTTACTTGATCAAGCCGATTTAGTCTGTAGCCGAGAGATTACCGCAACAGAAAAAGGCATGCGATCGCGTTCTCGGGTCAATGGCACGATAGTTAATCGGCAACTGATGGAGGGACTGCGTGAGCGCTTGGTAGAAATTACTGCTCAGGGTCAAACCATACAGCTAATTATGCCAGCACGCCAACGAGGGCTACTCGACCTTTACGGCGGTTCCCTTGTGATCCAACAGCGAGATCGAGTTGGATCTGCGTATATAGCTTGTCAAGAGGCCAAGAAAGCTCTAGAGACACAGCAAAAGTCTCAGCAAGAACGCCTACAACGTCTGGACTGGTTAGAGTATCAAATTCAAGACCTCAGTGCTGCCAACCTTAGCGCTCCTGACGAACTTGAACAGCTTGAACGTGAACACCAGCGTCTGAACCATGTTGTGGAACTCCAACAGAGGAGTTACCAAGTCTATCAAGCACTTTACCATAATGATCAGGGGACTTTAGCTAGTGCTGACTTATTGGGTCAAGCGGAAAGTACCTTACAGGATATGGTAGACTATGATAGTCAATTGCAACCTCTACTAGACTTAGTCAGTGGAGCATTGGCTCAAGTGGTGGAAGCTGCCCATCAGATTAATGCCTATGGAGATGGACTAGAGACTGATCCGGAACGTCTCCAAGTGGTGGAGGAAAGAATTG
Source organism: Moorena sp. SIO3A2 (assembly GCF_010672265.1). Classification (NCBI taxonomy): domain Bacteria; kingdom Bacillati; phylum Cyanobacteriota; class Cyanophyceae; order Coleofasciculales; family Coleofasciculaceae; genus Moorena; species Moorena sp. SIO3A2. Next base: position 238,036 of record NZ_JAAHHC010000011.1, read on the forward strand.
GGGTTCTTAAACAAATTTGCCGCAAATATGGACCAACCCTTGCTGAGGCAATCGCTCACTATGAGAGCCTACAGGCAGAACTGGAAGAATTAGGCAGTGAAGGTGCATCTCTAGAACAATTAGAGAGAAATTACGCATTGAGTCAGGAAAACGTGACCGATGAATGTGATCAACTGACCAAATTGCGCTATAGGGCTGGGTCAGAACTGGAAAAACAGCTGGTTAACCAGTTAAAGCCCTTGGCTATGGAGAAGGTAAAGTTTACAGTGGAAATCAGCCCCATTGTCCCCACGGCAGCTGGTGCTGATCAAGTCACCTTTTACTTCTCTCCCAACCCCGGAGAACCCTTGCAACCTCTTGCTAAGACGGCTTCCGGTGGAGAAATGAGTCGATTTTTACTGGCACTGAAAGCCTGTTTTTCCAGCAGTAACCAGCCAGGAACAACCTTAATTTTTGATGAAATTGATGCTGGGGTGTCTGGTCGGGTAGCAGGAGCGATCGCAGAACGACTCTACCAACTCAGTCAACGCCACCAAGTTCTTTGTGTGACTCACCAACCGTTAATTGCTGCGATGGCAGACCAACATTTTAGGGTGGATAAACAGGTGATTGCTCAACCGATTTCTAGCATTTTGAAACAACCATCTTCCCCTCAAGTTAACCGCTCTGGCAGGACTCAAGTAGTTACCCAAATCCCGGAATCTGGAATGCCCGAGCTTCGAACTGTAGTAAGGATTAGTCTCCTGAATCATCCCCAAAAGCGGCAGGAAGAAATCGCTCAGTTAGCTGGTGGACAGTCGGCTCAAGACGCTATGAATTTTGCGGCTTCCTTGTTGTCCCAAGCTGCTAGCTGGCGTAAGACATGCACAGTGGGAAGACAGGACTAAGGCCAAAGGCGTTGCGTCAGTCTTTGAATGAATAGGAGATTAGTGGGCATCCTGCCCGCCCCAAAAGATCGCCGAACAGGCAAGATGCCTATTCTACAAAACTCTTAAAATCATTCCATTATTAAGCAACGCCAGGCCAAACAGCTAAATGTTAAAAATTGTGAGGTTGTGATGCATTAGTTTAATAGTTGGATCGCAATTGATTAATTAAGCTACTGACAAATTAATCTAGAATGCACTATAATCCAGTCAGGCCATATTTAACTCTCAATCAGAAAAAATCTACTCAGCGGCCAGCATAGAAGGTGCTCTCTAGGTAATCAACAGATTAGCCTTAAACTCAGATCAATTCGGTTAACTGGCTCTGACGAGTCAATAAGTATCAATGTAAGAGTAAATAAGTATCAAAAACACGCCATCATTAGACCGCTTCAGCAAAACCAAAGCTTTAGCGCAGGATAATTCTATGGTAGCTGCATCTGTTGATCAACACAATTCAAATCAGGTGGAAAAGGGGAGCATATCTGAGGCAAATTCCTCAGCAGCCGGTTCGCTAGTTGCGGCGGGACAAGGGATATCTAACTTTCTGGCACCTTTAAACCGGAAAAGTTTAAAACAAGTAGTCCCAAGTGTAGAGAAGGCACTCCAGATCGTCAATCAAACCCTGTCGATGCTGGAAGCTCTACTGGAAAACCAAGATTTTGAGAAGGTTCTCCAGGAGATTTTGACTGCGATTACTATCAAGACGGCAGAGTTAATGAATGCCGACCGAGTAACAATATTTTTTCTGGATGAAGACAAGAAGGAACTTTGGTCGGTAGTGGCAAAGGGAGAGGGAAACAACACCTTAGGAGAACTGCGATTTCCAGCTGATCAGGGCATTGTTGGTGAAGTAGCTACTTTCAAACGGGTGGTTAACGTTCCCTACGATTTTTATGATGACTCTCGTTCTAACACTGCCAAAAAGTCTGACAAAAAAACTGGATATCGCACCTATACCCTGCTAGCATTGCCCCTGTTGAATCGACAGGGAGATTTAGTTGCCGTAGTCCAATTACTGAATAAGGTCAAAAATTCCTATAGACAGAACGCTTCCTTAAAGGAAAAAATTGATCAACAGGGCTTTACTGACGAAGATCAAAAACTGTTTAAGGATTTTGCCCCTTCGATGCGGCTGGTTCTAGAATCTTCGAAGTCGTTGTACCGAGCTACCCAGAGACAAAGAGCAGCAACAGCACTGATCAAAGCTACAGAATCCCTCAATCTCAGCAGTTTGGATCTAGACGAAACCCTCAAGCGGGTGATGGATGAGGCGAAAACGCTGATGAAAGCCGACCGTAGTACCCTGTGGCTCATTGACCGAGAACGTAATGAACTGTGGGCGCAAATTCCCCAAGCGGATGGTTCCTCCCAAGAAATCCGGATCCTAATGGGGGTTGGCTTTGCCGGCAAGGTAGCTCAAACAGGTGAAGCTCTAAATATTCCTTTTGACCTATATGATCATCCCAATTCATACAATTCCAAAAAAGTTGATCAGGAATCTGGTTATCGCACCTGTAGCCTCTTGTGTATGCCAGTGTATAACTCCAATCAAGAGTTAATAGGTGTCACCCAACTAGTCAACAAGAAAAAGACCGGTGACTTTGAGCCCTACAATCCGAATGATTGGCCTAAAGCTCCCGAATGCTGGCAAGCAAGTTTTAATCGCATTGATGAAGAATACATGAAAGCCTTCAATATTCAAGCTGGGGTAGCCATACAGCGAGCGAAACTTTTTGCCACCATCAAACAGCAGGAACAAATTCAGCGGGATATGCTGCGCAGTCTCAGTAATGGGGTTATTTCCACCGATAAAACCGGTAAGATTATCGCTACCAATGAAAGTGCCAAGAAATTGCTGGGGTATTACCCTGGAGACAGATTGGAGGGGTTATCGGTTAGTCAGTTGATTAACATCAAAGGGGGAAATTTTGCTCAATGGCTCCAGAACGCTTTAACTGCCAAGACAGAAAAAGACAGCCGTCAGTACTACCCCGACCAAACCCTGATCTCACAGGGGTTAGAATCAACCAAGCATTGTGTGAATCTCTCGATTAACTCTATTGCTGATGCCAGTGATCAAACCCATGTCTATGGTGCGTTGGTAGTCATGGATGACATTAGTGATGAAAAACGCCTCAAGACTACCATGTATCGCTACATGACCCAGGAGTTAGCAGAGGAATTACTTAAGCTCGATGACCATAAATTAGGAGGCGATCGCAAAGAGGTATCAGTTCTGTTCTCGGATATTCGTGGCTATACTGCTTTGAGCGAAAGTTTAAAGGCAGAAGAGGTCGTGGGTATGCTAAACGACTATTTTGAGTCGATGGTGGATGCAATTTTTGAATATAAAGGTACCCTCGACAAATACATTGGGGATGCGATTATGGCTGTTTTTGGTTCGCCCTTGCCCCAAGAGGATCATGCTTGGAGAGCAGTGCAAACAGCCTTAGAGATGCGCCAACGTCTCAAAGAGTTTAATCAGCAACGTGTTAAAGCTAATCGAAAACCTTTAAAGATCGGCATTGGCATCAACTCCGATAGCGTCATTAGTGGTAATATGGGTTCGACTAAACGAATGGAGTTTACCTCTATTGGTGATGGAGTCAATTTAGGTGCTCGCTTGGAAACGGCTAGCAAGCAATACGGTTGTGACATCCTAATTAGTGAAAATACTTACAGAGCCTGTGCTGACCAGATCTGGGCTAGGGAATTGGACAAGGTAATTGTTAAGGGCAAGACCAAGCCAGTATCCATTTATGAACTGGTGGGCCTAAAATCTGAACCGATTTCGGAGGACAAAGCACGAATCATTGAACATTACTACAAAGGCCGTCAGTATTACCTCCAGCGACAGTTCGCCCTCGCCATGGGTGAGTTTGGCACCATTCTACAAAAATATGACAAACATGACCAAGCGTCTGTATTGCACCTGAGCCGTTGTCAGCGTTTTCTTCAAGAACCTCCTAACGATGACTGGGATGGTGGCTGGAAGTTGTTAGAGAAATAGTCGTTAGTCCTTAGTGATTGGTCAAAGGATAATTGTTAAGACCATAGCGCCCATACAACAATGCCCATATCCCATACACTAGGCTTGAGCAACGGGTGCAAGCCTAAGTCTTGTTTCAATTAACTAAGGACTAATGGATTAACGATTAGAGAACCTTGTGAGTGTACTCATGCTGTTTTACATTATCTTCCTTAGTAACAACTCGCTGCATATTTAGCAACCGCTTGCGTTCTGTGGAAAAGTTGAAGTTATCAAACGTTGTGCCGAGGGGAATATGAGCGATCGCTTCTGGACAACTCTTGTAAGTGCGTGCAGCCGCGAGGGCTCGGTTAGTAAAATCATCGCAAAACTGAGCATCCTCTGGAAACTCAGCGGGTTTGACAAGGCTATCCCCTGAGATTACTTGACCTAGAGTTGTACCAAAAGCCACTGAGTAAGATGTAGGAACGCTTTTAAGCAGTGCTTCTAGGGAGGCTGAGGGGATGGGTTCAATAATTTGAACTTGATGAACTTCCCCCTCTTCTTTGATAAAGCAGGTGGCTAAGCCCACCACCAGGTAGTTATCGGTAGATAAATCGGGAGCATTAGCTAAGGGAGTTGCAGCGGTCATAAGACTATTTCAGTACAGGATTTGAAACCAAGTTGACACTCCCCCGTCTAAAGACGTGGGGATTCCTAGATCAGCGAACCACCTTAAACCGTCGTGTCTTCGGGAGAAGCAATACTTAACCAAATATCGGTAGAAAACTACCAAATACCCAGTTAATTCACGGCAGACCTAGAGGGCAGTTCTCCTTAGGCGTTCAGGTACTTTCTTGAGAGTGCCGACTCTTTTCCCCATGTTTCGGTGTGCCCCACCGTACACTACGGTGCAATCTGTGGCAAATTCAATTCGCCAACGGAAAGCGCACCGGTTTTTCTTGGAAAGTTTTCTGTTCTAGGTTCACACGTCAATTGTTGGTTGACGATTGGGTTTTTAGAGAGGATTTTCCCTACCCTCTGAGCATTACTACTTTCTAGGCGGTCAAACTTGGTTCCCTATTCCAGCTGTCCTAGCGGTTTTTCAGCCTGTACTCTATAATACTTTATTCTACACAGGCAAGGAGAAGATTAGGGAAGCTTACAATCTTTTTTTTTCACGGCGACTAAAGTCGCTCTCGAGCTTTCATCCACGCTCTGAAGAGGCGTGGTTTTCAGCTTGGTGACTCTCACATATAGCAGCAACCGAAGTATAGTTGAGGACAGAGTATTTTGGTTGAAAGGGAGCAGGGAGTAGGGACTAAGGCCGTAGGCCACGCGGGGCGCGTTCGGAGCAGAAATATGTCTTAAGCTTTACTTCGACTGTTATTAATCACGCGCCAAGATAAATCAAATCAATAGCTTTGGTGGCATTCTATCAGCAGAGCAGGTCAGCTGATACCTACCCGGTGCGCTTACAGTCGTTGAATTAAATTCGCGCTTAGGTGAGCGCCGTTTAATCCAACCGCCGCTGACCTAAGTCTTCTCTATTCTGCTGCTTTGTAAAACTGATATAACGCGGTATAATCAGCACGTTAACGTTTACTTCCTGCTTCTTCCAAAAACTTGGGTTGCGTGAGGGGTCGGCCCTACTCACTTACACAGGCTATCACCAAGAAGCCCTCGGCTAAATGCTGTAAATTCACACTTGCGTTGTAATCTCTGTCCTTGACGGCACCGCAAGCGAAGCAGCTAAAAACTCGTTGTGTTAGTGGCATTTCTTGATTGTTTCCACAACTAGAACAGGTTTTAGAGGATGGAAAAAACCGATCGGCAAACACTAATTCACAGCCGTACCATTCGGATTTATATTCCAGTTGGCGACGAATCTCATAGAAGGCAGAATCAGCAATAGCACCTGCTAGTTTATGATTTTTCAACATACCGGACACATTCAAGTCTTCTAACCCTATGACAGCGTGGTTCTTGCTAAGCCAGGAGGTTAATTTATCGATGGCATCTTTCCGGATGTTAGTGACTCGTTGGTACGTTTTGGCTAGTTTCAATCTGGCCTTATCCCTATTCTTAGAGCCTTTTTCTTTTCTAGCCAATTGTCGCTGAAGTAATGCTATCTTCTTTTGAGCCTTTTTGTACGCTCTAGGATTAGGAAATACAGTTCCATCTGAGCAAGTCGCGAGAACTTTTACCCCAACATCAACACCTAAATAGTCTCGGGTTTTAACTGTAGGTTCGGGGTCAAACTCATAAGCTACAGACAAATACCAAGAGTCCGCCACTCGACTGATGGTTATTCGTTTAGTCTGTATTTCAGGTAAAGCTTCATAAGTCCTAACCCATCCAATAAAGGGAAGCTTTAACCTTCTCCCTTCAAAAACCATAACCTTACCGCAGTTATCAATGGTAAAGCGATCATTTCGTCCTTTTTTCTTAAATTTAGGATGTTGAGCCGTACCTTTAAAAAAGCGCTTGAATGCTTCACCTAAGTGCAGAAAAGCAAACTGATAAACTCTTGAACTTAGGGTAGACTGCCAGGGATAATCAGGCTTGATGTGATTGGTATAAAACTTTTTGAGCTTGTTAGTTGACAGTTTTAGTCCCTCTTTATAAGCGGAGTTCCACATCCGAAGTGCCCAATTCCAAATCCATCTTGAATAACCGGCGTGTTGAGCCATTAAGGTTTTCTGTTTGTTATTCAGTTTTAACTTGGTTTTGAAGGCTCTTTGCATAATTCGGGATCATTATTCAACAGAGTCTTGTATTTTCTTAGTCCATACAATCGACTTGAAAAACAGTGAAGAATTGCCAGGATATCTTCTACCATTTCTGCTTGTGGTGAAAGTTCTTTTTCATTGAGAACAATCAACTCACACTTATTTTGTTCACAAAGCCAGTTAAACAAATCAAAACCAAATCGAGCCAGCCTATCTTTATGAGCAACAACTACTCGACTGACTTCACCTTTAAGAATTTGACTGAGAAGTGCTAGTAGTTTTTTTCGCTTAAAGTTTAATCCTCCACCAACTTCTTTAATAGTTCTGGCTTCTGGGTATAAAGCTTGCAATTGGGCCACTTGCCTGTTTAAATCTGGCTTCTGAGCATGACTATAAACTCGACAATAAAGCACTGTTTCTTTTTTGACACTGAAGGAGTGAGTATAGGATTCTACATCATATCTCCGTTGTCCTGATGGTGTTTTAATTGCTTGGATAATTCCGGCCTTTTCCCATCTAGCTAAAGTCCTGACGTTAACGCCTAGTAACTCAGAAGCTTCTTTAGGTTTAAGATACTTGGTCACCTGACTAACTTTGACAACATACTTATAGTAGCGTGTTGTGCCGTAAAATGTCAACTAAGTTTTGTCTCTAAGTATTTTAGTTGAGTGATGGCTTTTTGGGATTAAAGCAACCGATCCATCAGCCAAGCAGGAACCATATTTGACTGGATGTGGATGACGTATAACGGATTGAGCTGTTATTTGTAGATTTAAGGATGGCTGGGGTAAATAACTTGGAACCGTTATGATTAGGTTTCAAAAAGCAAAAGCAGCTTTTGGCTACCTGCCATTATGTGTTTTTGTTTGTTTATACCGTTGATGATATGGCGTTGGACAATATTATATAGTAAACTATAATGCTACGTGAACATCATGACATAACACTACTAAAGTTGCGCCAGCAAGTTGGCTTAACTCAGCGAGAACTTGCTGAGGCTCTTGGAGTAACCCAAAAAACCATTTCCATTTGGGAAAGGGGTAAAATGCAGCCTAAGCTCTCCTTTTGGCAGACTAAGTTAATGATGGAAAAGCTCAACTGCACCCTTGATCAGCTAATCATTGCCACTGAGCTGAAACACCAGAATCATAATGAAATTAAATCAACCAAAATTAGACCACATAATCCCAGATTTTTCTAAAACTCAAGGGTGCAATCTTGGACTTTGGCTAGGTCTGAATGATGCACCTTGGGGGGCTGGCTGCCTAGAATTGGTTGGTTAGCGTCAGCACTAGGGCACTAGTCGTTTGAATCTATGAGGATTAGCACAATCCTGGTGCCCTTTGGTAAATCCTCGTTTGGAATATAGCTGAGTCAAAACCATCATTCAATCTCCTTGGGGACTCCCGTTATACCCGTGTTAAGCAGCGTCTGGCACTGCCAGTAAGGGTTAGCGGGTTAGAAGTTACCGTAAGATCGGGTCGCCTTTATGGGTGATGCTCGCCCATAGCCGCTCCGCGAAAGGTCTTGCATAAAATAAAAGGGTTAAGTCTTTTGTAATCAGGCGACCCGATCTAAGGCGCGCGTCTCCGGGGAATTGGAGACGGAAACTCTTGCGATTATTGATAATTTTTACTAGTAGATAGAGATAATTAATCAACTATAAAGTGCCGATTTGCGCGCCAGCTGAAAAGCCTCACGGTGCCCTTGACCCGTAATTTAATTACGGGTCAAGCGCACCGCTGCTAGAAGCGTAAGCCAAAAGACAAGTAAAATCAATGATTTGATCTCAGAGTGTAGAGGCTATTTGGCGCGCGCCAGTAAGGATTTATGTTCTTAGAAATCTCTCGCTATAATATTTGATTTAGCGACGAGAGTAGTCAATTCGTTACCAAAACTGTTACGAGGACTATGCCCACGGTTAGCTTACTCTAAGATCAAATGTAGTTAATGCTCCTTAGACCAGTCTAAAAGCTGTGGAACTCTTAGTCCCATGGCTTTTTGTTTGTTATCAACTTTTAGGATTTCCGGATAGCTTTTACAAAACCCCCTTAGAGCTTGGAATCATCCCTGCACGACGAGGATCAATTTCCACAGCCATGCGCATTGCTCTGGCCAATGCCTTGAATGTCGCTTCAATAATATGATGTGAATTGATGCCATCTAGTTGGCGGATATGTAGGGTGAGCTGACTATGGTTAACCAGTGCAACAAAAAACTCTCGCACCAGTTGGGTATCATAGGTTCCGACACGCTGGGTAGGAATTTCCAAGCCATAGCTTAAGTGAGGACGTCCAGAAAAATCTAGAGATACCAGAATCAATGCCTCATCGAGGGGAGCCAGGAAATTACCGAAGCGGAAAATTCCTTTGCGATCGCTTAATGCTTTTGCCAAGGCTTGCCCTAGGGTAATCCCAACATCTTCGTTAGTGTGGTGATCATCAATTTCTAGGTCTCCCTTTGCCTGCACCTCCAAGTCAATCAGTCCATGGGAAGAGATTTGATGCAGCATATGGTCTAAAAATGGGATGCCTGTATTAGCGGTGCAGATACCTGTACCATCTAAATTCAGTGACACTTGTACATCAGTTTCCCCAGTAGTACGCCTGACTGAAGCTGTTCGCGCCTTTAACGTAGACTCTTGAGTGTTGAGAATTATCGGTCCGCTCTCGATCTGCGTCCGGTTATTGCTTACTTGCATTACATCTTTGCTCCTGTCTAACTTAACTTCATCCGCTCAATTGCCTCACAACGAACATGGGCAGCATGAGTGTGAGATCAATTGCGGACAGGGTTTATATCGTTTATACTAGATATAGTAGGGAAGACAAATTAAGAGCTAACCGCCACCTACGTGCTTAAAAATAGAACTTATTGTATTGTTCCGGCGGGTCGGGGCATCCCGTGTCGTTAATAAAGTAACCCGTGTATCCTAAGCAATAGCTGGAGTTGGTAAGAAGCCCACACTGAACCGATAGGTCAGTGTGGGAGTATGTCACCTACATGCCCATTATTTCGTAACCAGCGTCTACATATAAAACCTGACCAGTGATGCCACTGGCTAAATCACTACACAAGAAAGCAGCTGCTTTACCCACTTCTTCCTGAGTAACCGTGCGGCGCAGTGGTGCTACTTTCTCTACATGATGAATCATATCCATTATCCCCCCAACTGCTGAAGAGGCTAAGGTCCGGATTGGCCCTGCGGAGATAGCATTGACCCGAATCGTTTGAGGTCCGAGTTCTGCTGCCAGGTAACGAACACTCATTTCCAGTGCTGCTTTAGCAACACCCATCACATTATAATTGGGAATTACTTTAACACCCCCCAGATAGCTGAGGGTGACAATGCTACCGCCATCAGTCATCAAGTGCTTCCAAGCCGCTGTTAGTCGATTGAGGGAGTAAGTGCTAATGTCTAAGGCTAGGGAAAACCCCTCACGGGATGTCTGACTAAACTCTCCCGATAGATCTTCTTTATTGGCAAAGGCTAAACAGTGAATCAGGATGTCCAGTCTGCCCCATTGTTTTGCGATCGCATCTGCAATCGCTTCAATTTGGGCATCGTTTCGGACATCACAGGGCATGATAATGCTAGGTTCGAGGGGCTCTACCAGGTCTCGAACTTTTTTCTCATAGCGACCTTTTTCGTCAGGCAAAAAGTTCACACCTAAATTTGCCCCCGCGTTGTGCAACTGTTGGGCGATCCCCCAAGCAATGGAGCGGTTGTTGGCGATGCCAGTGACAAAAGCATTTTTTCCGTTGAGATCGAGCATGGTTTTTAGGTTGAGTCGCGCTATGAGTCAGGGTTGAAGGTTACTTAGCCGTGTATGACAGCCCAGCTATTATATCCCTGAATGCAGCAACATTGAGTTTTTCAGCTCCATGTCTTGATGCAACGCTGACCTGTGGGGGAAACCCCACAGGTCAGCGTTGCATTGCTTTTGACCTTCAGGCTTACCTCCTGAGATTTTTGGTTTTTGGTAGCAATTTTTACAAAAAATTAGCTCAGATTGATATTAAGTAGTGGGAAATAAATTTGTCTATGCCACGATGATTGCTACGAATTGCCGCTTCTACCTGACGGGGTTAAGGGAAAATCAAGTCAAGAGCTTGCTAAGATATAGACTAGCAGTTAATACTGTTGGCCTGTTGGCAAATTAGCTCAAAACTTGCCCGGTGCCCTTGACCTAGGCAAATTAAATTGGCCACCGGTCCCACCGCCGAAATTGATGGGCAAGGGGAATTGGAAACGGTTGTAGCAGTTCACAACAAACTCAAGAAAACTGTTTAAAATCCGCTAAAATAGCCTAAATATACCAGATTAATGAGGTAATCCGTGGCTTAAAATCCCCGGAAGTCTCTTAAATGTAAATAGATAGGGGCATTTGTACAAAGAAATAGATATGGATAGGGTTGTGACGCAGGATACACCACTAGCGGCTGTGTTTCGTCAGATTGGTAGAGGAGCGTTTCCACCAGTCGTAGAAACCTATGAGCGAGGTAAGACGATTTTCTTCCCAGGAGATCCAGCTGAACGGGTTTACTTTTTGCTAAAAGGTGCTGTAAAACTTTCTAGAGTATACGAAGTAGGGGAAGAAATTACTGTAGCACTGCTGCGAGAAAATACGGTTTTCGGTGTTCTGTCTCTGATTACTGGTCACCAATCTGATCGGTTCTACCATGCAGTTGCCTTTACAACTGTAGAGTTACTCTCTTCCCCGATTGACCAGGTCGAAAAAGCACTGAAGGAAAACCCGGAATTATCAATGTTGATGTTACGGGGGCTATCGTCTCGGATATTACAGACGGAAATGATGATCGAAACCCTAGCTCATCGGGATATGGAGTCTCGATTGGTTAGTTTTCTATTAATTCTCTGCCGTGACTTTGGCATACCCTGTGGGGATGGGATTACCATTGAACTGAAGTTGTCCCATCAAGCGATCGCAGAAGCTATCGGTTCGACTCGGGTTACTGTCACCCGTCTACTGGGAGACCTACGGGAAAAAGACATGATTTCGATTCACAAGAAAAAAATTACTGTCCACAAGCCAGTGGTTTTGAGTCAGCAATTTACGTGAAAATTAGCGATTGCAACAACAATACACCTGATTGCGACCATTAGATTTAGCGATCCGTAGGTTCTGGTCAGCAGATCGCAGTAGGCTTTCCCCTCTATGGTCGTCCGTATTGTTAAGGGCAGCAACACCCAAGCTAATGGTAATTGGGAGCACCAATCTTCTATCAATCTGAAACGGTTGATCGCTAATAATATGTCGCACTCGGTTAGCCACTGCTCGGGCTTCTTCACAGTCAGTGTGACTAAGAATGATCACAAACTCTTCTCCACCATAACGAAAGAGGGAATCTTGAATACGTAGGTTATGTTTGAGACGACTTGCCAGTAGCTTGAGAGCGCGATCGCCTACCGGATGTCCGTAGTTGTCGTTGATGGACTTGAAATAGTCTACATCTAGGATAATCAGACTCAGGGGCCTTGATTGACTAAACGCATTTTTGACTTGTCGGGGTAACTCCGATTCCATTGCCCGACGATTGCTCAATTCTGTCAAGGGATCAACCAATGCTATCCTTGATAGGAAATCATTAGTGTGCATTGCTTCCCGGTATAGTCGCACTCCTCGTAACCCTGCCTGAATTTGTGCCTTAAGCAACCGATTTTCTGCTACAGCTATGGCTGAGTCTTGATTACTGATTGAACTGATCCGTAAGTAGGCATCTGCACCGTTTTCTAGGGCTTGAGCACATTCTCTTAACTCCCAGTTTGGGTCTAGTCCCATTGCTGTAATCGCTATTTCGGGCAAGTCATTGATCAAAATGCAGTATATCCAACCGAGCAGCTTTTGTTCTTTAATTTGACGACATAGTTGTAAACTAGCCACCTGGGTTGCCTGCAAAATTAAAATAGCGGGTTGTCTAGTCTTGATGTGTTGTATGACATCATCAAGTTCCAAAGATACCTCGAAAGTGCTAGACCTTATATAGCAAGTCCGCTTCACAAATGTAGTGATAAACTGTTTATTTCCTACCACTAATATAGAAGCATTTATAGAAGCATCGTTTTTATTTATAGTTAGCTCTACAGAGCTAATACATTCACCCGGAATTAATAATCTTAACACTGCTACTTCTTCAAGAAAGTATTAGCTAATACGTTTTGCTCTAAATTCACCAGTAGACATCTCCAGAAACTCGGTTTTGACCCAGGCAGTGCAAGGGTTTGAGGTTAATTTTTGGAGATGTCTAGTATATGGGATTGGCTATGGAATAGATTGATGCTAGATAACTAGATAAATTGATCCTATTGCTGACTATCGTTTAGGAGCTCAAGTACAGTTGGATCAGTTACCAATTCCCCATTGCCGATTCCCCTCCCCGATATGGATTGTGAATCACGAGCTGTGGAACTTTTGATAAATTAGGTGATCTTATAACAATCATTTCTAAACTAGATTACTGTATATAGCAATTATAAATAGGTTGTGAACTATCAAGAGGCCAGGATGCCAATAATACCATGATTTTGGGTTTCTAGATTTTCACAACTCGTTTATAATTGTTATATCGTTTTTAGCTTAACGAGTTTTGTTGAATATAAACCTGAATAACAACAAAAATTAGTTTAATCCCCGATGAATCCAAAGCCAACTTAGGCACATCTTAGGCACATCTTAGGCACATAGTTAATTAGGGGTTACTCAGCAGAAGCTGAGCACAGGGATTATTCTATTTATACTTTCCTCTAATACTCTCTTGTTTTTATCACAAGTGGCAGTAGCAATTTCCTGGTATCCGGGTAATTTTTCTAAATCTTTATCGAACATGGTGAAAACACCTAACTGTTCAACTAAGTGAGAGCATTATTATTCCCACTAACCTCTATATCAAGTCAGGTTGAATACCCATAATTAGAGGGAGGGTGGGGAGACTGACAAGGGTAGGTTTTTTACTTTGGAGATAGGTAATCGGTAATGGGTAATGGCTAATCGGTAATGGCTAATCGGTAATGGGGACCGGTCCCCTAACCCCCTCACAGGGGTAGGTTTTTTACATTAGGGTCAAACATGGGGCGACCCAGAGGGAGAGGAAAAGGAAAACAACTTAGGTGCGCTTTCCGCATCTAATTATTAAATTCGCCACGGGTCGCACCTGAAGAAGGGATGCAGCTTCGGAACTGGGGGTTTCCCCCGGAGACGCGCGCCTTAGACAGGGGAGCCTTTATGGTTGGTAGGCTATGCAGATGCATGGTTAAAACTTGAGGCGCGACCCCGTAATTTAATTCTTCACGCGGAAAGCGCGCCTCCATTGATTAAGGGGCGTTGCTTAATAATCAAATGATTTCAAGAGTTTTGTGGAACTGGCATCTTGGCTAGAACTGGCATCTTGGCTAGAACTGGCATCTTGGCTAGAACTGGCATCTTGGCTAGAACTGGCATCTTGGCTAGAACTGGCATCTTGCCAGTTTCCTCCTTATTTTCGCGCGGGCAGGATGCCCACTCTACTCCTATTCATTTCTTAATTCAGCAACGCCTTTTTTTATAACTGAATAATATCCAATTTAAATGCGCAACACCTAGTTAACTAATACTTAGTAAACTAGCACTATTTAACCAAAACAATATAAATGTAAGCATTCAGCCGTCAGCCGTCAGCCGTCAGCCGTCAGCCGTCAGCCGTCAGCTAAAGTAACTCAGCATTATTCCAATGCTTACCTGTTGTCTTGATCCCAAGCGCGAGTGGTTTGAATTTACCGTAAGATAGGGTCGCCTTATTAAAAAATATTTAACCCTTTTCTGCATAACCTGCTAACTATAAAGGCGACCCTATCTAAGGTTTTGTCTCCGGGGGAAACCACGGCAGCGCGGTCATGGGGGGAACCCCCTTTGGCGGCGCTGCCTCCCCAAGACCGTAATGGTGCGTTTGACCCGTAATTAAATTCGCCACGGGTCGCACCTCTGCATCGCTTATTCAAAAGCACCATCTGTAGCACCTCAAGTAGCGTGCGCATTAGCTGATACGCGACACGCTGATACGCGACACGCTGATAGCTGATACGCGACACGCTGATAGCTGAATACTTACATATAAATTAATGATGTATTGTCGAAGTGCGGCTCGTTCCAACTAGGAGCCTTTAGAAAATAAAGGGCCATTGAAATCACACTAGCTTACCAAAAAATTTGGGTAATCGCGCCCCGTCCTTATAGGAGACGCGCGCCTCAGAGTTAAGAAGCATTTATTGGGAGCAGGCTATGAGCAAAAGGGTTAAAACTTATTAATTAAGGCTTCTTAACTCTTACGGTAGGCTTTTTGTTAAATTAAGACTTGACGGTTTTTTCGCATCGTGTTAAGATAAAAACCTAACGAAAAAAACAATTAATGTTCTAGATAAACATGATATTAAAATAAGTAGATGATGTAAAAAATCAGCTAAGATATCAGCTTATTGCATCATCAAATTCTTAGATTTGGAGATCTCCGAAAACATAAGATCAAGAAAAAGTTTATCTAACTTGTTAACTAGATTAGGTACGGTGGGGTTAGAAGTTACCTTAATCAGAGGGTCGCCTTTATAGTTAGTCGGCGCTTGTGTAAAAAGTTTTAACCTTTTTTATTAAGGCGACCCTCTGATCAGGTTTCGTTTCCGGCACACCGAAACCTAGGTCATAGACCAAATACGCTTGGGTCGAATCCACCTCTATTTTTCCTGGCTCCGGCAAGGGTTTTACAAGTCACCCCGTTGAACGCGATCGCGTGGCCATAGGCCAAGCAAGAATCCCCGTCCTTCCAGGGCGGGGAGTGTCAATTGGTAGCTTACTCCACGCTGTGACCGACAGTCGTTATGATCTGTCTAATTGACTCTTCAGATGCTTCGGTTTCAACTCTAACCGTCTTTGATGTTACATCCACTGCGACTTTAGAATCTGGCTCCTGTTGGAGTATACCTTCGGTAATGGTCTTGGCACAGACATCACACGCAATACTGGGAACTTTTAACTGTACTACTGCCATAGTCAATACTCCATCAGTTTTTCTGACACCGGTTAATCAGCTTGCCCTTAAAGCTCGCAGCCCAAGGTAGCAATGTTAATCCTTACCAATAACTTAGATCGATTGACGACAATACTCAATGGGCCTAGCCAGGATTGACTAGACCCATTCGAGTGGAAAAAGACAAATTTTCAACGAGTTAACTTTCTGACTACCAGTTTTGAATCACTACTATGGTTGGCAAACTACACAGATACACCTAATACTAAATCTCACACAGTCGTGTCTTTCCGGACTTTGGTTTGGCTTACTCCAACCTCCGTTGGTTTCTCGCCACTTTTTGCTATGTTCGATTGGTGCCTACTGTGGCTGGGTCATAGACCGCTAGAAATCATCTTATCTATGCCCATTTAGTTTTTGGCTTCAGGTTTTTCTCTGAAGGATGACTTCCACTCTTTAAATCTAACACGGCCTTCTGGAGATTCCGAATACTTGTTGTTAAAGTTAATCAGTCTTTACAAACTGCAACGATTAGATTAAAAAGTATGAAGCATGTAGGGTCAAGGGTGAAGTGTTAATTGCTTTGTCAGCTATCAGCGTGTCGCTTATCAGCTATCAGTCATTGGCCAAGGGCTTTTCCCCAGACTTGAAATTATCATTAATCTCGAACTATGAAGCTGATGGCTGATAGCTGACGGCTGAATGCTTACATTTGATTAACTTTAATGGTACGGTACAGCAATCATTTCTAATGTGTCTGGGATTTCCCCAATACATTTCCCCAATACATTGCCCCAATACTCAAAGGGCCTAGCCAGGATTGACTAGACCCATTCGAGTGGAAAAAGACAAATTTTCAACGAGTTAACTTTCTGACTACCAGTTTTGAATCACTACTATGGTTGGCAAACTTCACAGATACACCTAATACTAAATCTCACACAGTCGTGTCTTTCCGGACTTTGGTTTGGCTTCCTCCAACTTCTGTTGGTTTCTCGCCACTTTTTGCTATGTTCGATTGGTGCCTACTGTGGCTGGGCTATAGACCGCTAGAAATCATCTTATCTATGCCCATTTGGTTTTTGGCTTCAGGTTTTTATCTGAAGGATGACTTCCACTCTTTTAAGCTAACACGACCTTCTGGAGATTCCGAATACTTGTTGTTAAAGTTAATCAGTATTTACAAACTGCAACGATTAGATGAAAAAGTATGAAGGTTGTTCGCGTAGCCTGGCCTATTGGCCAAGGGTCCAGGGTAAAGTGTTAATTGCTTTTTAGATGCAAACTTTTTATTAACTTTAATGGTAGGGTGCAGCAATCATTTCTAATGTGTCTGGGATTTCCCCAATACATTTCCCCAATACTCAAAGGGCCTAGCCAGGATTGACTAGACCCATTCGAGTGGAAAAAGACAAATTTTCAACGAGTTAACTTTCTGACTACCAGTTTTGAATCACTACTATGGTTGGCAAACTTCACAGATACACCTAATACTAAATCTCACACAGTCGTGTCTTTCCGGACTTTGGTTTGGCTTCCTCCAACTTCTGTTGGTTTCTCGCCACTTTTTGCTATGTTCGATTGGTGCCTACTGTGGCTGGGCTATAGACCGCTAGAAATCATCTTATCTATGCCCATTTGGTTTTTGGCTTCAGGTTTTTATCTGAAGGATGACTTCCACTCTTTAAAGCTAACACGACTTTCTGGAGATTACGAATACTTGTTGTTAAAGTTCAGGAGTCTTTACAAACTGCAACGATTAGATTAAGAAGATTGAAGGTTGAAGGTTGGAAGGTTGAAAGGTTGAAGGTTACAGGTTGAAGGTTACAGGTTACAGGTTACAGGTTACAGGTTACAGGTTAGATGTTGAAGGTTACAGGTTAGATGTTGAAGGTTACAGGTTACAGATTGCTAGTTATACATCCGGCTTTCAGTTGTTAAGCCTCTAATCTTCAACCATCAAACCTCCAACCTACCAACCTTCAACCTACCAACCTTCAACCTACCAACCTTCAACCTACCAACCTCCAACCTACCAACCTTCAACCTACCAACCTCCAACCTACCAACCTTCAACCTACCAACCTCCAACCTACCAACCTTCAACCTACCAACCTTCAACCTACCAACCTCCAACCTACCAACCTCCAACCTACCAACCTTCAACCTACCAACCTTCAACCTACCAACCTTCAACCATCAAACCTTCAAGCATCAACCATCAAAATGGGATGCTCAGCTCTCAAGGGTGGGCTTTCTAGCCAAGGTCTGTAACAATGGATCATAGGTAAATTAATAAATATAGCGATAGGGTTTTAATTACCATATGCCCATACCCTAAAGCTGACTTGTAGAGAACCATGCCCGATATCCCTAATTATTTGCGCGGTAACGAAATACGGCAAACTTTCCTCGATTTCTACTCCCAACGGCAACACCAGGTATTGCCAAGTGCTTCCCTAGTACCGGAAGACCCGACGGTGTTGCTGACAATTGCGGGAATGTTGCCGTTTAAACCGATTTTTCTAGGACAACGTCAGTCGGAATTCCCTCGCGCCACCACTGCCCAAAAATGTATCCGCAACAATGATATAGAGAATGTGGGACGCACGGCACGGCATCATACTTTTTTTGAGATGCTGGGGAATTTTAGTTTTGGGGATTACTTTAAGGAACAAGCGATCGCATGGGCATGGGAACTCTCTACAGAGGTATTCGGTTTGCCACCAGAACGCTTAGTAGTCAGTGTTTTTCGGGATGATGACGAAGCGTTTGGGATCTGGCGGGATAAAATTGGGATTCCAGCTCATCGCATCCAGCGCTTGGGTGAGGAGGATAATTATTGGAAATCGGGTCCGACCGGTCCGTGTGGTCCGTGTTCAGAAATTTACTACGATTTTCACCCAGAACTGGGAGACGAGAGCATTGATTTGGAAGATGATACCAGGTTTATTGAGTTCTATAACCTGGTATTCATGGAATACAACCAGGATGCGGAGGGGAATCGCACTCCGTTAGAGAAACAAAATATTGATACGGGGATGGGACTGGAGAGGATGGCGCAAATCCTCCAGCAAGTGCCGAATAATTATGAAACTGATTTAATTTTCCCGATTGTAAAAACCGCAGCGGAAATTGCTGGGGTTAACTATAGCAAGAGTGATCAGAAGACGAAGGTTTCTCTGAAGGTTATTGGTGACCATATCCGGGCAATCGTTCATATGATCGCGGATGGGATTACGGCTTCTAACACCGGACGGGGTTATGTGTTGCGCCGTTTGCTGCGTCGAGTGGTGCGTCATGGCCGTTTGATTGGGATTGATGGGGAATTTACCTGGGAAGTGGCTCAAACAGCGATCGCATTATCTCAATCAGCTTATCCTAATGTGCGGGAACGGGAAAAGACTATCAAAGCGGAAATGCAGCGGGAAGAGTCTCAATTCCTGAAAACCCTAGAACGGGGTGAGAAGCTGCTAGCTGAGATTTTGGCTAAGAAGCCTAAACAGATTTCTGGCACAGATGCGTTTACCCTCTATGATACCTATGGTTTCCCAGTGGAATTAACTGAGGAAATTGCTGAAGAACAGGGCTTAACGGTAGACCTCGATGGCTTCGAGGTGGAAATGGAACGCCAGCGGGAACGGGCTAGAGTTGCCCATGAAACGATTGATTTAACGGTACAGGGTAGCTTAGATCAGCTAGGGGAACATATCCATAGTACGGCATTCCTTGGTTACACTGAACCCCAGTCCATGGCTAAGGTAGAGGCTTTGCTAGTTGATGGGAAGTCCGTGGAATCGGCTGGGGCTGGGAGTAAGGTCCAGGTGATTTTGGATCAGACCCCATTCTATGCGGAATCTGGAGGACAAATAGGCGATCGCGGTTATCTGTCTGGGGATTCGCTATTGGTTCGGATCGAAGATGTTCAGAAGGAATCGGATTTCTTTGTCCACTTCGGTACTGTCGAACGGGGAAATTTAGCGGTAGGCACAACAGTAACGGCTCAAATTGACCGGGCTTGTCGCCGTCGAGTTCAAGCTAACCATAGTGCGACCCATTTACTGCAAGCGGCTCTGAAAAGAATTGTTGACCCAAGCATCTCTCAGGCAGGCTCTTTGGTGGCTTTTGACCGTTTGCGCTTTGACTTCAATTGCCCTCGCGCTCTGACATCGGAAGAGTTAGACCAAATCGAGGCTCAAGTTAATACTTGGATTAGTGAAGCCCATACCGCAGATGTGGAGGTGATGCCTTTAACAAAAGCTAAGGCTAAGGGCGCAACCGCTATGTTTGGGGAAAAGTATGGCGATGAAGTCAGGGTGATTGATTTCCCTGGTGTCTCGATGGAATTGTGTGGTGGTACCCATGTCAACAATACTGCTGAGATTGGCGTGTTTAAGATTATCTCTTCCGCAGGGGTCGCCTCTGGGATTAGGCGGATAGAAGCAGTGGCTGGACCGGCGGTGCTGGATTATCTGAATGTGCGGGATAAGGTGGTTAAGGATTTATGCGATCGCTTTAAGGCACAACCGGAAGAGTTACCTGAGCGGATTAGTAATTTACAACAGGAACTCAAGGCTACTAATAAACAGTTAGATGCCCTGAAGCAACAATTGGCTTTAGCAAAATCTGACCAGTTGTTGGCTGAAGCTAAGTCAGTCGGTGAGTTCAAGGTTCTGGTTGCCAAGATGGAGGGAGTAGAACCAGAGGGCTTAAAAAGTGTTGCGCAACAGCTACAGCAGAAGCTGGGAGAAAGTGCAGTAGTGTTGGGTTCAGTGCCTAGCCCGGACAAGGTGAGTTTAGTGGCAGCCTTTAGTAAGGGTGTTAATCAGAAAGGCTTGCAGGCTGGGAAGTTTATTGGTGCGATCGCTAAAATTTGTGGTGGTGGTGGCGGTGGACGACCTAACTTGGCCCAAGCTGGCGGAAAAGATGGCAGTAAGTTAGGGGAAGCTCTTGATAGGGCGTTGGAACAGTTGTTGGAAGGGTTGCAATAGTTTTGGACTGGGGGATCCCCCCTAACCCCCCTTAACAAGGGGGGGATTTGAAGAATAGTTGTATTTGTGCGATCGCTAACTAATTGCGATCGCGTAGCGGCTCTGTTCGCGTAGCGTGGCCTTTGGGCTTAAGAGCATCGCTGCGCAGTTTGCGATCGCTTTTTTATTGCGTTGCGTGTAGCGCTATATGTGCTGCCGAACAATTTAGTGCGTCAGTGCAATAGTTTTGTTTGAGCCACTGACCGACCGATCGTAATTGGTGAGTTAGTGCAATAGTTTTTTTAGCCCTTGCATGTTAATCCAATTTCGGTTAACATAATATGACCGCTGAGGCAATGGTTTCCCAGCCATGATAATTTACACCGCACAAGCGGCTGATTTAGTAGGTGTTTCTGCCAGTTGCCTGGGCTTCTTTATGAACAAGGGCAGAGTTAAAAGTATGCTTCGCACCACACTCGAAACTATTCTTCAAGAGAAGATATCGAGTGTAATGTATTGTTATACATTTTTATAAAAATTCCCTTTTTCCCCTACAAGCTTTGCTTAGCAAAAAATTGTAGCAATTATTATATACTAGTTTATTAGAGCTATACCTTAGAGAGCCTAAATTTTGATATTGTCAACAGTATCTTGCTTGAGGTAATTCTGAGGCTAATCTTAATCTTTACAATTCACTATATTCATGGAATAATACTGAACCAATCGAATAATCTGACTAGGTCTACGTCGATTAATGCTGTAGATTCACATCATAATATCTGTAAGTACGATTGTTTAAATTCGGCACTAAGGTAAACGCTTATTGTTTATTGATAATAATCGACTAATGGCTGATCAATATATATCACATAGCTATCGTATTCTTCAAGAATATAAAACTTCAATCTACTGTAGAACCTATAAGGTAAATGATGATAGTGCAGCGGCACAACCTTGTTACTATATAGCAAAAGAATATAAGCCTCTTTCTGAAGAACCAGAGGTAATGGAAGAAGCTGAAAGGCTTTTCAGTGAACGTGTCCAAGAGATAAGGGCTTTAAAAATTAACGGTATCGCAAATATTAAGTATCAGTTTCGCCAAGGCAATAGTTTCTATATACTTCGAGATTATATACAAGATAATACTATTGAGGCAGAGATTAAAAATGGAAAGTCTTTCCAGGAGGAAACAGTTAAGATAATTCTCAGGAAATCTCTAGAGATTTTAGTTCAATTACATAAACAAAAAATAGCTCAGGGTAATATTAGGGCTTCTAACCTAATATATTCAGGAGACGATCAACTAACTCTTCTTGATATTGGAGATTTAAACGAAATCGGTGGACTACAGATAGTTTCTGGCAAGGTGTCTATTGCTCTAGACAAATATAATGATCGTTACAAGCCACCCAAAGGGAATAAAGACAGGTATCGAGACGATCTATATGCTTTGGGAGTTGTTTGTATTGAGATGATCAGATCTCAGATTAATCCTCAGCTGATTAGTCACCAATCTACTAAAGAAACTATATGGCGTTATCACGTTCCTGGGAAAAGCCCTTTACAGATTAGCGATGATTTTGCCAAGATTTTAGACGAAATGATTCTTTATGAGCCCCAAGCTCGCTATCAGTCAGCTAAAGACATATTGAATGACTTAAAACCACTCCTTGATTCTAAGTCTAAAATCCCTACAAATGACAATAATCAGTTTAAGAGAAGTATTGTTATATTTAGGAAAAAAATATTTTCTAATCCAATATATACTGGACTAATTTTCGTTTCTTTAATTATTTTTATTTATTTATCGACAGCAGGTATTAAAACTCTTAGAATAATTGTTAAGCCTGAAACTTGTCCAATTAATATTGACGATAATATAAGTTGTGGTGAAGAGAGTCTATTGTTTGGTTTCCAACCGAAGAATAAAGCTGATGGCATTAAAGCCTATCGTGACCGAAACTACCTAGAAGCTTCAAACTTTTTTAAAGTTTCCTGGGAAATAGAAGATAGAGATCCAGAAACTCTAATTTACTGGAATAATGCTAAACTTAAGACAAATACCAATATAAAGCCCTATACTATTGCGGTTGGAATTCCTATCAGAGTAGACGAAGATACAGCCAAAGAGATACTTCGAGGAATTGCTCAAGCTCAACACAAGATCAATAACTCCGAAGCTAAGATCAATGGTAGACCGCTGAGGATCTTGATTGCCGATGATCATAATGATGTCGCTCACGCTAAGGATATGGCAAATCAAATAGCTTCTCAAAGTGAGATCATAGCTGTAGTTGGCCATTCTGATAGTGGAATTACCCTTAAAGCCTTGGAGGAGGTTTATCAAAAACATAGACTAGTTATAGTTGCTCCAATCAGTAGCTCAGAGTCTTTGACAGATTTCTGTATTAAGCAGAAACAGTGCTTCTTTTTTAGAATTATTTCTAATCATAATCATGCAGCTAAATACTTGGTTGATTTATTACTTGATGAGTTGGTAAAAAAAGGTCTTGAAAAAACAGCTGGGGTTGTTTATAGCCACCCTGATAATTATAGCAATTCGTTTAAATCCGTTATTGAAAAGCGTGTGCGAGAAAAAGGGAAGTTTATTAATTTAGAACCCAACGATCTCTCCAATCCATCGTTTGATGCAGGACAAATAATTGAGTACGCTCAACAAAATAAAGTAAATGGGATTTTTGTAGTTCCTGACGGGGGAACTACACGTGAGGCACTTCCTAACGCAATAGATTTGATTAAATCTAATCAGGGTCGGCTATTGATTGGAGGATCGTCCTCATTATACCATCCTCAGACTTTAGAAGGCCTATCTAAAGAGAGTGAAAGTGTATTATCAAAGTTTATAGCTTATTCTGATTGGCATCGCTTGGAAGGGTGCGTAGATACTCCTGAGGGAGAAGCCTTTTGCCAGCAAGCTTCAAAACTATGGAAAACAACTCAGGTAAGCTTGAGAACAGCCACTGCATACGATGCCATCATGACCATCGCTAAGGCTCTAGAGACTTTACCAAACCCCAATCGAATCAAGTTACAAGAAGCCTTAAGGAATAAAAATTTTAGTTACTCAGGTGTAACTGGGACAGTCAAATTCAAACCAGATGGTAACCGCACAGAGCCACCAGGAGCGGCAGTCAAAGTAATACAATCAACATGTGATTCAGCTTACAAAGGATTGGAATTTGTTCCCATTGAGTATGTAGATGAAAGACAATGTTAGTTGATTGAATAGAAAAACCTTATGAATAATACCGAAAAAACTGTTATTGCAGTAACTGGTCATACCAATTCTGGTAAAACAACTTTGATCAGAACGTTAACCAAGAGCAATGTCGGTCTAGTTGCTGACCAAGCACATGCAACAAAAAAGACTGAAACGATTCGCTATGATACTATGCAAGCTTGGTTCGTTGATTGTCCAGGTTTTGAGCTTCCAGATTCTTGTTTAGCCTATATGAGAGCTAAAAAACAAGAGCTTTCTCCAGAGATATTAGCAAACATATTTCCAAATGTTGATAGGATGAAATATGATCTAATTGCAATAGAAGGAGTCGAGAGAGCAGATGTGGTCATCTACGTTGTCGATACTTTAAATGATGTGCCGGAAGGAGGACATGATCAAGAAATTGAACTTTTAAAGGAATTAAATAAGCCTATTATTGGGATTGGTAATAAAAGTCGAAAAAAAAATGATCAGCATGGGAAACGAATAACTAAGTGGGAAGATTTTTTTAAAATAAACCATATCAATAATTACATTATGTTTGATGGTTGGTGGGATGATCCTTCCAAAGTTACTCGAATTTATAGCTATGTAGAAAATTTATTGTCTGGTCAAAAGAAAGAAAGATATCGCATAGACCTGGAAAATTTCAGACATAGACAGCTTGAAATTTTAAGGGAAGCTTCAGATTTAATGTATGACTGTATCCAAGCATGCAGCAAAGCAAAAAGACAAAAGGGTATTGATAATACTTCACCAGAAAAGGATCTCATTGATGAAATACGTGATGAAGTTAAACAGTTGTTGGAAGAATTTAACGAAAACGTTTCAAGGCTTTATAAATTAGCAGCAGACGATCCACTCAAAGGAGTTAATGACCTTAACTTTCATAAAAAAAACTTTTCAAAGCCTAAAGATGTAGTTGATGGTGCAGCTGCTGGTACAGGCATTGGGACTGGAATCGGTGGTGTTATAGGTGGGATAATCGGTTTTCTGATTGGATTACCTGTTGGTGGTGTTGCTGCTGGACCAGCAGCGCTAGTTGGTATACAGGTAGGGGCTACTGTTGTTGGTTTATTGGGAGGAAGTATTTGGGCTGTATTATCTGTAAATAACAATATAGAAGTTTCTATCGACCAAAATGGTAAAAACTTTATAGCTACTACTTGCCTAGCTATTATATGGGGAGTGTCTTACCACGGTTACGGAAACAGCCCAACAATAGGAGAGCAAGAAATTGTTGGGCTTTTACAAACAATTAAAAATTTCCAAGACAACAGATATATTGTTTGGGATCAACTAAGAAAAAAACAGGTTTTTGAAGAATGTAAACAGTTTTTTGATAAAATAGAAGGTAGATTGTGAGGTGGAATATTTAACAAAGGGAGCAGTTGCGTAGGGTGCGTTAGGGGAGCCCTGATTTAGCCAGTGTTAGCACAGCCCGCCCCGTAACGCACCACTGCTGGGTCAAACCACAAAAGGGACTATTTCTTTAAATCAATTGCATTGCCACGAACCAGATTGTCCACCAATTGAAAACGCGATGTGCCCCAGGCACCACTACGCGATTGACCTTGGCCTTTGGGCCACGCTACGCGAATGGTCACGCTACGCGAACGCATTAGGGAACAATTACAACAAATGGGAATTATTTTAAAGCGATCGCCCTAATGGTGAAACGAGTATTGGTAAGCATTCAGCGGTCAGCGCTCAGCGGTCAGCTTATTTTATTCAAAAGCACTGCGCTACGGGCACGCTACGCGAACAGTAGCCTGGCCATTCGCGTAGCGTGGCCAATGGCCAAGGCCATTGGCTTATAGCTGATATAGCGCTACGCGCAAGGCAGCTATGCTGAGGGCAGAAGGCAGAAGTTGACTCTAACAAGGTTTTAGAGGTAAGAGTTGTCCTAACCTTAGTGCGTACTGCTATAGCTGATAGCTGATAGCTGATAGCTGATAGCTGATAGCTGATAGCTGATAGCTGATAGCTGATAGCTGATAGCTGATAGCTGATAGCTGATAAACGACTAAAATAAGCCCCGCCTTTAGCGTCCGCTTATTTTTCTGGTTAGATTTTTGACAATCTCTCGTTGCGGACTGCCTTTGGGTAGTATTTTGTCAATCAAAGACTTTTTGTTTAACGTTCTCCGGAGTTGCCCAACCCAAGAATCCTTGACTTCGTTTTTATTGGCATACTCATATATTTGTCGCCACTCTCCACGAACAGCTTCGTTAGGCAGGGTGATTTCTTTGATATCGTCAAGAATATTGGAATCAGGAAAGCATATGGGAATCGGGTTGCCTGTCGCCAAAAAATTAAGTTTAGTCCTCACGCACTTCTCACATTTACCGCAATTTCGGTCTTTTAAGTCTCCTTGCCAACAGACACGCAAATTTTCAATACCAACTTTCCAATCACAAATTTCTTTTACTTTTTCGGTTCGGTTATGGCTGGCACCATCATGGATCACATGAAAATCGCCAGAACTTAACAAATGATCTGTAATCGGGGATGAACCCCAAGGAATAACCAGTGAATCATAGGGTTCACTACTACCAACAATACAGGTACCAGCAACTTTTTTGAAATTGCTAAGAACAGCAACTAAAACACAGGAAAAAGCATGTTCCCAATTGACTGTTGTAATTTCACGATAGTTGGTTTTTATCGGTACTAGTTTAAGCTGAATATCCCTTAAGGTTTCTTGGGCTCTCTTGCTAGCATTATTGAATGAGGTTTCTTCCCTAAGTGGAATGTCGAACCCGTGAACTATTGAGCATAGCTTGATGTCCTGAGACCGATGACTGAATTTTGCTTGGGAGTGACGCCATACGGAGAAGGTGGCATCAACACCTCCAGAAAAGGCACATATGGCACCAGATACTGGTGTACTATTATCTCTGATAGACTCTGCGCTAATATTAATGTAAGAATATAGGTCAGGTAACCATTTATACCATGCTACTTGATATTCAACCAAATTACTTAAGAGCTGTTTTGAGACTTCCCCTTTAACAATTACATCTCTTTCTTCCTTCATCGCATCCATAAGGACCGCAAGCAAATAACTGTCACAATCATTATCTTCCGGGGGCACGATTGATTTATCGAATTGAAACCATAGCTCAGTCTGATCGACTTGGACATCGCCATCAATCCGCTTAATTCTGCATCGTCTAACGCAATCACTATCGGTAGTTTCGCGATTCAACGGTTCAATTTCAATATATTTCATGATCATGGTTTCCTGGGGGGGATATGTAAGCTAAAATCATTACTGGGTAATAATTTCAGCCCATAATTTACTTAAGGTTTTAGAGGTTGTCTGAAAAGTCTCATTTGCTACATCCAAGCCCCCGTTGGTCCCCCAATTTTGGGGGACTTCTACCAGCAAATTGATTCTTGTTCCCCCCAGAATTGGGGGGCTAGGGGGGCAAAATTCAGTATCAAAAAACTTTTCAGATATCCTCTTAGGGAACAGCGGATCTGGGAACAGGGAACAGGTAAGAGAGAAAAAATCCTGTGTACCTGATAGTTATGAAAAACGCTGTATAGTAAACTTTTCAGGACTCATGTCACCCCCTCAGGATAATTTCCTTCAAATATAACTATTTATAGCGTTTAAGGATAAGCAATGTCGCTCATGACTCTGAGAATTGCTATAACTGCTATAAAAGCGATCGCTAAATAGCTAAATAAAATCCTCAATCACTGCTGTTACCGCTTCATGATACTCTTCAGAAATACCTAAAGTTCCAGCTAATCTAACGGTTTGCACCTGTTCTAACTCTGCCATCGCTATCATTTCGGCTTTTGATTTAGGTGGTGCATTTTCCGCCAATATAATTAATACGGGCATGGAAACAGAATCTAAAAGCTGCAAAAATTCCTCCCGATTAGCAACAGGATCGATTGCGCCAGTCACAAAGGCAGCCGGGGCATATCTGCCGCCATCTTTGGAAGTGATTTTGTGTTTTTGGGCAATAAATTCGGGAGTTAGTTTGGTTTCATCCACATAGACGTGGCGTTTATACATCAAGCGTAGAAAAGAAGGGGTAGTGTTGAGATAGTATAGACTCTGACCTAACCAGGGCGATCGCACTAGGTTTTTTACTCCGTTTCTGACTCCATCGGGTAAACCCATTGCTCTTAACGGTCCTTTCCAAGTGGGAGCCACTAAAATTAGTTTAGAAATACTATCTGGATTATCTTGGGCAAATTTTAAAGCGTATCCGGAAGCATGACCCGCAGCAATTACAATAATTGAGTTATTATTAAAAACAGAGTTAACAAAATCTGCTAATAACTGCTGAAATAATACGGGATTGTAATCCACAGGAGGGCATTGAGACTCGCCAAATCCCAACCAATCTAGAACCGTAACTTGATACTTGGTAGCGAGTAGATTGGCAATACCTTTCATTTCTGTGCGACTAGACACCGTACTAAAAGCAGGAAGTAACAGTACAGGGTTTCCTGCGCCAATGGTTTCGTAGACTACTCGATACTGTTTGTCTTGCCAATTCCAGTTGTAGAAATTTTTGGTACCGCCAATACCAGAGTTAATCTGAGTGGGATTAGTTGCTGTAGTCATAGTGATAGTTAATATAGGGTTTGTATTTGAGTTTTGAACATAGGATTGATGGGAAAAGGGAACAGGGAACAGCGGATCTGGGAACAGGGAAAAAATCCTGTTTACCTGATTACGCTAGAAATCCCTATACAGGGTGATCAAAAAACTTGGGCATGAAAACCAAGTTGAACAAGAAGCTTTGAGTCAATAAGACAATAACCACTGCTGTTGTGGCAACTGCTACAGTTTTTATTTAATATTTTGTCAAATTAAGTAACTTTTTTAAGTAAAATTTAACGTAATCAAACTTAACAGTAGCTTGTAGGGTGGGCAAAAAGAGTTTGGTGGTTTTGATTAGTCACGAAATGATGACTTTGCCCACCCTACTCTACTTAACTTAACAGTAGCTTGTAGGGTGGGCAAAAAGAGTTTGGTGGTTTTGATTAGTCACGAAATGATGACTTTGCCCACCCTACTCTACTTAACAGTAGCTTGTAGGGTGGGCAAAAAGAGTTTGGTGGTTTTGATTAGTCACGAAATGATGACTTTGCCCACCCTACTCTACTTAACAGTAGCTTGTAGGGTGGGCAAAAAGAGTTTGGTGGTTTTGATTAGTCACGAAATGATGACTTTGCCCACCCTACTCTACTTAACAGTAGCTTGTAGGGTGGGCAAAAAGAGTTTGGTGGTTTTGATTAGTCACGAAATGATGACTTTGCCCACCCTACTTAACTTAACAGTAGCTTGTAGGGTGGGCAAAAAGAGTTTGGTGGTTTTGATTAGTCACGAAATGATGACTTTGCCCACCCTACTCTACTTAACTTAACAGTAGCTTGTAGGGTGGGCAAAAAGAGTTTGGTGGTTTTGATTAGTCACGAAATGATGACTTTGCCCACCCTACTCTACTTAACTTAACAGTAGCTTGTAGGGTGGGCAAAAAGAGTTTGGTGGTTTTGATTAGTCACGAAATGATGACTTTGCCCACCCTACTCTAATTAACAGTAGCTTGTAGGGTGGGCAAAAAGAGTTTGGTGGTTTTGATTAGTCACGAAATGATGACTTTGCCCACCCTACTCTACTTAACTACGCGAACGCGCAGCGTCGGGCTCTGCCAGTAAGCGTGGCCTACGGCTAACCAAATAACCTTGGCCAATAGGCCACGGGTTCCCTGAAAGCGGGACGAAGTCCATCGCGTTCAACCTTCAACCAACAAACCTTCAACCTTCAACCAACAAACCTTAAACCTTAAACCTATGAATTAACCTTCAACTATCCAAACGTCACCACACTACGAATCGACTCACCCTTATGCATCAAATCGAAGGCATCATTAATTTGTTCCAAGGGCATGACATGGGTAATCATATCATCAATATTAATCTTACCTTCCATATACCAATCGACGATTTTAGGAACATCGGTGCGTCCTCTAGCTCCCCCAAAAGCTGTACCTCGCCAGACCCGTCCAGTCACCAGTTGAAAAGGTCGAGTATTGATTTCTTCTCCAGCACCTGCGACACCAATAATAATAGATTCACCCCAACCTTTGTGGCAGCATTCTAGAGCTTGGCGCATCACCTTCACATTACCAATACACTCGAAACTATAATCAGCGCCCCCTTTAGTTAAATCAATAATGTAAGGGACTAAATCTCCCTCTATTTCATTAGGATTGACAAAATCGGTCATCCCGAATTTTTCAGCAAGTTGTTGTTTTTTGGGATTAATATCAACACCTACAATTTGGCTAGCACCCACCATCCGTGCGCCTTGGATTACATTCAAACCAATTCCCCCGAGTCCAAATACCACGACTCTCGAACCTGGTTGAACTTTAGCGGTATTGATCACAGCACCAATACCCGTTGTAACTCCACAACCGATGTAACAAACTTTATCAAAGGGAGCATCTTTGCGGATTTTTGCTACTGCGATTTCTGGCAGTACGGTATAG
The DNA here is from genome assembly GCF_010672265.1 of Moorena sp. SIO3A2. NCBI lineage: Bacteria > Bacillati > Cyanobacteriota > Cyanophyceae > Coleofasciculales > Coleofasciculaceae > Moorena > Moorena sp. SIO3A2. The sequence continues at coordinate 268,418 of NZ_JAAHHC010000011.1, forward strand.
TTAGCAAAGGTGGATGTCCCCATGTAATGATGGAGCATTTTGCTATCGACAGAGAAGCGACTGGTACCATCGGGCATCAAACCACGTCCTTGGGTATTCCGAATCGCCTGACAAAGATTGGTTTTACCACTTAAACAGTATTCACACTGACGGCACTCAGGGATATAGAGGGGAATCACATGGTCTCCTACCTGGACGCTAGTCACCCCTTCACCCACCTCAACGACTACACCTGCTCCCTCATGTCCTAGAATGGCTGGGAATAGTCCTTCTGGATCTGCGCCAGAGAGGGTATAGGCATCAGTATGGCATACTCCGGTTGCTTTAATTTCCACCATCACCTCACCCGCCTTAGGTTCGGCTACCTGAACCGTTTCAATGGATAAAGGCTTGCCTGCTTCAAAAGCTACTGCGGCTTTGACCTCCAAAATCGACTCCTACTTGGTTCTATCAACTGACCTATTCTATTGAAATATTCTGGCTTTGGATAGCAAGCAAAAGAGGAGGTACACAGGATTTTTACCTGTTCCCGAATCCCGAATCCCGATTCCCGATTCCCGAATCCCGATTCCCGATTCCCGATTCCCGATTCCCGATTCCCTAAAATCCAGAATGTACCTTACCTATTGCTCTCAAGCCAACCCGCGTTAATTAGGGATCATATTATTGTACAATTAAAAAAACAACAAATAGTATAATTTTTCCCAGGTTTTGGGGTAATTGACGGAATAAAAACTCATGGCAGCTGAAAGAATTGTGCTCTTATCCAGTAGAGAAATAGCTAAAATGCGTCTTGCTGGACGCTTAGCCACTGCACTGTTAGACCATTTAGAACCCATGGTTAAGCCAGGGGTAAGCACCCTAGAGATTAATGATGAAGCTGAGCGCTGGACAAAAGAGCATGGGGCAATCAGTGCTCCCTTAGGCTACCAGGGCTTTCCTAAATCTATCTGTACCAGTATCAATGAAGTTGTCTGTCACGGTATCCCTAACGGGAAGCAAATCCTTAAAGATGGGGACATCATTAATATAGACGTAACACCAAAGGTGGATGGATATCACGGGGATACCTCTAGAACCTTTTTTGTTGGTACCCCCTCACCCCTAGCAAAAAAGCTGGTGGAAGTTACTGAAGAATGTATGATGCGGGGCATTGCTGAGGTCAAGCCAGGAGCAAGGGTTGGCGATATTGGTGCTGCTATCCAAGAGTATGCCGAGTCCAACGGCTTTTCCGTAGTGCGAGACTTTGTTGGACATGGGATTAGCAAGATTTTCCATACAGCTCCCCAAATTCCTCACTATGGCACCCGAGGGAAAGGAAAACGCCTCCGGGCTGGGATGGTTTTCACTATCGAGCCCATGATTAACGAAGGTACCCACGAAGTGGAGATATTAGCTGATAAGTGGACAGCTGTAACACGCGATCGCAAACTTTCTGCCCAATTTGAACACACTATAGTTGTCACCCCTGACGGTGTAGAGATTCTGACATTGCCAGAACAAGAAATCCAGAGTAAATCTGCTTAAGTCTCAATGGACATTTAGTGAAAATCGAGCTTAAACTGTGAGATATAAGCAATAAAAGCAGGCACACTATCTGGGTAACAATTCTTAAGAGTATTTCTAAAGAAAGTTAGCCTCCTGCTCAGGAAATTAGCAAGTGGTGAACCCTCTCATGGGTGACACCGCAGTTTTGCTGTGTTCTTAAGCGTTTTGGGTAATCCTAAATTATGGCAACTCTATACGTCAATCCAGCTACTGGAAGTGATAGCGCTGATGGTAGCGAATCTACGCCCTTTAAAACTATTACTAAAGCCTTCGATTCAGCTGGATCAGGTGACCAGATTCAACTAAAACCTGGTACTTATAATACAGCCAGTGGTGAAACCTTTCCGCTGAAAGCTCCCTCTGGTGTAAAAATTATAGGGGATGAAGCCAACAAAGGCAAGGACATCTTAATTGAAGGCAACGGATTGTTCAACACCCGTTTCGGTGGTGGTCAAAACGTGACCCTTATCCTAGCTAAGGATACCGACCTCAGGGGAGTAACTATGACCAATCGTGAGCGCCGAGGCACTGGGGCCTGGATTGAGTCTGGTAGCCCTATCGTTGCTAATTGTACCTTCAAAGAGTGCAATCGTGAAGGGGTTAATGTCACTGGTGAAGCCACACCAGAAATTAAAGATAATAATTTCATTGGTAGCGGTATAGAGGGCCAAGGGATATCGATTACCAGGGATGCCAAAGGGAACATCCAAGGGAATACCTGTAAAAAAATGGGTAATGGCATTGCTGTTGATAGTAATGCAGCGCCAAGGCTGGTCGAGAACCAAACCTCTGAAAACATATTTGGGATAGTGGTTTCTGGGGACGCTCGACCGATACTGCGTAAGAATCGGATTGAAAACAACGAAAGATTTGGTCTGTCAGTTTCTGGCAAGGGTTTGCCAGATTTGGGAACCGCAGGAGACCCAGGGGAAAACGTACTGCGTAACAACGGTGAGTTTGATTTAAAAAATTACACCACGGTTAAGCTGATTTCAGTGGGCAATTTTTTAGTTGCCTCAAAAGCCAGTGGTCCGGTTCAAATTGATGACGCGATCGCTGAAGTTCCTAATCCTGTCGACCCTGTCGACCCTGTCGACCCTGTCGACCCTGTCGACCCTGTCGACCCTGTCGACCCTGTCGACCCTGTCGACCCTGTCGACCCTGTTGACCCTGTTGACCCTGTTGACCCACCTAAAAAGTTAACGGATATTGGTGGTCACTGGGCAGAGGATTTCATCGAGGGATTGTACAGTAAAGGGTATATTAGTGGCTTCCCTGATGGCACCTTTCAGCCAGAGAAAACAATGACCCGTGCTGAATATGCGGCCTTGTTGGTAAACGCTTTCAATCCTTCAAATAAAAGGGAGGCCAAGGATTTCAGTGATGTTGCTTCCAAGTATTGGGCTTACGAAAAGATTAAACAAGCCTATCGTGGTGGATTCCTCTCTGGCTACCCTGGGGGGACATTCAAACCCACAGACAAGGTTCAGCGTGCCCAAATAATTGTTTCACTGGTGAATGGGTTAGACTTAACGGCTTCCAGTCCCAATGCCTTACAAGCCTACGATGACAGCGGTTCCATTCCTACCTACGCTATTGAAGCTGTCAAAACCGCAACCAAAAAAGAAATTATCGTAAATCACAGCAATCTCAAACAACTCAACCCCACTCGCAATGCTACCCGTGCTGAAGTATCTGCCATGGTTTATCAAGCCTTGGTGGATGCTAATAAAGTCAGCGCTATTACTAATCAATATATTGTTAAATTTCCAGACGACGGGATACCCACATTCGCAGACATTCAAGACCACTGGGCGAAAGAGTTTATTCAGGAATTGTTGTCAGAAGGTATGATTTCAGGTGTTGACAACAGTAACTTTAAACCTGATGATAAGATCAACCGTGCTCAATATGCGGCCTTGATTAGCAAAGCGTTCAACCCTTCACCGAAAAGGGAAGCCAAGCAATTCAAAGATGTCAGTGATAAGTCTTGGGCTAAGGATGCGATTCAAAAAGCCTATCGCGGTGGATTCCTATCTGGTTACAGTAATGGCAACTTCGGACAGGCCGATAATGTTAAGCGAGCGGATGTGATTGTTTCCTTAGTAAATGGCTTGGGTTTAAACGAATCAGACCCCAATGCTTTGGATTTGTATGATGACAAAGACAAGATTCCCAGCTATGCCAAAGATCAAGTCATAACGGCTACTAAAAAACTGATTGTGGTGAATTCCCCTGACCAGAGGAAGCTCAATCCTGTGCGTGAGGCTACTCGTGCTGAGGTAGCTGCGATGGTTTATCAGGCTTTGCTGGATCAGGGCACACTAACCGCTGCGGTGAATAGTGAGTACATTGTCGTTGGTTGATTTATGGTTTGGACTTGACCACGGTTAGATCAACTAAATCTTTCTGAAAACATCGGTAGCCTGCTGAGTGCAGGCTTTTTTTTGTATAGCGCCATAAATGTAAGCGATTGACCTAAAGTCACGCTACGCGATGCTCCAATGGAGCCGCTAAGCGAACGCATTTGGATTTAGCTATCAGCTATCAGCTAAAGGCTGACAGCTGATAGCTTACCAGAGAAGAGGGAACAATGATTGTCAAAGAACCGATCAGAGGTACAAATCATGCAGAACAATCCTAGAGCGATGCTCTTTGAGAGCCGCTACGCGATCGCTTACAGTCAATTTTATTCCCCCTACTCTCTACTCCCTACTCCCTGCTCCCTGCTCCCTAAAACCCAGGAAGAAAGTACCTCACAGCACTTGAGAACTCCTATAGTTCACATCACTACCAATTCAGCAATTCGCTTGAGGATCCTAAGCACATTATACCAGTCATTGCCACGATAGAGGGTAAACTCATCGGAAAGAGCATACATCGGTCTACCGGATTTGGTTAGTTTGAACGCACCCCACCCAAATCGAAGATTATGGGTGGGGATTCGTGCGCTTAAAAGTAGCTAGACTCCTAAGCGTCCCCAGGACAATCGGCGTTCTCGATGTGCCGTTAGAACTTTTGCTATCGAACACCCATAAGAAATGCCTATCTCCTACAATTACGGAATACCAGTATCTGGCCCCGATATTATAACTAGCATTTAGATCGGCATGATACCGTTTTCCTGTAGAAAATTTGGCAAGTGAATAATTGATTTTACTTCTCAAGACTTTACCGCTACCATCGAAAGCTACCGCACTGGTGTATTTAGGGTTAATTGTTTGAACAACCCCACCTACTTCCGTCCACTTATCGTTAATAAGCTCGCCGATTTTGCTATGGCACCATAAATGAAACTTCTGTTTCATCAATGACCCTTTCTTACCTGCTTTAGCTTTCCAGCCAGAGAGATTTTCTAATACGATTACTTTTACTCCATGTAACAAGGCAAATTTAACAATCTCTCTGGCTACCGTTCTGCCAATCTCCAAATTTAGATTAGAAGACTTGCGTTCAAGACCTTTACAGAAACCTCTTGGTAATTTTTTCCCGGTTATGTTACTGGTTTGTTTTGCCTTTTTGGCAATTTTCATTCTCCGTCTATTGCGACAGTCTATGTCTCTGGCGGGATTGATAAATTTTCTCGCCTTTACAGTACCATCGCGACCTACGATAGCTGCTACAGCAGCGTTATTGATTCCTAAATCTACACTACATATATATTCTGCCTCCTGCCTCTCCACTTGCTTTACCTCGACTGGCATGGATAGTTGACACTTCTTATTGTCGATTACAAGAGCAGGCGAACACAGTTGATTTCCTTTTGTTAAATGTCTATTACCTCCATGTTTCTTGACTTTTATATTTTTTAGCCAGACCCAATCAGTTCCATCCCAGACCTTTATGTCTACTGTGCCATAGTTCACCCCATATTTAATTTGCTGACCTTGATATAAAGCTGGATAGCTTTTGCACATAGCCGTTAAACGAGGGGGTAATGCCTGACGATGTTTTCTAATGCCTGACTGCCACTCTCTATAACGAGTCTGAAAGCTAGAAACTATCCCAATAGCGTCAGCTATAGCTGCTCTTCTTAAATAACTAGGAAACTTTCTAAAAGAAGGATTTTTATCTAAAACTTTTTGATAATAGTTATGTTTAGGAGCTGGATTTTTTGCTGTGGCATGAATCATTTTCTCCACAGCATTTATCCGTTCTGTAGAAGACAGAGTAGCTAGTTTAGCCCATTGAGCGTTGAATATGAGAACTAGAGGCGTTAGGAAGGCACGGTACTCATTGACAGTTAGTTGCATCTGGTGCTTTTGTTCTTGTGTTGCCACAAGGCTCCAAACGTCCGTCCGCATCAGGTCAGCCTCCTTTTTCTTTTTCTTTTTAGTTCTCCTGTTACTTCTTTTTTTGCTCATGGGCTTGGGTTTAACGAACCGTCTACACTTGGTCTACCAGTTATAATCTTAGTTGTCAAGACGGTTAAGAAAATTTTTCTATGCTACCGCTAAAAACCCTCAGCAACAGTGCGTTTCGGCTTATATATCACTTTAATCAGAATCGAGCTTATACTCAAACAACTTCTTGGGAAGTGGGAGTGCGATCTAGTAGAGTTTGTTGGTGTTGCTGACCATGTACATATTCTCTTTGAAGCACACCCGTCAGTAGGATTGTCGAAGCTAGTTAATAATGTTTTGACGGTTACTTCTCCTAGGCTACGCTTCAAGTTCGCGGAGCATTTATCTAAGTTCTATTGGGGATCATTACCTCAATTCTGGTCTGGCAGTTATGCAATCATTAGTGTAGGAACACAAGGGCCTATGACCGTTTGATTGCTGATTGAGTACGTAAAAAACCAAGAGACCCCTGAATAAGGACGCTGCGCGATGTTTGTTGGTTTCGCTTACCCCACCCAAATCATAGATTATGGGTGAGGACTGCGCGAAACATTTTGTTCAAAAACCGGAAATTAGTGCCATTAGTCACCAATCAAAAACTAGGGCGCAACTGATTAGGATTAGCCATCATGTAGGTCAATGCCTGAGGAATTGCTGACTTGAGAGAGAAACCAGCTTGTTTCGATTCAATCGCTAATACCCAACTAAACAGGTAAGGGGTCTCCCGTTATACCCGCGCTTCATGGGCGGGAGGGGAATTACCTGACGGGGTCTCTTGGTTTTGGTATGATAGATTGATGGCGGTTGGACTGCCGCTCAATGGCTGTGGTAAATCGATACAGGATATCGAGGAACAGTAAGTCTCATTCGTGAGTAAGAGCGCGCCTACATCATAATCTTTGATTTGATGTAGGAGTAGTCACAACTGCTCTTGTAGCACCAACACATCAATACGTCCCCGCAGGATTTCGTGCTCCTCAACAGCGGCAATTTCTATTGCGGCCTCTGTCTTGAGGTGAAAGGGAGAACCATAAAAACCCGCTAGTCCTAACAAGGGAGACAGCACTACCATTTTGACAATGTCTTCCACCATCGGGTACTGTTCCAGGTATAGCATGTGAGCCTTAACTTGCTCTAAGGACTGCCTTTCAGTGTCGGTAAGTTCTGGTAACTCGTCCTGCCACTCTCGGAAAAATTCGTCATCCTCTGCTGGGGTCAGGTCAAATTTGACCTTCACGTCATGCAAGCTAAGTTCTGTGACTGGAATCGTCTTCACCATCAGGATTGAGCCAAGGTCTGTCTTAACCTCTCGGGAAACCTATGATCGTGCGCCGCGAAACTTAGGTGAGCTTACCACTAGCCTATCAATCAAACTGCCGATAGCTCCAGGCTCGACCTACTAATGCGATCGCTAAAATCACCGTTGGAGCCAGGATCCCGATCATCCCATTAACGGATGTAGCGGCAATGGGTACACTGGGGGCAACGTATTTAATAATAACAGAAATTATCGTGGAGAGGATGACGAGTTTGAGAATGAAGCTTAGTTGATTATCCATGTTGCCATTGCCCTATTGCTATTACTATATTATTGCCATTGGTGAATAACCACTAGGTAATGTCATGATAAGAGGTAAAACCACCAAGTCATGGGGTTTGAGGGATTCTTAAGGCAAGCTGCGGATGGAACATAATGTGAAAAAGACTAATTCTACCGACAATCACGATAATCAGCGCTTACAGCTATTTATTTACCTTGTCCCCATCTTTGGCTTGTTTCCAGCACTGTGGACATTGTACCACTCTCAGGGAAACCGACAGGAAAAAACGGTGAGTCGCTTGTCCGTCACCTTGGCCTTTGGTTGGTTGCTAGGGTACAGTTTATTATCAGCAGGAGCACAATTGTCGGAATTTTGGACATTACGCTTGCTGTTTCTCAATGCTATGCTGACATCTGGCTATTTTCTGGTCAGTTTCGCTGTGATGGTGCGCTTATGGCAGCGCCAGTCACCACGCCTGCCTTGGATTAGCCGGATCTCTGAAGGAATCCTGGGCAAGTATTTGTCCTAGTCTAGGGGTTTACTTAAATAAATGATGTACTCTAATGATGGTTTTGACTGACGGATTGGGCAAGCTTGATCGAAAATTTACCTGATCAGGCAGCAACCTGTTAAAAAACCTGCTATAGAGTATTAATACTAAACCTTAAGATGGAAGCTCCAGGTCAACCATGTGAAACCGGTCAGCAGTGAATAGTCTTCTTCTGTCAATACCATCCCTATTGCCTGTGTGTGAGGAAGCCCAGTGCCAGTTCAAAGAACTTATCGAAAACGCCGTGTAGTGAGAAGACCTACTCGCCCCGTTCGCAGAAAAAAGGTAAAAGTCAAGGGAGGGAATTTGCTCTGGCTTTGGCTAGGTTTTACCGCAGTGGCCATGTCATCTGCGGCAGCAGGTGCAATCCTAGCTGTATCCCTGGCAAGTACCCCTTTGCTGCAAAATGAACTGACTCCGGACGAGAAATCTGTATTTAACCAAGAAGAAACCATCTCCAGCAACAGCATGCACTTGCCGGAGTTGACTCGACCAGTTAATATCTTATTTCTTGGTATTAAAGTCCTAACCTCTGATCTCAAGCAACCCCCAGAAGTAGACCTGGGATACCACGCTCTGGTCAATTCCTTAGAGGGTTTGTCAGATACCATGCTCCTGCTACGGTTTGACCCAAATGGGGAAAAAGTCAAAGTGCTGTCCATGCCTCGTGATACTCAAACTCGTATTGAGAAACATGGTAAAATCAAGCTCAATGCTGCCAATTATTTTGGCGGACCTGCCCTCACAGCAAAGGCGGTCAGTGATCTTCTCGATGATGTGCCCATTGACCGTTATATCCGAGTAAACGTTCAGGGTGTGGAAAAACTGGTGGATGCCTTGGGAGGAGTTACGGTCTATATTCCCAAGGATATGAAGTACACTGACCACTCTCAACACCTTTATATCAACCTCAAAAAAGGCAGACAGCACCTGGATGGTAATAAAGCGATGCAGTTCCTGCGGTTTCGCTACGACAAGTATGGGGATATTGGTCGAGTTCAGCGGCAACAAATGCTGATGAGGGCATTGGTAGAACAGGCACTAAAACCTAGTACTATCGCACGAATCCCACAAATCCTCTCAGTTATTCAGTCCCACATTGACACCAACTTAAGTGTAGAAGAGCTAGTGGCATTAGCGGGTTTTGCCACCAAGACTAAACGAGCCAATGTCCAAATGCTAATGCTGCCTGGTCGATTTAGCAACGATGGCAAGAAACAAGCCAGTTACTGGTTGCCAAACCACCGCCGCATCCAGCAGATGGTGGGTCAGCACTTTGGTCAAGGCTATAGCTATTACTCCAATGCCAACTCCACATCCCTGCGGATTGCGATTCAATACACTACAGATTCTTCTGAAGTCGCTAAAGCTATGCTCCGGAAACTTAACCAAGCTGGCTACCAGAATGTTCGTATTGATCAGAAATTGTCTAGGGAACCATTGCGCACCACTCGCATTATTGCCCAACAGGGAGACGATGAAAGTGCTGCCACTATCCGTAACTATTTGGGATTTGGGGAAGTGCGGGTGGAAAGCACCGGTGCTTTTTCCTCAGATATTACCATTCAGTTGGGTCAAGACTGGCTACAGAAACTGGGTTCTCAATAATAAGATAGGTTTTCCAGCTTCTAGCAAGGGCAATTATAGCAGTTTTCCATTGGGTGAGGTACTTTGCTTATCCTTTTAAGGCAGAGGGCAGAAGGCAGAGGGCAGAAAGGTAAGAAGGTCTTAAAGGCAATTAGCGCCAATAAAGACTGTACCTCATCTACTTGAAAAACCCTGTAACCATGTTCAATTAACTAATGACTCGACAAAAGCCTTAACTTGCAAATCAATACCAGTAATCGCAGTGCCGACAACAACTGCATAGGCTCCCAATTCTAGCGCAGTTTGAGCCATCTTGGGGCTGGCAATACCCCCTTCGCAAATGGCTGGGATATCTAAATGCTTCACCAACTGGCTGAGTAGGCCAAAGCCGGGAGGACAAAGATGGCTGGTTTGAGCGGTGTAGCCATAGAGGGTGGTACCAACTAAATCAACACCAGCGGCTTGTGCTGCGATCGCACTCTCAAGGGTATCCACATCTGCCATCACCGGTTTACCCAGTGTATCGTGAATCTGCTTAATTAAATCTTGAACTGTTTCCCCTCCAGGACGTTCCCGTAAGGTGGCATCAATGGCAATAATATCAGCACCAGCGGATGCGATCGCTTTGGCATGGTGAAACTGGGGAGTAATATAAACCTCAGACTCCGGTAACTGTTGCTTCCACAAGCCAATAATTGGAGCAGTGGGACATTGACTACGGACAGCTGCCACATGGTCAGGTGTATCAATACGCACACCCGATGCCCCCTGATTCATCGAAGCCTGTGCCATGGCGGCAATCACTAGGGGGTGGTGCAGGGGTGAGTCAGGGGGTGCCTGACAAGACACAATTAGACTATGACGAATTGAATGGAGAGAATTAGCTGCCATGTTGTTGGTGGTTACAGTAAGTGATTATCGATATATAGAGGTTCCACAGCATTTATAAAATAGGTGAGGTACAGAAGTTTTGGATTTTAGGGAATAGGGAATAGGGAATAGGGAATAGGGAATAGGGAATAGGGAATATAAAAAAAATTATGTTTACCTCATAAATATAATAACCATTATCTATTAATTGGTTTAAGCACTGTGGTTATTGTCTTATATGATGTCGATGATAATTACCCTTAATAAAAATCTTACTATCTCACCATCTCCCCGCGCCACCGCCCCTTCCGGTGTTCCGGTTTGTGGTTGTGTGTGTTTTGTTTTGACTTTATCGCTTTTTTTGATCAGGTCACTTGAAGGGGATTTTTATCAGCTCATTGAGTCTAATTTGAGGCTGATTTTTAGTATTTATACCAGTTATAGCTGATTAATCAAGCTTTGTTCCCCAAGCATATCCACCAGTTTTTATTTAATAAACTGGCGCAATTCCTCATCCCAAAGAGGTAGAGTGGCTTTCCTTATCAATGGCTACTTTAAATTTTCTGCTTTTGTCAACCCCTCTACCTAAATCCTTACACTATATTTATCTACAATCAAGATTTATTGGCTTGACAAGATATTGATTTATTGTGCGTCTCTATCCAGATAATCTTTAATTAAAGAATTAAAGATTCTGTAAAACTATATTTTTTTTGCGGTAGATATCCGAAATCCAGCTATATTAAAATTAGCAAGCAGTAATTTTTAATCTTGACTATGGGGTAAATACGGAATAAATTATGTAGCCAAAAGAAATACGTAATCGTTATTATAGCCCGTGTTAAAAATTATTTACTGGCGATAAATGAGGGACTTACGTGAAGACTTACTTTAGAGGATATCTCCCAAGTTTTTTGATACTGAATTTTGCCCCCCTGACCCCCCAACTTTGGGGGGAACAAGAGTCAATTTGCTTCTAAAAGTCCCCCAGAATTGGGGGACCAACGGGGGCTTGGATGTAGCAAATGAGACTTCTCAGACAACCTCTTAGACGAAAACCCGTGAATCTTGGGGATAACTAAAGTAAATTACCCGGTTTTAGCAAACCATGTAGCTACTTTCCAAACACCTTATTAGAAGAGATAGAGTATTTTACTGCATCTACCACATTAGCGGTTGGGATGCAATCTTAACCTAAGTACTAACCTGATGAAAAATCATTTATCTAACTTAAAAGTGGTTAGAAACCTCAAGCCTACTCAGCTTGGTCTAGCAGTAACCACTTTCGCTGCCCTAGGATTTACCATGTCTGTGCCTGCAGAAGCAGGAGAATTCCGCACCATTAATGGATTGAACAACAACCCCAATGACCCGACATTGGGTGAAGCCGAAACACCACTACTTCGGCTCCTGACTCCTGCTTACGAGGATGGCTTTAACGCACCAAGAATAACCGGTCCCACCGGCAATGTTCTGCCTAACCCTCGTGACATTAGCAATACCATTGTGCGCCAGACTGAATTCGTGCCTAATTTCCTCCGGGCCAGCGACTGGATCTGGCAGTGGGGGCAGTTGATTGATCACGACTTTGCTCTGAATGAGGGAGGGGAAAATAGCCCACCAGAGGATTTCATCCCCATCCCAATTAACCCGATTGACATTGCCACTCGTCGTCGAGATCCACTTGGAGAATCTGCTACTTCTATACCCTTTATTAGGGTTCCTGCAGCTGAAGGGACTGGCACTGGGCTTGGCAATCCGCGCCAGCAGATCAACGAGCTGACTTCTTTTATTGATGGTTCACAGGTCTACGGATCTGATCAAGTGCGGGCGGAATTTTTACGTACTAATGACGGTACTGGAAAGCTCAAGAGCCAGATTATCAATGGTGAAGAGCTACTACCTTTCAACACTGCCGGATTGCCTAATAGTAACACTAGGGGTGCTGGAGCATTACCACCAGAACAGTTGTTCATCGCTGGGGATATTCGTACCAACGAACAAATTGGCTTAACCGCAGCTCACACTTTGATGGTGCGAGAGCACAATCGTCTGGCTGAAGAACTTAGTGAAAAAATTGACGCTGGCGACCCGGTGATTTTGGAGAAGTTAGAAGAGTCAGGACTTGAGAAAGGCGACTTTATCTACGAATCAGCTCGTAAGGTTGTCGGGGCTCAGATTCAGGTGATCACATACAATGAATTCCTACCGCTGTTCATTGGCGATAGCCTTTTGGAGGATTACTCTGGCTACGATCCCACCGTTGACCCCAGTGTCAGTCAAGAATTTACCAATGCTAACTTCCGCGTTGGCCACACTCTTCTGTCGGAAAATCTTCAGCGTATTAATAATAACGGCGATTCCGTCGGAAGTATCTCCCTTGGTGATGCTTTCTTCAATCCCCAAGAAGTGATTGATAACGGTGTCGATTCACTGTTTTTGGGTTTAGCGTCCCAGGTCGCTGAAGAGGTTGACAATCAGATAGTGGACGGGGTGCGGAACCTCCTTGCCCCGAATGGTAGCGGTCAAGGCTTTGACCTCGCTTCACTCAATATTGCGCGAGGAAGGGAAGTTGGCCTTCCCGGCTACAATCAGGCTCGTATCGAACTCGGTCTGGATCCGGTCACTGGCTTCTTGACCACCGACACCGAACTTGGCATTACTTCTGACCCAGAAATAGCAACTCTATTTGAAAAAATCTACCAGTCTGTAGACGATGTGGATTTCTGGATTGGAGGAATATCCGAGGACTCCTTCAACGGTGGATTGGTCGGTGAACTATTCAATAGCTTCATCTCAGACCAGTTCATCCGCGTACGGGATGGTGACCGCTTCTTTTACCTCAACGATCTCGAGCATCTGTTGGCTTTGGATCCAGATCTAGAAAGCACTACCCTCTCAGGCATTATTCGCCGGAACTCAAGCATTACCAACATCCAGGATAATGCTTTCGTTGTCCCAGAAGACGTGCCCGAACCTAGCAGCATCCTTGGCTTAGTTACACTCCTAGGTTTAGCAGCTATAGGGCAGCGCTCAGGAAATAAGAAATAGGGAATAGGGAATAGGAAAAGAAAAGTGCCCGGGCGCGGGGCCCGGGCACGGAGAGTGTAATTTGATTTCCGGTTATACTGATTTTCTAGCAGTTCTCATAGTAATGAGGTACACAGACTTTTTTCCCTATTACCATCTTGATCCAGTATTCCCGTCTTGATGCAGTCGCTACATAGGAGAAACCTCCTGATGAAGGCGCTGCATCGCTACTCACTAAAATCAAATACTTGTCTACTTCACCTATTTGAGAACTGCTATACTTATCTAGTGTTGTTAATCAAGAATGGAAAATTCAAAATTGTCAATGGTCAATTGGCAAAGGAATTTACGCGAATCTGTTAAGACTCTGACGCCAGCGGCTACCCAACCATAACAACCCACCGATAGCAAGTAATCCTCCAGTAGTAGAAGATTCTGGCACCTTCTCGACTTTGATACGTGCTATCTGGTAGCCATCCACTGTGAAGTCAGCTTCAGCAAACGCCGGAGTTGATAAGATTGGTCCACCTGGGATAAAACCTGGATGGAGGGTAACTACTCCGTTTTCTGGTGTACCGGTATCAGGAATACTTTGACCGAAGAAGGCAGTAGTGCTCTGCTGCTCGTCGTTAACTTCTGTACCCGCATCCAGAACTTGAGAACCAAGAATGGTAAAGTCAGCTCCAGTGAAATTACCTTCTTCATCAAAAATTTCAAAAGCCAAGGGGTTGCCATTAGCAATGAAAGCATCATTACTGGGGAGAATCATGGCCGCGTAGCTGAAGTAACGGCTAGTAGAATCTACAGTAAATGTGGCTTTGGTAATATCTCCGGAAGCAACTGGACCATTTGGACCAGGAACTACCCCATCAACTGAACCTGCACCGCTAGCGAAAAACTCTTGACTAAGAACTGCTGCATTGCCATCCTCAGCAATACGCTCCAGTCCTGGTGAAGCTGCTTGATCCCGATCATAAATATCAAAGGAACCATTATGAAAACCAACCCAGACTGGAGTAAATAAGGTGCCGTTTTCCGGTGCCAGGCTTTCAATTGTTACCTTGAGGGTAGCTGCGGTTGCGCTAGATGCCATGGCTAGTGTAGAGGTTACCGTAACCATGGTGGCGATTTTGAGTGATTTAATAATTGGATGCTTCATGGTGATCGTGATCAATTAGATCAATATGGTAGATGTGTCTTTGAGTGTGTTACTCAACTATCTATGTAGCGACTTTAGCCTAGACTTAATCAGCTAAGTGTTCAAAACCCATTTTGCTGGCACCGAATCAAGTGAAGACTCCTAGGTTAGTAGCTCGATTAATATTATTGGTTTCTTGGTTGAGTTGTTCCTGATAATTTGCTGATAATTTGCTGATAATTTTGGTTATTATGTACCTGTTATGCTTATGTACCTGTTATGCTTATGTGATAGCAATCAAGTCAAATTAAAACAATCATGTACTAATAAATAAGTTTTTCGATGCTTACGGAGCTACTTCGCTACATTGCTACTCCCTGCTCCGAACGCGCCCCGCGTGGCCGACGGCCTCATTCCCTACTCCCTACTCCCATTAACCCAGGACCAGGTAACTCACCTATTTGAGAACTGCTATATAGTTACTCACCACAACAGGTTAGTGACCACAGTACTAAGGTCAATGGGGTAGGAAACTAACCTCTAGTTAACTTGCCACCAACGCCATAACCCTGTACAATAATTCCATCGGTTCAATCGGTTTATATAAGTAATCATCCACTACTTCCATCATCTCTTGTTGCTCTATGTTTGGCAGGCTCGGAATCGTCAAAGCCAGAATTTTTACCTCACTAGTTGTGGAGGATTGACGCAGCCATTGAGTCATTTCGTAACCCTCCCTAGTTGGTAACTGCCAATCGATAATTATAGTTTGGGGCTTAAGAAAAGCAATTTGTTTGATGGCAGTGGAAGCATCGATCAGCCAAATTACTTTATAGCCTGCTGCGGTCAAAATCTCGCAAATTAGGGTAGCAATCTCTTCTTGGTTTTCCACTAGGGTCACAGTGCCTTGAGCTTTGAGAGTTAGGTTGGACTTTGGCAGGACTTTTCCTGAAGTAGCTGGTGCTATGGGTTGATTGGGTAACCAAACTGTAAAACAAGACCCCTCTGCCACTACCGATTCCACCTCAATTTTGCCCCTATGGAGTTCGATTAGCTGTTTGGTTAAGGCTAACCCCAAGCCAGTTCCTTCATACTTGCGACGGTAGGGGGTTTCTAGCTGCTGAAACTTTTGAAACAGTAATGGTAACTGGTCTTGGGCAATACCAATGCCTGTATCTTCCACTTGAAACACTACTAAGTGGTTTTCTGGCCAGACCCGTAGGATTACTTTACCCCCCTCTGGGGTAAATTTAATCCCATTACTTAAAAGGTTAAACAAAATCTGTTTAACCCGCCGTTGGTCTGCAGAAAAACAGTCCCTTTCTGGTGGCACTCGCCAATCTAGCTGTAGAGTCACCTGCTGTTGGTAGGCTTGTTCGTTTAGGCTACTCAACAGCTGATTGGCTAGCTTACTTAAGGAAAATTTGCTGATAGTCAGGACTAACTTTCCTGCCTCAACCTGAGACAAATCTAGAATATCGTTGATCAGTTCTAGCAGGTGTTGCCCATTTTCCTGGATAGTTTTTAAATAGCGCTGTTGCTTTTCTACAGGTAATCTTTGGGAACTGTCCTGACCAAAACACCAGCGCAAGAGTGTAGCTGCCATCCCAATTACGCAGGTCAGAGGGGTGCGCAATTCATGGCTCATGGTAGCTAGAAACTCACTCTTAGCAAGATTGGCTGCTTGAGCAGCTTGCAAGGCATCCCGGAGTGCTTGGGTACGCTCAATTACCCGTTGTTCAAGGGTGTTGTTTTGCTGCTGCACTTGGGCGTATAACTTCGCTTGATAGATTGCAACGGCTAGGTGTTCAGCAATTGCTTGGAGAAAGTTTTTTTCACTGTCCTGCCATCGTCTTGGCTCCAAACACTGATGGGCAATTAGTAGCCCCCACAGGTTGTTTTCGACAATAATTGGTGCGACTAACTTGGCTCGTACTTGATGTCGATGCAACAGTTTAAGTAAGCAATTATGGGTATTATAGGTTCGATCAACATCATCAACAGCAACCGTTGACCCTCGCTGATATTTATGTGTAGAGTTCGGTACATGGGTTAAGCATTCCTCCTGCTCAATCACATTCAGCACTGATGGGATAGCATCGGAGGCTTTAGCTTCGTAGGTAATACAACCCCAGCCTAATTCAGTGGCAGCAGCAGGTGCTGGCTCTACTGGTGTGAGACTAGAGGTGTAAGGGAAATCAAATTGATAGATTACTAATCGGTCTACTTCTAGGAAGTGTCGTACCCGTTCAACTGCTGTGGTGAGGATAAGGGGTAACTCTTGACTTTGACGGATTTGACTGGTCACCTGATTGAGCAATCGCTCTTGCTCAACCTGCTGGTGTAGTGCTTCTGCTACGGGTTGACAAATAGACCCATAGGGATAAGCTGGCTCTACTAATGGTGGAACATCGGTGTTGTAGTTATCCGTGTTGTAGTCACACAGAATATCAATTAATGATAGGGTAAATTCGCTCTGGATAGCTGGATTATTGGGTTTGAGGGAGGCCCCGGCCCTATTGATTAGGTTGAGAACATCCTCAGAGGTTTCAAATTTTGATGGTGAGGTTAGGTAGGAGTCTTTGAGATGGGTAAGAAAGTTTGCGATCGCATCCGGAGCGAAGGTCAATCCCACTTGGTACAGTCTGATCAGAGAGTCATACCCAGTTACGGTCTCCGGTTGTGCTTCCCCCCACAGTAGACAACTGAACTGTTCTGATCCGATCAGGGTAAACCTCTGGCTCTGAGCCTCAGTAATCACCCTCTGATTTACCAACAGATCCGACTTTAGGAGTATTGCCTCTTCGCCCAAAGTTGACTTCATATCGTCTAATCGCTGATCCAGACGCTCGAACACAGCCCAGGGCAAAATTCTGAGGAATTTTGAATTACTAAATAATTTGGTAGGTGGAATTAACGATAACACCTGCTGCTTGGTCGGCTAACTTGCCTGAATGGTGTGGATAGTAGCTTCTTTGATAGTAGTTTATTTTTGTCCACCTGCTGATAAGTATTCTCCTATTTTACCACATTCTAGCTTGGCGTGCATTGTGCTACGTGTGCTACGTGTTGTACGTGTTTTAAGCGTGGTAAGTGTGGTAACCAGGCGCGGGGAGAGGGGATAAGTAGTTGGTTTGGTGGATTAATAACGCATCAAACTAAATTGCGATGCTCCTTGGCCTTTGGGCCACGCTACGCGAAGGTCGCCGCTACGCGAAGGCACTAGCTTTTTAGGAAGGTTTAACATCAGGAATAAGGAGTAAAAATGGCATAGCATAGATAAATCAATCAGATTAACAGTGATCAGACATGAAATCCAGAAGAAAGATTAACTCAAGTAGAGAACTTGTTAGAAACAGCAGCACGATACATTAATCGGCACTCTCAGACCATTGACCTAAGGTCACGCTACGCGAACGAGCAAAATCAAGCAGACATCACTCAATTACGAGTTTCTCTGAATGAGACCTTAAGATTGTTTTCCGAGTTGGCCACCTATCAACGTCAAAGTCAAGAGGAGATTATTCAAAATCAAGAGGAGATTCGTCAAAGTCAAGAAGAGATTATTCAAAATCAACAAGAAATACGACGGATTTGGGAATATTTATTAAATCAAAGCGGTAATGGACGCTCAGGGAATTAAATCTCTAGGGTTTTACCACTGCTTGGGTGCGTTATTAACCGATATTGAACTCAGGTGTAACCTTGATTTGGATTTTGGCTGGTTCATTCTGCATCAATCCCATCCCACAGCTGTGAAACAGGAAGTGTATTCCCTGTCATGGCTTCTTGCCATCCTTGACGAAAGCTTTCTTCTGCCGTATTCTGTGTAACACTCTCACGAAACAGACGAACTATCTGCAACAAATTGGGTAAGTATTCTTGGGGAGTTTGCTGTATTTCCTCAATAACTTGTTCCAGTATTTCTGTGGTAGTAGCGTTATCAGCTACAAAATTTTTGTCTGTCATTATCCTACCTTAAAGTTAGCAACACTTTGATTACTATAGCAGTTCTCAATTGGGTTAGGTACTTTCGTAATCGACAGTAGGGAGTAGGGAGTAGGGATAATAGTGTGGGGAGAGGCGGGAGAGAGGAGATAGAATAATTAGTTGTTAGGGTGGGTTAATAACACACCAAATTTAAACGCGATGTTCCGTTCGCGAACGCACTAAATTTTTAGTAAAAATTGACTTCAGTAATAATGATAAAAAAAAGAATATAATATATAAATATATCAAATCAAAAGTGATCAGACATGACACCAGAAGAAAGATTAACTCAAGTAGAGAACTTGTTAGAGACAGCAGCAAGATACATTAATCGCCATAGTCAGAATATCGAGCAAAATCAAGCAGAAATTACTCAATTAAGAGTTTCTCTCAATGAGACCTTAAAATTGTTTTCCGATTTAGCAACCTATCAACGTCAAAGTCAAGAAGAGATTATTCAAAATCAAGAGGAGATTCGTCAAAGTCAAGCAGATATTCGTCAAAATCAACAGGAAATACGACGGATTTGGGAATATTTATTAAATCAAAGTGGTAATGGACGCTCCGGGAATTAAACCTGTAGAGGTTTGGGAGTGTAGACAGAAAATTGATGGATAAAGGGCACCATCCCCCTGTCGTGATCATAAAACGTGAATTTTTATTGCATTCGAGAGCAATAATTTGATCACCTAGATAGAATTTAGACTGACAAAGTGAAAAATGTGCTGGCTACTCGACCTGGGTAGCTAGAAAAAGTCAATCAGGGAATCTCTATCTCATTTCTTTGTTGACGTTCGAGTAGAAACCTCGATGATAAACAATAGCTGTTCTGTGCTTGATTCCCTTTGCAATCTACAAGCAAATCCAAACCAAGGAAACCAAACTGGTGCTACTAGTCAAGGGATTGTAGTGATTTCTCCCCTAGATGACCTTGAAACTGGTGAAGATTTGGCTACTACTGGTGATTTGGACATCACCGATGGCCCGATTAACATCGATTTTGATGACATTGATTTTGATGACATTGACCAAGTGTTTGATGTCGAAATTCAGCCTCAAGATCCAAAAACGGCGACTATCACCAAGATTGAAATTAGTAGTAATCGATGCTCCTTGGCCTTTGGGCCACGCTACGCGAAGGTCGCCGCTACGCGAACAGTAGACTCAGATGACCCTCTAGTCAAGGTCAGTAGCAGGGCGACGGCTACTAACAGGATTAGTCGCAATCCCTTGGGCGACTCTGTTGGCGGTATAGTCATCGTCAGCAGTACCAGCATGGCTACCAGCACCATTAGTGACAATACCTCAGCGGATTTAAGCGATCGCGTAGCGTGGCCAAAGGCCAATCGCATTTTCAGTATCCATGGCACAGCCATGGTTTCCAGCACCATGAGTACCCCTAACACCAATAATCATCAGATTAGTGGTGCCGCCAGTTTCAGCATTGGTGACGACAACCAGATTAGTAATCCGGATGGTGTTACCGATGGACCTGACAGTCTGCTGGAGGATATCCTTGGTACTATTACCAATCCCATTGATTCCCTACTTGATTCCTTCCTGACTCCATCTGTGTTCACTCCATCCCTGTTGACTTCATCTCTAGGTTTTCCTAGTTCTGGGATTGATCTTGACCAGAGTCGTTCGCGCAGCGTCGGGCTTTGACCGAATCACTGATTTGATCAATTTGTGGGCATCACTCCTAATATTGGTGCCTCTGTAGCTCAACCCGAAAGAGGACTTGACCTCTTCAAGGACTAAAAATAATTTCGACCTTTGCCCTAGTAATCAGTCGTAAGTATTCAGCTATCAGCTATCAGCTGTCAGCTTATGGGCTACGCGCACGGTACGGAAATGGCTGACCGCTGACGGCTGACGGCTGAATGCTTACTATCAGTCAATATAGTGTTGAGGCTTAGGTGTTAGGTGTTAGGTGTTAAGTGTTAGGTATTAGGTGTTAGTTAGTAGTTAACGCCTAATACCTAGTGCTTAGAGTCTAATCGAGAAAAATACAGTTCAACCTAAGCTATCAGCTATCAGCGTGTCGCGTATCAGCGTGTCCCGTATCAGCTATCAGTTTTGAGCCTATGGCCACGCTACACCGAACAGTTTATGCCCATAGCGCATGCTACACCAAACAGCTTTTGAATAAAATAAGCTGACCGCTGAATGCTTAGAGGTCAAGTTTCTCTAAAATACTGGGTTAGGTTGTTGAGCGCCTCTGTAGCACTTTCAATCGCTGAAGATAATTCTTCAATGCGGTCAGAGTGAGCTTTACCTTCAATTTCTTTTTTCAGCAGTTCCTGTAATTTCAGAATCAATTCTTTTTGGTAGCTGACTGAATGGGTAAAATCTGTGGATTCCATCATCGGACTTAACTGAATTGCCTTACCTGATACCTGTTCGCGTAGCGTGCGCGTAGCGCATTAGCACCTCAATTAGCTTGCGCCTAGCGCATTAGCTGACCATTGAATTCGAGTTTACCGAACTCAATTGTGTTTAGTTTACCGTAATTTAGATCAAAGTTAACTATAGCAGTTCTAAATAGTTCATGAAACCCAAGGCTACATTGCTTTCTCCTAACCAAAAAAAATCCTCATATCTCTTTATTACTATTCCCTATTCCCTTTTGCCTGTTTCCGATTCCCGATTCCCGATTCCCGATTCCCGATTCCCGATTGAACACTTATTCATAACGGCAATCCCTATAAAATTAGTGATAAAAACCGAATTGTCATAGCTAATTTCAAGTCCTACCATAATAATCAAAGGCCAGAAAACAAGGCTAAATCAATTAAGCAATTACAACTTGGAGGAAAAGCTATGACTCTAGTTCGTTGGAACCCCTGGAAAGACATCAACACCCTACAACGGGAAATTGACCAGCTATTTGACCATAGTTTTGTGCCTACTACTTTGCGAGAGTTTGGTCATTTCAAAAATGTTCCAGCTGCTGAAATTACCCAAACTGAAGATGCTATTACTCTGAAATTAGAAGTTCCAGGAATGGAAGCCAAAGACTTGAATGTAGAAGTCACAGATACTGTTGTTTCTATCAGTGGAGAACGTAAAGAAGAAACCAATACTGACGAAAAAGGCGTCAAGCGGTCTGAATTCCGTTATGGTAAATTCCAGCGGGTAATTCCTTTACCAGTTCGGATTCAAAATACCAAAGTTGAGGCTGAGTACAAAGACGGTATCTTAAATCTGACCTTGCCTAAAGCGGAAGAGGAAAAAAACAAAGTTGTCAAGGTTAACTTGAACTAACTCCCTGGTTAGCTCAGTCGCTGGTTAGCTCAGTGGCTGGCTAACTAGACTTGGGACAATTAGTTAGCTACTGGCGCCAACGACTAAATCGTTACCTCAAAAAGCGATCGCTATCTCAACAAGCGATCGCTTTTTGTTTACATATACCAGTTCTCAATGGGGTGGCGACAAAATTATCCTAATATTCAGCAACGCCATCACTGGAGTCAATCGGATATTTTTCTGTAACTTATCCGGATAACTCAACTCGGCTGAGAAATAGAAAAATAGTAGATGCACCTTGATAGCCATCCCCCTGCAATCAAAGCGGGGGGTTTTTTAATTATAAGCATGAAACCGATGAAACCAATACTCAAATCTGCCGCAACTTCCCTAATCTTAATGATTACTATGGTTCTATCTGCGAGCCCTGGCTCTGCTCAACCTCAAGGATTAAAGGGTAGCTACGTGGGAATTAGTAACGATGGCAGCACAATAAGTAATGATATCCTCAATCCCTTTGAGAATTTGCTGGGAATTGGCTCAAACTCAAGCGATGAAAGGATTGGTAGCATGTATCAAGGTCGTATTGATGTCCCTAATTTACCGATTTCAGTACGTGGTGCAGCGTTTCTCTCTGACAAAGGTCGTGCTGTCGAGCCAACAATTACCTACGATGTACCGGTTGCCAGCAACACTAACATTTACGTTGGTGGAGGCTATACCTTTGTGAACAACGAGGAGATTACTACTCCTTTAGGTAATCAAAATTCAGCCGTACTGACTGCTGGTGTAGAAGCAGCAGTCAATGACTACACCATAATCTACGGCAGTGGCAGATTAAGCCTTAGTGATCAAAACAACGATACTTCTCCGGTTAAATTGCAATTTGGTGCAGGCTATCGTTTCTGAAATCTATTGCTCAATCCTAATGGTAGGGGCGCTTCCCTTGGGCATTCATTTTAACCAAAGACGAGTCACTTGTTCCAACTGACTAACATCCTCCTGACTCAAAGCCCAACCCAAAGCCCCTGCATTGTCTTGCACCTGTTGTGCGGTCTTAGCACCGGGAATCGGGATTACTCCATCTTGAGCAATCAGCCAGTTAAGGGCAACTTGAGCTGGTTTTCGCTCATACTTTTCCCCTAACTGACTCAGTAGCTTTAGCACAGGGGCAATTTTTTCTAAACCACTTTTGCTAAAGCGGGGGTCTATAGCCCTAGCTCCAGTGGGTTTGATATAGCTCTCTACCGTATACTTGCCAGTGAGTAACCCTTGAGCTAAGGGACTGTAAGCCAGAATAGTCACACCTAACTGACGCGCTTTATCAAGAATACCGTTGCTCTCAATTTTCCGATGCAACAGAGAATATTGCACCTGATTTACCGCTAGGGGTATGCCACGGGCTGCTAAGTAACTGTGAGCTTCTGCCATTTGCTTAGCGGAATAGTTGCTGACACCAACTGCACCAATCCGACCACGCTTCACTTCATCAGCTAGAGCATTCATCAAGGTCTGTTGGCTGATCAAGAAACTAAAAGGCATATGTACTTGGTACAGTTCCACTTGCTCGACTTGCAGACGTTTCAAACTGTCACTCAAGGCATCAGAAACTGACTGAGCGCTAAATCGCCAGGGTAAAGGAAAATACTTAGTAGCAATCTGGGTTTTCCGTCCCAGCTGCTTCATAAACCGTCCGATCAGGGATTCGGATTCTCCTAGTCCATACACCTCAGCGGTGTCAAAAAAGTTAATTCCAGCATCCAAGGTTGCCTCAAATGCTTCTTTTACCTGAGTAGTGGCGTAGTCACTGCCATAGTTCCAAAACAGCTTGTCTCCCCATGACCACGTTCCAATTCCCAAGGCTGTGACCATCGGACCATCCTGACCTAACCTGATTGTCTGCATTCTCAACACTCCAGCTCTTAACATTTCTTAATATTCTTTCAGTTTATCGTGGCTTAGTCAGCTATCAGCTTGGTTGAAAGTTGAAAGTTGAAAGTTAAAAGTTGAGGGTTTAAGGTTGAAAGTTAAAAGTTAAAAGTTGAAAGTTGAAAGTTGAGGGTTTAAGGTTTATGATAAAAGGCTTAAGATTGACCATAAAGTAGACTAAGCACTGACTCCCTGACCCATTCAGCTATTAAGGAAACTAAGCTAGGAAGAAATTGCGGCTGTTGAAGGCTTGATTTGGGAGCCTGAAAACCTTTATTGTGCTGTGGTGGTGTAATCTGGTTAGTCCTGTGTGGCGTCATTCCCAACAGCACTCTCAAACCCTTGACCAGGGGCAAGGTATGAAGATAGAGTCATACATCAAGGTTGAGCAAGAACAAATAACACGCTCCCGCGTGCTGTTTCATAGCATTCGCTTTGATTTAAATCAAGACATTCTTACAAAAATTAAACAAGCAAAAGAGACTGGTCACGGCCTTGATATTTCCGGAAAGTTGCTTAGTGATTTACGCCATTTAGCCCTGCTGGATTGGGAAAACCGCCTCCAGTCTGGATTGACCTTTTCTACCTACTATCTACCAGTTGATAGAGCACAGGCACTGATGCGGAGTGTGATTGCCCTTGATGGAGAAATCCTTCACCAGATCAACAGAGACTGTCTGGAGAATCCTGACTTTTGTTGTCAAATTGCTGACGCTCACTACTGGCTGATCACTCAAATCTTGGCTCAGCTACGCCTGAAACCATCACCCAACTTCCCTAAGCTGGCTTGGGGACTATCAGCGCTGATGATAATCCTGGTGATTCTGGCAGTGCTGGTAATTCCTGGTGTATTACAGCTAATACTTGCTCAACCCTGGAGATGGTTGATAATTATAGTGGGCATAGTCAGCTGTGGCCTACTTCTAGTAATACTACAATGGCTGCTACGTTCATGTTTAATCAGGATTGCACCTTGGATGTTGCGTCAGCTATTGTCCGGTTTGCTCTCGCCCAAGCCTGGTTCTAAGAAAATTGCTAAACGTATTCTGGCATGGTTATTGCCCTGATTAATGATTAGTGGCGTAGGGTGCGTTAAGGGCGGGCTCATCCTCATTTTCCGCTATAGCGCCAGGGTTGGCACAGCCCGCCCTGTAACGCACCACCGGGTCAAACATCTGCCTTTTGCCTTTTGGCTGGGATTTTAGCTAACGACAGAATTTAACAGATAATAGAAAGGTGAAGTCATATAGAAACTATGTCAACAGAAGCGATCGCATCAGTCATCAATGTCTATTTTGCTAACATGGCAGCCATGAATCCAGGTGGCTGGGTAGAGATTTTTGCTGAAGATGCAGTGATTTATGACCCAGTGGGAAAGCCACCAATCAACGTCTCTGAGGACTCGGAGAAGTTCTTTGCACTACTGTCTAGCTTCTTTAACAGCTTTGACATCTCACAAGAGCAAATTTTTATTGCTGGCAATGGAGCAGCGGTAAAGTGGAGGATGCAGGTGTCTGCTAAGAATGGTCGTGAGGCTACTGCTGAAGGCATCAGTGTTTTTGAAATTAATGATGACGGTAAGATTCAAAAGGTTTTGTCCTACTGGAATGAAGCAGAAATGATGGGTAAACTTAAGGGTTAATTCCTAAATGGTGTTGGCTCTTCCTCCATCAGCAAATCAGCTACTTTTTCGGCAATCATTATGGTTGGGGCATTCGTGTTACCACCAACGATAGTGGGCATGATTGAGGCATCTACAACTCGTAACCCCTCTATACTATGTACCTGCAGGCGGGAGTTAACCACTGCCATTGGGTCATTCCCCATCTTGCAAGTTCCAACTGGGTGATACAATGTGCCAGCGGTATCGCGGATGTAGGCAGCAATTTCATCGAGTTGCTCGACTTGAGTTCCAGGGAAAAGTTCCTCCCCCCGAAAGGTCTCAAATGCTGACGCCTGAAGTATTTGACGACACAGCTTGATGCCAGTAAGCAAAACCTGTAAATCTGTTTGATCAGTTAGATAATTGGGCGGCAGGGTTTTAAGTAAGCAGCAGCGGTACTATGACGTTTACCGTTTTTCTGAGTTACCTGATAAAATCCTACTCCTTCTGGTTCCCGACAGTTG
This sequence comes from Moorena sp. SIO3A2, assembly GCF_010672265.1. Classification (NCBI taxonomy): domain Bacteria; kingdom Bacillati; phylum Cyanobacteriota; class Cyanophyceae; order Coleofasciculales; family Coleofasciculaceae; genus Moorena; species Moorena sp. SIO3A2. The sequence continues at coordinate 294,320 of NZ_JAAHHC010000011.1, forward strand.
AAGTCCTTGGTGTTTTCCAAGCCTATTTCTGTAGCTGCTTCGACAAACACCTGAGATAGGGGGTTGGTGTAGCGCAAATTGGCGACATTGAGCGGACAATCAGTGCCATGGTATTCAGACGCTCCCCTTTCCTGGTTTTCGGCTTTCTTAAAATAGGGCAGCACCTCAGAAAAACTCCACCCCTTATTCCCTAATTCGTGCCAGTGGTCATAGTTCCAGCGGTGACCTCGAATATATATCATGGCGTTGATAGAGCTACAGCCACCTAGAACCTTGCCACGGGGCCAGAACAATTTGCGGTTGTTCAGATTGCTTTGGGGTTGTGTATAGTAACTCCAATCGTATTCAGTTCTGAATAGGGCGCGAAAGGCGATGGGGATGTGAATTGACCGCTCGCGGTCTGGCTTGCCAGCTTCCAGTAGCAATACTCTAGTGTTGGGGTTTTCCGTGAGGCGGTTAGCTTCATGCGCGCTTATGCCCCACGTCCGCACCGAACGCGCCCCGCGTCGGCTTTGCCGAAAGGTCGGCGTGGGATGAATGGCGGACAGGAACTTTGATATTTTATTTTTCGTCTATACTAAAAAACAGTAGGGTTTATCAAATTAAGAGCTAACCGCCACCTACTAACTAAAAATAGAACTTTTTTGTATTGTTCCGGCGCGGAGGGTCATCCCGTGTCGTTAATAAAGCTTGCCGAGTATCCTAACCGTTGGGTGGAGTTGGCAAGAAGCCCACACGCTCACTCGTTCGCGGAGCGGCTCTGTAAGAGCAGAGTCAGTGTGGGAGTATGTCACCAAGGACACAACCTGCTGAACCAGCACCGACAATTATATAGTTATAGAGCATCTTAGATTTAGGCTCAAATGGAACTATTGGCTGATGTGAGTAGTTAAAATTAACATTGAGTCTGTGGCAAAAGTCAATTTTTGCTTTTTGCTATGTAGCTATAGTACCTATTACTGTGAGCTGTTCCCAAAAAAATAACCCCTGAGTCTGTTGCTGTTAGATCACAGCTCGACCAACTAAGGGGTATCGATGGCTGAATTGCGTAAGCTATTTACTACTATCCACAGCCGCTGTATGCGATCGCGTTTTCGGAAAGTTAACCTTAGGTATAAGTTGATAGTAAGAGGAGTTGCTCAGACGTCAGGCAACTAGTATGTAGCTGGAAAACCCTTTGGAGCTGTTACACAAAAAAAATACCCCTGTCTTGCTCTTAGATCACAGACAGAGGAATTAAGGGGTATCGATGACTGAATTGCGTAAGCTATTTACTACTATCCACAGTGGCTGTATGCGTACGGGTTTTCCCAACGTTAACCAAAGAGTTAACCAATGGTATAACTTCAGCGTAAGGTTGCTCAGACATCAGACAACTAGTATTTAGCTGGGACAAGCCTTTGAGCTGTTCCAAAAAAAATACCCTCTGAGTGTCTTGCTGTTAGATCACAGCTCGACCAACTAAGGGGTATCGATGGCTGAATTGCGTAAGCTATTTACTACTATCCACAGCGGCTGTATGCGATCGCGTTTTCGCAAAGTTAATCTTATAGTCAACCTGATGTATACCTTGATGGTTTAGCCGATGATGGGGGTTTGGGGCAAGCAAGAATCCCCAAGAATAGCACGGCCTGCACCCTCTGGGAGCGTCAATTTGCTACACTGCTGATCACGTATTGGTATTGCCTCCAAAATCAAAACCATGACAGCTACACCACTTGCATCCATACCCCTAAGTGCGATCGCTCAAAAAACCCGTCAAGCTGCACAGAAGTTAGCGGTTCTCTCAACAAAGGCTAAAAATGAAGCTATTGAGGCAATAGCCCAAGCCTTGGAAGCTGCAGCACCGGAAATCCTAGCGGCGAATGCTGCAGACTGCCAAGCGGCTGAGGCAGATAAAATTCCCAAACCCCTTTACAATCGCCTGAAGTTGAACGAAACGAAGCTCAAGGGGGCTATTCAGGGGGTGCGAGATGTGGGCAACCTTGGTGATCCTGTGGGCAATGTCCAAATTCATCGAGAACTGGATCAAGGACTAATCCTCAAACGAGTCACTTGTTCCTTAGGAGTTTTAGGGGTTATCTTTGAAGCTCGTCCCGATGCCTTAATTCAAATTACCTCTCTTGCGATTAAATCCGGTAATGGTGTTATCCTCAAAGGCGGTAAAGAAGCAATTCGCTCCTGTGAAACCCTAGTCAAAGCAATTCATAAAGGATTATCTACCACAGCAGTTGACCCAGCAACGGTACAGTTGTTAACCACTAGAGAAGAAATCAAAGAGCTGTTACAACTAGACAACTATGTGGATTTGATTATCCCCAGAGGGTCGAATGCTTTTGTTCGGTTTGTGCAGGAGAATACTCGTATCCCAGTACTTGGTCATGCTGATGGGATTTGCCACCTCTATATTGATGCAGCAGCTGACTTGGAAAAAGCGGTAACTATCACCGTTGATGCTAAAACGCAATATCCAGCGGTTTGTAATGCGATTGAAACCCTGCTGGTGCATTCAACAATTGCTCCTCGTTTCTTGCCCCTAGCAGCAGAAGCTTTGAAAAAGCGTAATGTAGAATTACGAGGGGATGAAGCTAGCCGTGAGATTATCCCAATCTCGGTAGCAACGGATGAGGATTGGTCTACAGAATACAGTGATTTAATTCTTTCTATCAAAGTAGTAGACTCTGTAGAAGAAGCGATTAACCATATCAATACTTATGGTTCCAGACATACGGATGCAATTGTTACTGAAGACCAGGAGGTAGCAGATAGCTTCGGAAATCAAGTGGATGCCGCTAATGTTTTCCACAACTGTTCTACTCGCTTTGCCGATGGTTTCCGTTATGGTTTTGGAGCAGAAGTAGGAATTAGCACTCAACAAATGCCCCCCCGTGGTCCAGTGGGGTTAGAGGGATTGGTGACTTACAAATACAAGGTTACAGGTAATGGTCACATTGCGGCTACTTATGTTGGTGAGAATGCTAAGCCCTTTACCCATCGGGATATCTAATATTCTTCCGTAAATTTATAATGCTTACGGAAACTAACAGGTTTTAAATTCCGAAAGTATTGTCCAGTAATGCTTTCAGTATAATTATACTGGCAGGCGCTCCTAGTAAGTGCTCAAGAGCGATATTTTTGGAATTTTGCAAGAGGTCTATTAAAAAAACCTCAGCGGGTAGCTGAGGGATTAGTCACGTTGCATCTACTATTTCTTAATCCTTGATTGGTCGATCTAGATCCGGAACAATTTAGAAATGGGTAAGCCAAATCAAACTAATAGATTGGTTGAGACAAGATTAAACAAAAAAAATCCCCAGCCGATAGCTGAGGGATGAGTCAGGGTGCATCTACTATTTCTTAATCCTTGATTGCTCTGTCTTGATCCGGAATAAATTAGAAATGGGTAAGCCAAATCAAACTAATAGATTGGTTGAGATAAAATTGAACAAAAAAAATCCCCAGCGGGTAGCTGAGGGATGAGTCAGGGTGCATCTACTATTTCTTAATCCTTGATTGCTCTGTCTCGATCCGGAAGAAATTAGAAACGCGGTCGCCAAATAGAACTGATAGATTGGTTGAGACAAAATTGAACAAAAAAAATCCCCAGCGGGTAGCTGAGGGATGAGTCAGGGTGCATCTACTATTTCTTAATCCTTCATTGCTCTCTCTAGATCCGGAAGAAATTAGAACTGATAGATTGGTTGAGACAAGATTGAATAACAAAAATATCCAGCGGGATGTCAAAGGCAATGATAATCAATCGTCAATCAGAAGTCTTTGCATTTAATTTTTGCTTGGCGTCCATCCTCGTGGCGAAAGACAATTCCTTCTGCCCTGCACCCAGGGGAATACAAACTTTCTAGATCTGTTAATGCGTCTCTTAGTTCGTTGAAGGTTCTAGCAATATTCTCAAACACAGGAGCTTGTAAGTTAAACAGTACGCAAATATGTTCCTTTAGCTTTAATGGGTTACCCTGAATTTTTGGTCCCAAAGCTTCCGCACAATGTTTCCCATCCGGTACGTCAGATAGATCTGTGTTTCTCATCGCTTCAAAGATCCATTGATCAGCTGGATCGTCCGAGTTAGCATCTACATACCAACCATCTTGTATGCCAAGCTGTTTTTGTTTCTTGGTTGGATTACGCCGTTTTTCTAAATGTATACATTTGCCAGAAACCACACTTAAGCGTACATTAGTTCCATCAAGTTTTTCCGTAGCTATTCCTTCGCCAGCGATCACCCACTCGCAACCTGAGCGCACTTTGTTAATAACCTTAAAATTATCTCCCCGTTCAAAAATTGTTGGAATTTTTTTCATAACTCTGACACCAAATTTCAAGAGGGCAATTGCTACACCTCTGTTCACCTTAGACTAGACACCTTACTATGGAATCGATAACAGGATGGGTTATCCCTTTTTCTTCCGCTTACCCTGGCTGAGGGATGAGTCAGGGTGCATCTACTATGTCTTAATCCTTTATCGGTCGATCTTAATCCGGAACAATTTAGAAACCCGTTCGCGTAGCGGGGCAAAACCCATCGCATTGATCAGGAGTGCATTTCTCAAAAGTGATAGATTACTTGAGACAAAATTGAACAAAAAAAATCCCCAGCGATTAGCTGAGGGATGAGTCAGGGTGCATCTACTATTTCTTAATCCTTCATTGCTCTATCATTATCCGGAAGAAATTAAAAATGATTAAGCCAAATAGAACTGATAGATTACTTGAGACAAAATTAAACAAAAAAAATCCCCAGCCGATAGCTGAGGGATGAGTCAGGGTGCATCTACTATTTCTTAATCCTTCATTCCTCTCTCTCGATCCGGAAGAAATTAGAAATGGGTAAGCCAAATAGAACTGATAGATTAGTTGAGACAAAATTAAACAAAAAAAATCCCCAGCGAGTAGCTGAGGGATGAGTCAGGGTGCATCTACTATTTCTTAATCCTTCATTTCTCTCTCTCGATCCGGAAGAAATTAGAACTGATAGATTGGTTGAGACAAAATTAAACAAAAAAAATCCCCAGCTGGTAGCTGAGGGATCAGTCAGGGTGCATCTACTATTTCTTAATCCTTCATGGCTCTATCATTATCCGGAAGAATTTAGAAATGCTTAGGCCAAGGAGACAGCCAAGATGGCTATTCCACATAGAACTAATAGATTGGTTGAGACAAGATTGAAAAAAAAAAATCCCCAGCCGGTAGCTGAGGGATCAGTCAGGGTGCATCTACTATTTCTTATTCCTTCATTGCTCTCTCTAGATCCGGAAGAATTTAGAACTGATAGATTGGTTGAGACAAAATTGAACAAAAAAAATCCCCAGCGGGTAGCTGAGGGATTAGTCAGGGTGCATCTACTATTTCTTAATCCTTGATTGCTCTGTCTAGATCCGGAAGAAATTAGAAATGGGTAGGCCAAATCAAAAGGCAAGTTGTGAAACCGTTTGACCTTGATGTAAAAAACCTACCCCTTTCAGCCACACTTCCCTGTCTCTCCTCTGCCCCCACACATCCCACACCTCCCACAAGACCCACACTTCCCGGACGAAGTAGCTCACCCAATTTAGAACTGCTATAAACTTGGATAAGTTCTATAACGCAGAAAGCACGATGGAAAGCATTAAAGTAATCTCCCATGTGGGGTCTGATGGTATTTTACATCTGGACGTTCCAGTAGGGATAACGAACGAAGAATTAGAAGTTATGGTGGTTTTTAATCCATTAAAATCATCCTTAAAACTAGAAACACCCCAAGGCTGGATGCCTGGTTTTTTTGAGGAAGTAATTGGGGGTTGGGCGGGAGAACCGTTAGAGCGGGGGAAGCAAGAAGAGTTTGAAACCAGGGAGAGTCTATTTTGAGCTACCTTTTGGATACCAATGTTTGCATTCGGCTGTTGAACAATACCAGTCCGGCGGTGACATCTCGCCTTGCTACCGAACAACCAGAGAATATTTTTATCAGCTCCATAACCGAGATGGAGTTATATTACGGTGCTTATCGTAGTACCAAACAGTCAATAAATTTAGCACTTTTGCAACGATTTTTCAGTCAGTTTACGATTCTACCGTTAGACAGCAATCCTGCCAGAATAGCAGGACAAATCCGGGCTGATTTAGCAGCTATGGGAACACCAATCGGACCTTATGATTTACAAATCGCTGCGATCGCCCTTGCTAATAATTTAATTGTGGTTACTCATAATACGGCTGAATTTAGCAGAGTTCGTGGACTACAAATTGAAGATTGGGAGCTGGACTAGCTTTTAAGCAAATACTACTAGAGCAAGTTGAAAAATATTGGTATTAGGGTGTAAAATACCAACCCATCATTGACCTTAACCATTGTGTTGAAGCATCAACCATTAGCCCGGATCCCCTCTGCTACTACTGGCTGGAGTGACGTGATCGTATTACTATTGGGGTTGCTGGTGTTAATTCATGGCTTGAGTGGATATGGATTGTATGAACCCCACGAGGGTCACTTCGGCGGCGTTGCCCGTGAAATGCTGTTACGTGGGGATTGGATTACGCCTCATCTCAACGGTTCACCCTACCTGAATAAACCCCCATTACTTTATTGGCTGATAGCAACCAGTACGACCCTATGGGGTTCCACAGAGTACGCAGCACGGCTCCCTCTAGCCATTATCGGTTGGCTTGGTGCGATAGTTGCCTGGAAATGGGCGCGAGAACTCTGGAATCCTACCGCTGGTCGTCTAGCAGCTTTAATGCTTTGCTCGACTACTGGCTGGTTTGTGTTTACCCACCAGATTCTGATCGATGTACTCTTGGCCACCTTGCTCTTAGCTACCTATTATTGCTTGTGGCGGTTAGAGAGGGCACCTCACTGTTGGATCTACTGGTTAAGTCTGTATAGTCTTTTAGGATTGTGTGTCTTAACCAAAGGGCCAGTATTCCTAGGATTTCCCCTGATTGGTTGTTTAGCGATCGCATTTAGACAACGGAGCTGGAGACTATTCCAGCAATTGCGAATTCGGCTAGGAATAATCGTGACCTCTCTAGTAACCTTGCCATGGTTTATGGCAGTAGAACAGGCTAACCCAGGCTTTTTCCACTACTTTCTGTTCAACGAAAATCTCAAGCGGATAGCGGATACCCGATGGCCACCAGATTATGAAGTATCTAAAGTCAGTGCCATAGGCTATTTAGTTGTAACAGCAATCTGGTGCCTACCGTGGATAGTGGTACTACCCCAAGCACTCTATAGCGCTTGGCAGGACTACTGGCCAAACTACTCCCGAAACTACTTGCCAAGCTACTCACCAAACTACTCAGATAGTAGCCAACAACCCAATAGTTACCGCTACACAAACCAAAACTGCCATCCCTGCTTTGAGACCTCAGTAGGGTTATCCGATTCCTATTGGGACCCGAAGCAAGAAGGGAGGGAGCTAGGGTTTAGGGAAGCTTCCAGTGACCAGACTTTCACAAATTCCAGGTCATCAGGGATATTGCTCCTAGTCATTGCGGCAACACTGCCTATCGTCGCCTTTCTTCCCCTATCGTCTCGTTTAGTATATTACAGTATTCCTAGTATCCCACCCCTAATTATCCTATGTGCTGGTTGGTGGTCTCGTTGCCAAGACCAGAAGCAGAGACAGGGGCGAATTGCAGCAGCGGTCAGCTTCTGTAGTTTAGGTGTTATTTCCGGGTTAGTGGGGATTAGTGCTAGGCTTTGGAATCCCAATTGGGTCAGCAAATTAGCAGAATTATCCAACTATCGAGACTTCGATGGCATAATTTATGCGATCGCACTCTGGTTTAGTAGTGGTTTTCTGATTGGTGGCATTTTCCTGCTGCTGAAACGTGCCAAGTCAGCATCCGTATCTATTTTCCTCAGCTTCTTCTTCGTTTATTTGACATTTACCCATAGTTTTACCACTCTCCAAGACATCCGTTCCGCCAAAACCCTGATTCAAACCGCCAATCCTACCTTAGGACTATCCACCCTCTGGACATTTGAAGGGTCACGAGAACTAGGAGCTGCTGGTGCTATGAGCTACTACCTCAACCAAGACCATAGACTTCGTGGCAGTTGTGGGGATAGGGCACTTGGGAACAGGGAACAGCGATGCAGCGCGGTCTTGGGGAGGCAGCGCGGTCTTGGGGGTCTCCCCCATGAGCGACTGCCGTGGTTTCCCCCACTCGCGCTTTGCATCAAGACGGGAACAGGGAACAGAGCAGAAGAATTGAAGAAATACGAAGTAGTACTAAAGCCAGAGACTAAAGAAGAACCGAACAATTTCTCCTCCTCCCTGTCTTGCCCATCTTTCGATCTTCCAGCGGGTTGGGCTAAAGGCAAAGATAATACAGCCTATCGGATCGTACTCGTTCTGACAGATAGTGGCTTCAATCGTTTACCCCCTGAATTTCCAGGACCAAAACCGCAATACGGGATTACTAAACAGAAACTTCAGGAATATTGGGATAGCTCCCGTCCAGTAGTCTTTGTCACGGATTTCCTGGGCCAGCCTGGTGATAATTTAGATGATTTATCAGTGTCTGGCAAATCAGGAAAAGTCCCAAGAGCAGACAGTCAACACTTGTCAAATCATCCAGCAATGATGCAACACCCCGAGAGCAATCTTAACTTACCTAACCATGTTGGTGAACCCTTGCTAGTGGTTGAACCAAGGAAGCTTTATGGAAACGCTGCTGCTAGAGAAATTTGGTTGGCATCGCAGTAAGCATTCAGCTATCAGCCGTCAGCTATCAGTTATCAGCTATCAGCTATCAGCTATCAGTTATCAGCTTTCAGCTTTCAGCTTTCAGCTTTCAGCTTTCAGCTTATGGGCTACGCTGGTTGACTGACAAAAGTTGAGCGCGATTTCACGAACCCCTTACCAGGGATGGGCGCTTTGGGCATTGACATCTGGTTGGGGGAGCCAGCATTCTCAGGAAAGAAACCACTCACATCCCAAAAATGCTGTGAAAATAAACTCCCGCCTCTACAATGCCTTGAAGACAAAGATTGGTCAACCCTCTGACTGGGCGCATCTGAGTCATCTGACCACCTGTTTATGGATGGTGGTTGGTCTACTCCAGATAGGAGACGAAACCTTAGAATAGTGGAGCCTTTATAGGGGACTGGCTATGAGAAAAAGGGTTAAAACTTATTAAATAAGGCTCCACTATTCTTACGGTAACTTCCTCGGAAGTTAATTTGACCCGTTGGATTCCCCACATACCCTGTCGTGGTCACTATGCTCAAAGCAAACAACGTCGGATGCAACGGTGGCTGTACAATGCCCGCAAAGCACGTTCATCGCTTGTATAAACCCCTGATCCAGTCAGCCTTGGCGGATTGGAAACAAGAGTGTCTATATCTAAGCTTAGATACATCGTTGTTTTGGGATGAGTATTGCTTGGTGCGCTTGGCGGTGGTGCATCGGGGACGAGCGTTGCCAGTGGTCTGGCGGGTGATGGAACATGGTAGCGCCTCTGTCGCCTTCAAAGACTATCGGGAAATGTTGGAACAAGGCAGAGGGCTATGCGGTGAAGGGGTTAAGGTGATATTGCTAGCAGACCGAGGCTTTGTCCACACCGATTTGATTAGGTTAACTACTCAATGGGGCTGGCATTATCGGATTCGTGTGAAAAAGGATACTTGGATTTGGCGGAAGGGCATTGGCTGGTGCCAGCTTCAAGACTTTCATTTCAAACACGGAGCTGCCTTGTGCTTTCACAATGTCAGGTTGCATAAAGAACAAAGGTACGGTTGGGTCCATCTCATCTTTGGTCGCAACAATGTCAATGGTGAGTTTTGGGCGATTGTTAGCGATGAAAAGACGACCCTCCAAACATGCGCAGGAATATGGAATGCGATTTGATATTGAAGAAAACTTCTTGGATGATCAGTCCAATGGCACCGAATGTGCACAAGTCGAAAATTCGTTCTGTGTCTGCCCTATCTCGGTTATGGTTTATCTTAGCTGTAGCCACGCTGTATGTCACGGCAGTTGGAGTTGAGGTCGTCAAGACTGGCAAACGTCGGTGGGTCGATACCCATTGGCGCACGAGGCAACAGCTACTTTCGTATTGGTTGGGAGTGGGTCAAATCTGCCAAAGCCTTTGGCTGGAAACTTATTCATCAGGTACGTTTCACCTCTAATTACGACCCTGACCCAGCCATGGCCTCCCGCAAACAACATCAGAAAAGGTACTATCGACTCGAATTTAAGGTAAAAACCTACGATTATGCTTTTCATTAAGTTTTGTCAGTCAACCAGATGGGCTACGTCACAGGCTTCTAGCCTGTGCCACAAAGCTGACGGCTGACGGCTGACCGCTGACCACTGACCGCTGACCGCTGACCGCTGAATGCTTACCTAAAAATTCACGAAAAATATCAGATCAAATTCAATAACTGTCCAGGAATTTTCAATCCTCTTTGAGTTTTATCAAAGACACTAAATCGGTCTTTCCTAACTCTAGCCAGCCTGACTGTTGAGGGAGTTTTTCTATCGCCATCGTCTTAGTTGTTGATGATTCCCTAAATAATTTTTCCAGAGTTTGCTGCAGTAGAGGAAGAGTACTTAAGCCAATCAAAATAGCTACACTAAAGCTGATGATCGCATCCGCCTGAGGCCAGTTGAAAATCCCAACTGCTAAAGCAGCTATTATCGTGCCGATTGAGCTAACTACGTCCGCCAGTACGTGCAAAAACGCACCACGCAAATTGATATCTTGCTCGGTATTTTCCCCTAGCCAATAGAGGTTAATGCTGTTGATCACTACGCCAATTAACGCAGTGACTAGCATCGGCAAACTGAGGATTTCCTCAGGTGTCCCTTGCAGATGGGCGATCGCTTCTCGCCCAATCCATACAGACATAGCCACTAGACCGATACTATTGATCAGACCAGCTAAAACTTCAATTGGTTGATTGCTCATTTGCTTTCGAGACTTCGAGGAGCGTTGAGCCAGCCATGCAGCAAGCAAAGCAATACTCATTGCTACAATATCTGCCAGCATGTGAGCGGAATCAGCTTTGAGAGTTAAACTGTGGCTAACAAAGCCCACAACCATTTCGAGTAAAGCAAAGATTGTGATTAATACAATCACCCTCTTCAACCGCTGAACTTTACCCAGAGATACGCTGGTCTGGCACAAACAACCTAATCTGTTGCAATTGAGCATAGTTTCAATAACTTTGGTTAGTCAACTGGGAAAATAGTCTTGCCTCGGAAAATCGTTTCCTGCACCTCGATATCAATGATATCCATTGGCTCAACCTCCATGGTATGTTCATAAATAATAACAAAATATGAAACAAATATTGTCATAGATATTTCCCTGATTAATTTTTCTGTAGCGACCGCAATTATTTGCCTACTACAACGTGATGTTTATCTGAATTAAAACTTGTGAACACAAGTTTATTCAATGTTTTAAACACTAATTCATACTGTTGTCAAGCTCATGACGTCTTCCAACAATATGAGCCTCAAATACCATATAGCAAAACAAGTTTTTTTGTCAAGCTTTAGCTTTCTTTAAAAATTGCATTTTAAGGAATTAGATTTGAGATAGTACCAAAGTCTATAAACGCTTTACTATGCTTAACTTCCCGCCGTTTAAGTTACCTCAAAAAGTTGATAACATCACTACTTTATTAATTAAATTTTCACAACTAATTAGCATAGTCAGTACGTAAAACACCGTCAGGCGAACAACAAAAATACTCTGACGCTACTCCCAAATTAGTTTTTTAAGTTTTTTAACGGTTGAATCCTATTTAAAGTTTTTGTGTTATCTTAAAAGTAAGGAGATACAAAGAAGCCAGCGCAAAGATTACACGACTGGCGCTGGCTTATGGGTCCTCCCCTTAGACAAGGAGATAAATCCTATGTTAAAACCAATTCACCCTGATGGTGAGGGTCACCCCTACCACGAAAACGATGCTCGGTACGAGCCGCTATGGGATGCTCGGTACGAGCCGCTACGCGATCGCATTCCCTCGAAACCCCATGATCACCAACTTGACTGGGGTACTGAACTAGCCATCACCGTACTGGCCCCGGCACAAGACATAGAAACTCTAGCAGTAGAGGACGCCTTATGAAAAAGCCCCGTCCTCTAACCGAAAAAGACCGAGCCTTAATCCAGCGCTACAGTAACTGCCAAATTGCTATGACACCACAACAGGTGCGACCCGTGGCGAATTGAATTCGCCAAGGTCAAGCGCACCTAAGTTTTATGGGAAATGGTTGGTTACTTACGAAGTCATAGCCTGTATTTGCTCCCGTAGCGATGCCACAGTACAGCGCTGGTTTGCCAGAGGTGATAACTATCGCTCTCCCATGCCCATCGATTTGTACCATCTGGCCATAATGGACTTCCTTCTAGAGAATTTTGAGGAAATGCCGGAAAAACTCAAGAATTTCCTCTGTCCGCCAGATTAACAAGATGGGGCGGGGGCGCGGGGAGGGTGGGGAGATGGGGTGTGGTAAGTGTGGTAAGTGTGGTAAGTGTGGTAAGTGTGGGGAGTGTGGGGGGCGCGGGAAGTTATATGAGCAACTGGCTCCTCAAGACGGCGCTACCTTCCAGCTCCGTTCGCACCTCAAGCAGCGTCTGGCTCTGCCAGTAAGCGTGGCCCACAACCTTAGCTCCCTGTTCCCAGATCCGCTGTTCCCTAAGAGTAGGGCAAGAGGCAAGAGGCAAGAGTTAATAAAGTATAGCGCTGCATCACTACTCCCTGTTCCCAGATCCGCTGTTCCCTGTTCCCTAAAATCCAAAAATTTTGTACCGAACCCAATTGAAAACTGCTTAGTTCAAGATACTGTGTGTTAGGGATTTTAATTCTTTACTAAAAATTCACAATAACTTCTAGTTTTATTTAACACTAATATCCTGACAGTTGTAAGCTAATATTAGCTATCGTTACAAAACAAAACTATTTCGGTGTAGCCATTAAGAGTAGTACTACTCAAATTTAAAGTGCTTTTGTCAATCAAATATGAGGCCCTATTATCTCCTTTATTGACGGGGAATTAGAGGCTAGTTCATTGTCCCTGTATTAAACAGGGGTAATTTAACTTGTTTTGTTGTTTTTATCTTCATAAACAACAAAAAATGGTAATTTGACCTGTTTCGTTTTCCCAGTATTAAACAGGGGTAATTTGACTTGCTTTGTTATCAAAGATTACTAATTTTTAATGACTAATGAATGAATCTACTCCTGTTCAACTCGACTCATCCAATGGAAATGGTGAGACTGTACCCAGTATCATCAACACCAATGTTTCACCACAGTTCAACTATGCTGACGCTGTCGAAAAGTCCTTCTTATTTTATGAAGCTCAGCGCTCCGGTAAACTTCCTGAGGACAATCGCATCCCATGGCGCGGGGATTCTGCTCTCAACGATGGTGCTGATGTAGGAGTTGACCTCACTGGCGGTTATTACGATGCTGGAGACCACGTCAAGTTCGGCTTCCCCATGGCTGCTGCCATGACTATGCTAGCTTGGGGGGCAATCGAATATGAAGATGCCTACCAGCACATGGGTCAATGGGATGAGGCTTTGGATGCGATTAAGTGGGGTACCGATTACATACTCAAAGCCCACATCACAGACAGTAACGGTCAAACCGAAGAATTCTGGGCACAGGTTGGATCCGGTGACATCGACCATAGCTTCTGGGGACCGCCGGAAACCATGACCATGGTGCGACCAGCGTACAAAATTGATCCTTTAAATCCCGGTTCTGACCTAGCTGGTGAATCTGCTGCGGCCTTAGCTGCTGCCTCAATTGCCTTCCAATCCACAAACAACAGTTACGCTAATCAACTACTCAATAACGCGAAAGCCCTATTTGACTTTGCCGAGACCTATCAAGGTAACTACTCTGACTCTATCCCCGATGCTGCTATTTTCTACAATTCTTGGAGTGGCTACGAAGACGAACTGGCCTGGTCTGCAACTTGGCTGTACAAAGCAACCGGTGACCAGACCTACTTGGATAAAGCCGAAAGCTACTACCTAGGTATTGATCCTACTCAGACTCAATCCTGGGATCAAAAAGTCCATGGTACTGGCATCCTTCTTGCTCAGGAAACTGACCAGGATAGGTACCGTATCGAAGTAGAACGCTGGCTGGACTACTGGAGTGACGATAGTGGTGAAGGTATCGAATATACTGAGGGTGGACTAGCTTGGTTCAATGACTGGGGTTCCCTACGATATGCTGCCAATACCGCTTTTCTTGCTGGTATTTATAGTGATACCGTTAATGATGGTAATGGTCGTTACTCCGATTTTGCGGCTGATCAAATTGACTACATTCTTGGGGATAATCCCAACAATTTCAGTTATGTCGTCGGTTTTGGCCACAATTCTCCCAAGAATCCCCACCATCGTGGAGCCCATGGTTCTACCACCAATGACATCGAATCACCAACGGACAACCTCAACATTCTCTATGGTGCATTGGTAGGTGGTCCCTCTGAACCAGAGGATAATGCCTATGTCGATGATCGAACTAACTATGCCATTAATGAAGTCGCTCTTGACTACAACGCTGGCTTCACTGGTGCTCTTGCCCGTATGTACCGTGAACAGAACCAACTCAGTCTGGGTTCTAACCTTGAACCAGTAGTGTCTACAGTAGATCCGATCACTAACTTAATATTTGAACCAGTAGTGTCTACAACTAACTCAATAATTGAACTGTCCCCCGCCGGGGAATTCTAAACGGTTGTTATATAGCAGTCGCCAGGGCAGTTAGGACATCGACATTAGTCTCACACCCTTTGTAAGCGATGCAGAGGTGCGACCCGTGGCGAATTTAATTCGCCAACGGAAAGCGCACCTAAGCGGTCTTGGGGGTTTCCCCCACTCGCTATTGCATCAAGAAGCGCAAGAGTTTGACTTCTGACATTTGACTTCTGACAAATGACTTCTGCTATAGCACTACGCATTAAGGTGTTTGACATTGATACAAGCAGCAAAAGCTGTTTTAGTGAACTTTTAGGTGCGACCCGTGGCGAATTTAATAATTAGATGCGGAAAGCGCACCTTTGCATGCATGCCTCTTGCCAATGCCATTGCGCGTAGCGCTATAGAACCCACATTATTAGACTAAAAACCGCTATAGCTCACCCAATTGAGAACTGCTATAAATTACCAATAACTAATCTTCAACCCTAAAGTTAAGTCGATAATTAATCGGTTGAGAAGCTTGAGAAACTACCACAAACTCATAGAAGCCAGATGCTGGCAGCTCCCCGCTCCACTCCCGTTCGGTTGAGTCTTCTAATAGGGGGGTCGTCTTACGGCTAGGACCATAAACTGAAAACAACGCATTTACATCGGTAGCCAGTCTCACTTCCATGAATTGACCACTAGAAAGTTTAGCAGTAAACGCTTTCCCGTCTCCTGGCTCGAGGGTTCCATTGACTTGTTGAACTCCGCCAGCAGCAAACTCAATGCGCTGTAGGGATTTTCCTGATGTCAACGCTTTGATCGTATCCCCAACAATCCCTTGCCACACCTGACCAATAGACTTATCGATAAACTTCTCACCCCGCTGATCTGGAAACTTATGAAAGAATTTAGAATCTGCAATATCATAAGCTGCACGGCTAGAAAGGCGCACCTGATTCACTTGCTGCTTCCAGCGAGTCAGATCTGCTGTCCCATAGCTTCCCAACCCTCTCCGTGCCGTCCGACTCAAATTTAGTAACTCAATCCGGGTCAATAGCTCAAACGCCAGCTTATCCCACTCTTCTCTTAACTTAGCATCCTCTGAACCAGTCCCTAGCTGTCGTTTTTGTTGATTGGGGTACTTGTTCCAAAACGCCTCATTGACTAACTGAACGTAGAACTTTTCGTTAATCTCCAAATTGGCACGACGCTGATCGAGCAATTCCTTGCGCTTTGCCTCGTTTGTGGGAAACCACGAGGGTGGCTTTATGTCCGGTTGATCGATGGGTGATTCCTTTGGTGAGGGTTCCGGCTTAGATCTTTTGCCGAATGTGAACCACCAATTGGTTGCCCAGAAGGTAAAGCCAAATACAGCAGCAGCTAAAACAGATACCAAAACCACCTTGCCAAGCCAATCTAAAACGTTATTATTGCTAGCGCCGGTTAATGGTGTTCCGCTAGCTGGCCTTGCTGGCTGGTTAACCGCTACTGGCTTGGAACCAGGGGCAACTGCTAAGGTCGGTTTAGTCTGAGGGGGTGATGGAGCTGATTGCGGGTCACTGGCAAATTGAAGGTGAGTGGTGAGGTCTCGCAGCACTTCTTTGGCATTTTGGTACCGTTCCCCTGGTCTCGGTTGAAGCATTTTATCCAGGATACGACCTAGGGTGGAGCTAAGGCTAATCTCTCTGCGCCAGTTCCACGTCAGGGTATTGGGGTCAATGATCTGCTGGGGTTCCTGACCAGTCACTAATACTAATATAGTTGCCCCTAGAGCATAGAGGTCACTGTGGGGAAAAACACTTCCTCCTTGCATCTGCTCTGGGGGAGCATAGCCAACTTTACCCAACCGAGTTATGATTGGCTTATTTTGACCAGCCACCTTTGACCCTAGGAACTTCGATGCCACATTTGCTGCTACCTCCTTGACACCGCCAAAGTCAATCAGCACTGGTAAACCATCGGTACTGCGCAAAATCAGATTATCGGGAGAGATATCCCGATGAATCACTCTCATAAAATGGATATATTCCAACACTGGCAGGATTTGGATCAGCAGTTGAGTCACTTCTGCTTCACTAAACCGGAGTCCCTGAGGTCGGCGAGCCTCCAGTAGAGCGCGGTAGGTTTGCCCCTCCACATAGTCCTGAACCAACAATAGGGTGCCTTTGTCCTGTTGTTGTACCTGAAACAACTCACGAAATTGAGGAATTTGAGGGTGTTGCAGTCGATAAAGAACTCCCGCTTCCCGCTCAAATAGTTCTTCTGCTTTTTGTAAGGCGTGGTTACCTTGAACTTGGGGGGCAAATTCTTTTAGCACACAAGGTTCATTAAAGCGGTTAAGGTCTTGAGCTAAATAGGTGCGTCCAAAGCCTCCGTGTCCCAACTCCCGGACGATGCGGTAGCGACCACCCAGAATCTTCCCAGTGTCAAAGGTTTTGGCTAAGGATGGCAGCATCTCGCCACAAACCCGGCAAAACTTATTGTCATTGGGATTCTCATGTCCTTTACTACAATAGAGGGGCGTCATGGGATTTTGGATGTTGGATGTTGGATGTTAGATTTTTTCCCAGGGCTTGGTCCGGGAGACTTGACACAGTGTGTGCTGATTGCTCGACCTGTTGACTCAGTAGTTGACTAAGCATAGGTATATCAGCTACTGTGCTATATATATAAAGATATATAGCATTTCTAAAATAGGCGAGATATATTTTGGATTTTAATTTTGGATTTTAGTTAATAGGCAACAGGCAACAGGCAACAGGCAACAGGCAACAGGCAACAGGCAACAGGCAACAGGCAACAGGCAACAGGGAAAAAATCTTGTGTACCTCATTGCTATGAGAACCGCTATATATCACTATATATATAACTAATTATTCCTGTTGAAGCGTTCCGCAACCTAATTGCTGAAATATGTCATCGACGTATAACCCGGTTTTCGCTGAGGTATAATAACTGGCTATGACTTGGTCTTGCTGGGCAGTTTTTTTCTGTAACATCTGTTTCAATTCCTCCAGTTTTTCTTGATCCACTAAGTCTGATTTATTTAAGGCAGTAATAATCACCCCTTTGGGATTGATGGATAAAAACAGATCGATATGATGAACAATGTGCTCAATGGTTTCCATGCGAGTTACATCAGCAACAATAATTGCACCCTGAGCTCCTTTTAAATAAGTTGGTGAAATTCCCTTAAATTTAGTATGACCTTCTAAATCCCAAATCATCAATTTTATATCCAGCAGTTCTGATCGGGTTTCATCCTTAAATTTTATGATTTTGCGGGAAATTTTCACTCCGACTGTTGAAAGATATTGGTCACTAAACACACCCTCCACAAATCGGCGGATTAGGCTAGTTTTGCCTACACCAAAGTCTCCAACTAGGCAAATTTTTCGATCAATAGTGGACATTGTTACTGGTTGCTGACAACTGGTTTGAACTCTCGGGGATTGTAAACAGTTGTTAAGAGATGGGCGTGGCTCCAAATCTGAACAGGTTTACGGTATGATTTCTTCAGCGGACTTGAACACCTATTGATAACCGACCGTATGTTCCCAGACAGCACTATGGTTTTAGTGTTAGTGATCTATTGCAGTCGTTGAATCACCTCCTGATTCCAGATTGAATAGACAAGGGACTAAAGTCCATAACTTGTTGTGATCTCCTAGCTAAACCAAAGGGGCTTTCAACTGGGTTTGTTGGTAAACGGATCAAATACGACACATCGATTTAACCACAGCGGTTGACTAGCATCAACATCTGGGGGGCGTTTGCCAACCCCACGCACTTGCAGCCGTTTGGGATCAATGCCTTGCTGAACAAGCACATCTTTTACCATTTGGGCTCGTTGTTGTGCCAATCCCTGATTTTCGGTAAGTTGACCCCTAGGATCGGCGTAGCCGATTATCCTCAGGTGCTTTTGAGGATACCGCTCCATAAATTCCTTAATTGATCGGATTTTAGTGCCTATATCCTCTGGTTTCAACTGGGCTGAACCAAGATCAAAGTAGATCCGGCTGGTAACGTCTAATCCGTGGAGTTGTAAATTGTTCTCGACCGACTTGACACCGGGAATGCTCTCAAAGGCTTGGATAATCTTAGGGAAATCTTTAGCATAGAGTATCGCTCCTTTTACGGTCACCCTGCCTTCTGTATAAGATGCTACAATTACCACTCCATCCATTTGATTCAAGGTGTTTCTCACCCGTTGGACTTGAGCTTGGGTTAACTCATCAGTATAGGGGAGTTCGATCACCTCAATTTGATTATCCAACGCTAAGTTAGGGGCCGCAGCTTTGGCAATTTGCTCGACGTTTGAGCGCAGAGCCTGATTCGGTAGCTGTCCAGCTAGCTTTAGTCTCTGGCGATTGGCTTTAACTGTTAAACCATAATCAGACACTTCTGGGGCATAATAGGCGAGGGCAAGTTGAGTTTTTTGCTCAATGCGACGGTTTATTTTAGCCCTATGCTGATAAAATCCCCCAAATACAGCGATTAAACCCAGAAGCCCCAAGCCAAGCACCAATAAGGCCGGGGGTTTCTTGCCTTTTTTCCGATTTTCCTGAGTATCACGACGCCCTTGACTAAGGGATTGATCTAATAAATTTTGTAAAATTCCCTTGACTCCCACCGGGATAGTTGTATTATCTCCATCAAAAGACCTGATCGGTTTACCATAATGGGTAATAATAGTTTTTAGGCTTTCCCGCAACTGATTAATGAACTGCTGGGTGGGTGCCCCTTGAACTACCACGGCCAGGTAGCAGTATCCCTCTACTTCCAGGATGATCTTGGATGTACCATATTCAATAGCATCGATTTCTGCCACATCCCCAGACTGAGCGATACAGTCATTGACAAAGCTACGGATAGCGGTGAGCATTCCTGCTACCATATCTGACTCTAGATGCTGGCTGTCAGAGGGTTGTACCTCGGCAATCACTAAACCAGAGTCTTTGTGAATCAAAAAGATAGCTCGCGCCTGAAACAGCATCACCTCCCGAAACAGCAGTTCCGCTTCAGAAACCCCCTGCACCTTAGCGCGAATCTTGCGCTTAATTGCTTCAACGCTGAGGGCATTTTCCAGCTTCTCATTGATAGCTCGGATTTCTTCTGCTAAGTATGTGGAAATGGTACTGCCAATGACCGGATACAGAGCATTTACCATGGCCTCTGGCTCAATTATAATCTGTTGCCGGATAGCTGCTGCCATTTCTGGTGCGATCGCAAACCCAACTTCCTCTGGACACTCCATGATCCGGGAGGAAATAGCTACTGGAACTGCGGGAGCGATCGCTTCTCCCACACACACTTTATCCTGTTGAGTTCTGTGGTCAATGACTTCATCAATGATGGGAGTCAGGGAATCGGTCACCGAGGTACTGAACTGAGCTACCGTGAGATCCAGCAGCTTAGCCATCACTGGTAGCAATAGCTTAATCAATTCTTGAGGTTGATCAATCCGATGCTCAAGCCTGCCTTGTCTCTGGGCTAGGGTTTCTATCTGGTCACGAAACTCTGCCATTTCTGGAGATATCACCAGTTCTTGCAAAATCTCAGCCAAGATGTCTAATTCCTGGGAGGTGTCGTGATCAGACTGTGATGGCAGGTCTTGGTTGGTTTCTGTGGCTTCGGATTGGACTAAATTCTCAGCTAATACTGGATCTTCGGAATTTTGAGGCATTTGCGGCAGATGCTCCTTTGGTGTAGGAAGCTGTGGTGATGGGTTCTGATGGGGAAAAACTTTGACACCGAAGGATTGGGGTTGATCCCTTTCTTGAGCTAATGGTTCTTTCTCCTGAACCCTAGACGGGAGGCTGCTACTCCCACGGTCAGTTTGAGGTTCAATAGCTGGAACCTCAAGGTCTTGGAATGAATATTTTTGGACAGTGTCTGCCTGATCAGAGGTCATCCCTTGCTGCTCAGATTTAGGGTGTTGGCTAGGTTGCACCGTCTGATCAATAATCTTGAGGTCAACGAGTAAATTCAGTAAATCCTTCAACTCGCCTTCTCGGCTCGAATTGACCTCAATTGACTCTGATCTAGAATTTTCCGGCTGAGAGGCATCAGCCGGATTTTGGTTTGAAAATGCCACTGGTGGCTATCCGTTACTATTTAACCTTTTGCAAAAATTAGCGATGCTCTGAAAGAGCCGCTACGCGATGAAGCGAAGCTTCCGCTAAAAGCGATCGCACTTTGATTTAAAACTAATCTTAGCGAGAAAATCCAGTTAATTTTTGTGGCTGCCATTGCTCGACTGTGCCAAGTCTATTCCAAAGTCTGAGTTTGCTTGATTAACTGGAGATGATCGTCATCATTAGTAGCAGTTTCTGAGGTGACCGTACCATTATGACCTTTGGTCTGTGGTAATCCAGACCACCCATCACTAGCTTCTTTGAGTGCTGGAACCAATTCAGTCCCTTTGAGCCTCAAACCCAACTCTAACAACATGTCTCCGAGATCTGCTTTCGAGGCTTTGGCATCTTTGAGCTGTGCAAATTTAGTTTCCAGCTCGGCCAAGATCTGCTTTCTGAGATTGATCACATCTTGCTGATGCTGTTCTTTAGTTTCTGAAACTGCCTTCTTTAGGGAGGTGGACTGCTTGTAGACTGTCTCGTCGAGCACCTCAATACTCTTAGAAAACTTTTTGTTCAACAGTTCCACCCGTTCCTGAATCTCATTCCTCTCTTCGGCTGCAGTTAAACTAAGATTACTTATTTTTTTCTCGAGGGAATCTACCCCAGCAGCTATTTCTTTTGAGAGAGTCGTTTTGATCTGCTCAACGCGATCGCGTATTTCCTGCTGCCACATGGATAGGTCAGACTCTATCTTCGTGAAGCGAGTATCATACTCTCGCAGCTTAGAGCCAATAATTATATCACGTATCTTCTCAAGGTTTCCCAGTCTTTCCCGCATTTCTGCTTGATTGATTCCATCCATGACCATAAAACCCTATTCCACAATAAACAATGAACTATAAACAATTACTAGCTTGCCCTGAATTCAAGGAGCGTGCCATTTATCTTATCAATCCGATGCTGCTGTGAACCGGAACCGTTGTGTGACAAACATCTTGAGCCCCATCACTAACCAGACAAAATACCTAAAACCTATTACCATTAGCTTACAGCCAAGACTTTTAATCATCTGCACCAAGGATTTCGCCTTGACCGAGTAGGGGGTTCGTAAGCATATGCGCTACAGATGGTGCTACTTGAGGTGCTATCAGCTTATGCGCCCGCAGCGTGGCCAAAGGCCAACGGCTGAATACTTACGGTTACTCTTCGCTTTCGATTTCGGCTAAAGATTTCCAGCCTGCTTGCCACAAGCCAGGATCTTTAAGCTGTTTAGCATTTAGCCAAAAACGGACATTCGGGTCACAAGAAGCTACCATTTCAGCAAACACCCACTTTCCTTGGTTTTTACGATTGACCACTTGGAAATGCCGCCAGCCCCAAGTTTTCTGTTTAGCTGTCCATTTTGAACCCACAAGATGAGGGAATTTCTGTTTTTGAGCCATTTCCTCTATGGTCTGATTATCAACCTTCTAGTGGTGAGTGCTGAGTAGGGAAAAAATTTTCGTTCTTTATTGGTTATACCTAGAAGTTATACGTAGAAGATTGAGACTGTTACACCTGCCACTAACACTGGGTTTTCAGACTTGACCCAAGGAGCAGACAGATAGTTTGAATCTGTTGCAGGCCCAAAAAGTCTGTGTGGTTTTACTTTCCCACTTAGCACTCACAACTCAGCACTACTTTAGCTTCATCCGCCATTCATCCCACGTCCGCACTGAAAGTCGGCGTGGTCAGAAGTTACCGTAAGAATAAAGAAGCCTTAATTAATAAGTTTTAACCCCTTTTTGCATAACCTGTCGCCTGTAAAGGCTTCTTTATTCTAAGGCGCGCGTCTCCGGGATGAATGGCGGACAGGATCGAAGATCGTTTATACTAGATATAGTAGGGAAGACCAAATAAGAGCTAACCGCCACCTACGTGCTTAAAAATAGAACTTATTGTATTGTTCCGGCGGGTCGGGGCATCCCGGAGACGAAACCTTAGAATAGGGTTTGAAGTTACCGTAAGATCAGGTCGCCTTTTTGGGTTGTAGGTTATGCAGAAAAGGTTTAAAACTATTGTTATAAAGGCGACCTGATCTAAGGTTTCGTCTCTTGCCTTAATCATAAAGTTTTAACCCTTTACCCATAGCCGACTAACCATAAAGGCTGCCCCAGCGAGGGATTGCTCGCTGGGGTAACTTCTGACCGTGTCGTTAATAAAGTAACCCGTGTATCCGTTCGCGATGGCTGGAGTTGGTAAGAAGCCCACACTGTAATCTTCGATGAGCGTGTGGGAGTATGTCACAGTTTACGCCTTGCCAGTATACGTGCGGCTAGGATACCGCCGATAAAACCAAATAAATGTCCTTGCCAAGATACATGGGGCTGTGAAGGTAAGACACCCCAAACTAAACCACCATAGAGGAAGCCGACTAGAATTGATAGAAAAATTGAGGGTAGGTTTCGTTCAAAGAAGCCTCTAAATAGCAGAAAACCTAGGTAGCCAAAGATCAGCACACTTGCCCCAATGTGAACTGAATTGGGAGCGCCCAACAGCCAAACCCCAAGACCACCCACCACCATGGTGATGGTGGTAACGACGAAAAAGTCGCTAGTTTCTTGCAACATTACAAACCAGCCTAGGACAAGAAAAGGTATAGTGTTGGAAATCAGATGAGAAAAACCGCCGTGGAGAAAAGGGGCAAATAAAATACCCCGCAGCCCAATTGGGTTGCGGGGAAGGATGCCATATAGATCAAGTTTCCTTCCAAAAATGAATATATCCACCAGCTCTACAATCCACATCAGAGCGACCCATCCACCGAGGATGATTGCCTGAGTTTTTAACTCACTGGTTATTGATTGTCTTTCCTGCCTAGTCATTGTTGATGAGTTTATGGTGAACAATAATATCGAAACCAATAGACAAATACTGACATTGGCTTACTTCGCAGGTGTTGCTCCATGTCTACAGAGTAACTTAATTGATCAAGGCAATTAACCAATGACTAATGACTAATAACTAAACTAATAACTAATAATTATAAATACTTACAGGTTCTATCGCCTCTGCTAGCTCAAATCCAAATACCCGGGAGTAAAAATACAACTCCCCTTCGAGAGTCCGTTTAATCGTTTCTGCTTTACGAAAACCATGTTGCTCCCCTTCATAGGTAACATAGGCTACAGGTAACCCCTTAGCCTTCAAAGCGGCCACCATCATTTCTGCTTGGTTAGGGGGGACTACCTTGTCTTCTAGCCCCTGGAAAAAAATTACAGGACACGACAGTTGGTCTGTGAAATGAATAGGCGATCGCTTTTGATACAAATCTTTACGTTCTGGGTAAGGACCGATCAAGCTATCTAGATACCGGGACTCAAATTTGTGGGTATCCTTGGCTAGTACCTCCAAATCACTGACACCGTAGTAGCTAGCCCCAGCTTTAAACACATCTCGGAATGTCAGAGCAGCTAGAGTTGTATAACCCCCAGCACTCCCCCCAGCAATGGCCAGTCGCTCACCATCAACTAGTCCTTGCTTAGCTAGGTATTGCGCGCCATTGGTGCAGTCATCAACATCCACAATCCCCCAGTTGTTTTTAAGGCGCTGACGATAGTCCCGCCCATAGCCAGTACTCCCTCCATAGTTAACATCTAGGATGGCAAAACCACGAGACGTCCAGTATTGAATTTTTAGATTAAAGGCACTAGAAGTGGCCGCCGTAGGTCCACCGTGGCTTTTGACAATTAGGGGTGGTTTTTCGGAGGTTGGTGCGGTGTAGTCTTTGTTTAGTGGTGGGTAGAAGAAACCATAAGCGGTCAGTCCATTAGTTGTGGGAAATGCGATCGCTTGAGGCGGCGATAGATAGCCAGTATCGATAGCTAACTCACTCGACTTCCTCAATACATTGATTTGTCCATTTGTCAAGTCCAACTGAACAATTGCAGTTGCTTCTGTTACAGAACCAGCGATCAAAACCGCTTGATTATCAGCTACCTTTAGGTCGGAAATACTGGTGTATGGTGTGGCAATCACCGACTGCTGCTTGGTGTTTAGGTCTATACTAGCTAAATGCCAGTTTCCTTCCTGAGTATAGGTACATATGATTCGATTGGCACCATCGAAGCCATAAGTAGACATGCCAAAGACCCACTGGGGTAGTCCAAACTCGGCTTCCATTTCACACAGGGGTTCGATTTCCCCTCGGGTTGGTTGCCAGCGGTAGAGATTCCACCAATTAGTGCGATCGCATACAAAGTAAAGTACACCATCTGGTGACCACTCTGGCTGAAATACCGACTCATCAACCCCACCAGCAATGAGCTCTGCAACACCTAGAGAACCATCGGTTAAGATTGGAGCTACCCAGAGTTGAGTAACATCCCAGGGCATATTGGGATGATTCCAGCTTAGCCAAGCGAGTTTAGAGCAATCGGGACTTAGGCGCGGCGAGGAGTAAAAGTCACAGCCAGAGGCTAGCACTTGAATATCTTCACCGTTTTCTAAGCTGATGCTAACCAAGGTATTGACTGGTTCGCCATCCACCGTGTGGTTTTCTCGCACACAGATTATACGTCCTCTTTCCTGGTCAATTACTGCATCACCATAGCGCCAGTTAGCTATGGGGGTTAGGGGTTGGGGTTTGGAGCTTGGGGTTTGTTGGTACAGACGTTGGTCAGCAAAATTAGAGAAGTAAATTGTGCCATCCTTAACTGCAATTGCACCACCACCATACTCGTTAACCCGAGTACGAGCATTGAAGGGCTCGGGAGTCAGATCAACAGTTTTGCCATCAGGGGTGCGTCGCACGATTACATTGCGTCCAGCTTCTGCAGGTCGCCCTTCAATCCAGTAAACATCCTTTTGATCAAGGGCAATGCTGCCCAACCTAACGCTGCTTTGAACAATCATGTCAGCGCTAATAGGGGATTTCCAGGAACCATAGGGGGCAAGGTGTGGTGGTTGGGTCATTGAAAAGCTGTAATTGGCTCTAAATTCCTTGGGCTATAGGTACTATCATAACCTGAGTGACATACTCCCGACGCTGCCCTAACGGGACAGCGCGGGCTTCTTACCAACTCCACCCAACGGTATCGGCTTTCGCCGACGCTGCGCGAACGGATACACGGGTTACTTTATTAACAACACGGTCAGAAGTTACCGTAAGGATAGGGTCGCCTTATTTCATGAGTTTTAACCCTTTTCTGCATAGCCAGCTCGCCTTTATAGGCGACCCTATCTATCGGTTTCGTCTCCGGGATGCCCCGACCCCCCGGAACAATACAAAAAGTTCTAGAACCAAAGTACTGCAGGCGAGCACCTTGAGCGAATTTAATGGGCTCAAGGTGCGAGCACCTATGAAATTTTACCCATCCACAGATAACTCAAACTATCAAGTTTTTTTCGGGATGGAACCCCATATTCGGTGGTTTTCAAGGTTGCTGTTAGTAGGTGGCGGTTAGCTCTTAATTTGTTTTCCCTACTATTCCTAGTATATTACATTGGCATTTCGACGTTCCGACCCTTGCCCCGCGCTTCCCATACGACGCTCACCCTATCGGGTAGAGCGCGGGGCTTCTCGCGGCTTGGCTAAGTGTCTATGGTTCGCGTTAAAGTAGGGATTCCCGTACATTTACCCAGATCGGGCTTGCTTAAATGCATCCGATTGCGCTACAAGAGTATAGAGGGGCTTCCTTGCCGTACAAAACTCTACAGATCGGCGCATTACCGCAAAGGGGAAGCATTGTAGTTCAGGTATTCGCAAAAGCCAATCTAACAACAGAATTGATTTAGAGATTTTAGAGTATGACTCAAACAGTTACTCACCCCATGGTGAAGTTGCAACGCCATGTGCGTTCACTGGCGGAATCCAAAATTATTAAACCCAGTGACAGCCTTTGGAAAATTGCCCTGCTCTATGGGGACGAATGGTCCTACTGGAAACAGGAACTTACTGAATTCGGGTTTACCATGCAAGACCCGATCAGTGACTTACTAGCTGTGGAAGCCTGGGACGAAGAATGATCTGATCCTGTTTCAGGTTAAGTACTTATCTATCTCTGTTGTTCGTCTATATGAAAATTGACAATTGAAAGTTGTCAGTGGTTAATTGGCTATTAACAATTAGCTATTAACAATTCAAAATTGACAATTAACAAAAGGCGAACAACGGGGATCAACCATTTTTAGAAGTAATTAACCGGACTTGATCTGACTTGTTTCGCTCCCATTTGGCGTCCACGCTTCAATAGGTGGAGCTTGGTCATGGATGAGGAGACAGCGCGGGTAGGGTGAGTATATCCTTTCTTTATTCCCTTATCCCCCTTATCCTAATCACTAGCGATCGCCAAATTATGCCCGTGAAATTTCTGCTCATATTCATGCTTCGCCGACTCCTAAATACAAGCAACCAAAGCCTGCATCAGTTCTTTTGCCGTTTGGTAGCGATCGCAAGCCCTTGGTTGACAAACCCGCTCAATCACTTTCCTTAATTGGGGAGTAACAGTGGGAACGCCTGATACATCAAACCGATATCCTGAACTACGCCTTTGATAATACTTTAGAGGAGCTTCCCCGGTGAGCAGAAATATGAGAGTTGGGCCAATGGCGTAAAGATCCGATTGAGTGCAAGGCTGACCTCGGTCTTGTTCAGGAGCACTATATCCCTCGGCACCAATCCGTGTGCCTGGTATTGTGCCAATTTCTTTAACAGCACCGAAATCCAACATCACAATTCGGTTATCTCGATGGCGCACCATCAAATTCGCGGGCTTAACGTCTCGGTGGATTAGAGGCGGCTGGCGGTCGTGGATGTAGTCTAAGATATCGCAAGTCTGAATCATCCACTCTACTGCCTGGGGCAAGGTGACTGGTCCAGTGCTCAAGACACGTTTTTCTAAATCTTCACCGTGGATCAGAGCCATGGCTAAGTATTTTTTCCCCCCTTCCACAAAAAAGTCGTAATACTGGGGAATTCCGGGATGATTCAGGGTTTTTAGGGTGCGAGCCTCTCGTTCAAACAGTTCTTGAGCCTTGGAAATTTGAGCCATGTCAGCATTCATTTCCTTCAGTACTAGTAGGAGTGGGTATCCATCCTTGCTGTTAACTTTGTCCCAGGCAAGATAAGTGGTTCCCATTCCCCCCTGTCCCAATGTCCGCAAAACATGGTAGTTGCGAATGACTCCCTCGACTGGCACCAAGGGTTGACCACAGTGAATACAGAACAAATTGCCTGGTGCATTGCCTTGGTGTTGGCATGGCTTAGTAGTCTCAGTCAAGGGCAAGGGTGCTAGGGAAGGGAGTTGCTGGGTTTGAACTTGGAATTGCAGCCTCGGACCTTTCTGGGCTAGCTGAATCAGAGCCTTTTCCGGCAGCACCCCCTGGGAAACCAAGACACCATTGAGGAAGGTGCCATTGGCACCCTGATTGACCAACTGCCACATCGGACCCGATGGGGAAGCACTAGCCCTGAGTTCCAGGTGATGTCGTGACACGATCGGGTCATCGACAATCACATCATTATCAGGAGCACGACCAATGCGAATCGTAGATTTGCTCTGAAAGCTCCACTGCTGCACTGGAGTGGGGCTTAACGGATCTAATAGGGTCAGTGTGACCATAGTCAGTTGTCCTTTGTCCAAAGTCCTTTGTGGGTTTTATCCTTTGTGGGTTTTATCCTTTGTCGGTTTTGTCCTTTGTCCAAAGTGACTAACCAGAATCTACTGGCAGCTACTAATCACCTAGCTAATCACTAATCACCTAGCTAATCACTAATCACATACAACTAATCACCTAATTTAATGTTGGTTGAGCCAAGTTTGGTCGCACCTTCACCCGAACTAGGATTAGTGTAATGTTGTCGTGACCATTATGCTCATTTGCCAGCTCAATCAAGTTAACCAGACCCTGATCGAGGCTAGCTCGGGAACTTAGTAAAGGCGCTAAGTGAGTTTGCCAGTAATTTTCCAACAGGTCATTATCTGACAAACCATCAGAACAAAGTAAGAATATAGTATCTTCTGCGATATCTATGAATTGCACATCAGGATTTAGGAATTGCTCACTGCGCGGTCCAAGGGCTTGAGTTAGTTGATAGGCATCAGGGCGAGAGTAAGCGAG
Organism: Moorena sp. SIO3A2; assembly: GCF_010672265.1. Taxonomy (NCBI): domain Bacteria; kingdom Bacillati; phylum Cyanobacteriota; class Cyanophyceae; order Coleofasciculales; family Coleofasciculaceae; genus Moorena; species Moorena sp. SIO3A2. Next base: position 323,170 of record NZ_JAAHHC010000011.1, read on the forward strand.
CTCTGGATCTACTCCGTGCTGGATTTCTCGTTGACCCACCTCGTGGTCTATAGTGATTTGCTCTAAGCCTCGTTTGCGAGTTAGACGATAGACCCGACTATCTCCGACATGGACAATCCCTACCTTGGTATTTTGAATCAACATCATGACTAGAGTCGTACCCATTCGACCGCTGCCAGAGCGAGCATTTTGTTGGTTGATATCGAAAATCGCTTGATTTGTTACATAGACCGATTTCCTGAGACTATCTTCTGTGGGAAACTCGTCTTGCCAATTTTGTTTAAAGTAATTCTGGAGTACCTCTACTGCCATAGAACTGGCTACTTCCCCAGCCGCATGCCCTCCCATGCCATCGCAGAGAATATATAAACCACGAGCTTGTATAGTTCGACCAATGGGATTTTCCTGCTTTTTGAGTTGGGTCTCGATGCCAAAACAATCCTCATTATGATCTCTTTGATGACCAATATCTGTAATACCGAGATCATCGAGACTCTGCAAGCTCATTGGCAACAGTACCGTTGGCATGTCATCCCCTTGTTGCTCAATTCCTGGTAGATCAGACAATAATTCCTGGCTATCAGGAGGTTGAGTGTCTGCCGTTGCCATTTCTGAGACTACAGCCTCAGTTAATTCCATACCGGATTCGTATGGGTCAGATTCTTGTTCGTGAGCAATGGCTTGCAGATGCGATCGCAATTCCTCAATGGTTTCAATTTCCTTTGTACACAACTGCCGGACAACCGTTGACAAGGAGGTAAATTGAGTTCGCTGGGACTCGTTAAATAATCGTTGCCACAGTTGTCCCAAATCCTCTAGGGTTAGGGGATTTTCCTCCCTGTCGGGATATAGACGCTCCAAACCTAGTGCTTGGTCTTCATCCACCCGGAGATTCGTCAGTTCCAACAGACTCTGACGACAATGCCAAGGCTCTAGAGCTTGCCAAAGCTTTGCCATTTCATCGAGCCAGTATAGGATTTGCAGTTTAGAAAACTCTTCGGACCCCCACAACTTACTCAGTAACTGCCATTCTGAACGGTTTTCTAGCAGGATTATCGCCTTACCATTTTGCTGCCAAACATCATGAATTTCTGGCACGCTAGGGTAACATAAGTCCTTGAGAGCCAAATAGGGTTTAGCACTCTGTGGGATATCTAGGACTTTCCAAACGTCTACGTTTTCTTTCGAGGAAGGTTTTGGCTGCTCTAGGGTTGTGGATAGATCAAATTTCTCTGGAGACAATTTTGTTTGATTAATCAGGGCTTCTAGGGGAGACTTTTGTAACGGTTGGCAGTCCAAAACTGTGACAAAGATACTATCATCTGTTGTCTTACTTTCCCCGATCTGATAGAGTTGATCAGGTTCTAGTACTCTGTAACGCTTACCCTGGTCTAGATAGACAATTGTTGCTGTCTCTGAAGTTGGGTTTTCGAGATTAGGAATTGACCAGCTCGAAGCTTCAGTAGATTGAGGTTTCTTCTGTATTGGGCTAATCTCTAGTAATGGCTCCTCTGATGATTCTAGTTCCACTTGATCACAGCCACTTCTGTTGTTTATCGATGCTTGATCAGCGAAGACTGTTGATGCTTGGGACAAGGTGCCATCATCCCCTGGCTCTGTTAGTATAGTATCCGATTTAGTTAGCCACTCTTGTGTTGTTTCTAGGAATGATGCTGGCTGGGTTAGTTCCCTCTCGGTCTGGTCAGACTCTGGTTGGGAGACCGCTACTGCCGTAGCCTGCTCAGCTGAGGAGTCTGACACCTCAACCGGAGTTTGAGGAGAATACTGGGGGGACCTTGCCGAATTTTGCTGCTTAGAAATAATTGCCCTCCAAACCGTTCCTGTGAAGGCACCGCAGTTGTGACAAGTTTCAGCATTTAGGGGCACTTGGCTAGCGCATTCATGACAACTTTTATCGGTTAGGGAAGTTCCACATCGTTGACAAAACTTGTTGGTATTTGGGTTCTCGAACTGACACTGGGGACAAACTAACATAATGGAACTTCCTTAATCCTTAAATTCCGCGCTTTGGTGGGTAACTTTTAAGATTTCATCTAACTGCCATCTAGTTGGCCATGCTGTAATCTATGATGGCAGCTTTTAGCAGCATAGCCTGATTCCAATTTTTACGCTGTCGTGCAATGTGATTTCATGGTATAATTAAATTAATTTTTTAGTAACTATTTTTTTATAGGCTACACCCTATAGTCTACCCAGGGAGCATAGGGTGACAACAAGCAAACGGTAAACTAGCTCTATTATCGCGCCTTTCTGCCAAAGCCTCTACTCTTATTCCAGCAAACAGCTGCTATTGCTATATACAAAAGTTTAAACTTTTATTCCGGTAGGGGCGAATAATCTCTTGTATCTCTCTAAGTAGAGTGCGACTCTCAGGTCAATCTGGGCAAGCTTTTGCTTATGAACATTAAACTATCTTTAATCATCGCTGTGGTCTTAGCGGCAACTATAGCAATTGCTCTTCATCTATCATCTCAGCAACAGGTTAGCATATCCCTAAAAACTAATGATAACTCCAGTAAGACCATTCAACATCCAAAAGCCAAGACAAAAGTGCTTGAGTTAATGTTAAAAACCAAGACCTGTGTAGAGTGTGATCTGATGGGTATTGATTTGAGTGGACTTGACTTAAGTGGAGTTGACTTTAGCAGAGCTGACTTTAGCCAAGCTAACTTATCCGATAGTAACCTAGAGAACGCTAATCTCAAAGATGCCAAAGTGATTGGTGCTCGTTTTGAAAACGCGAAGTTAACCTCTGCTGACTTAGATGGCGCTGACTTTAAAGATACTAACTTGAAAGGTGCTGATCTCAGTGATGCTAATCTCCTCAATATCCGATTGGCTAATGCTGATTTAAGTACTGCTATTCTTAATCGTACTGAGCTTCGAGAAGCTGACTTGACTGGTGCCAATATGGAGCATGCTGACTTGAGTCATGCTAGTATTTATGGTGCCATTTTGAGGGAGGCTAATCTCACTGGTGCTAACCTTTATAAAGCGAATTTGCGTTACGCCAATTTGCAAGATGCGGTATTAAAGGGTACTAATCTAAAAGGCGCTGATTTACAATTTGCTGTGATGCCTGATGGCAAAACTGTTTATGGAACGGATGATTACTGAGCTCTAGGACAATGAAATTAAGAAACTTGCGTGTAAAAAAAAATCCCAATTCAAGTAGGGTGGGCAAAGTAATCTGATCTAGAAGACTCCTTTGAACCAAACTGTTTTTGCCCACCCTACTACAATTAAAAAAAATCCCAATTCAAGTAGGGTGGGCAAAGTAATCTGATCTAGAAGACTCATTTTAACCAAACTGTTTTTGCCCACCCTACTACAATTAAAAAAAATACTCTGTTACGTCACCTGACGGCTGACGGCTGACGGCTGAATGCTTACAAATAAATTATGCTGCCCCTGGATTAAGTCGCCTCATTTCCCAGGTGGTGTAGGTACCAATCGGACTCCAAATTATGTAGGGAAGTAGTAACAAAAACGCCACCAGGGATACGGGATAAATCAGTAAACCCAGGATAAGACTTAATAAGGCACCTGTGCCACCAATAATGGTGCCAACGGTGAGGCTACGAAATAGGAACATCACTGGTGTATAAGCCATGGTGATGATTTCTAGTAGTAGATATAAACCCATCAGCAACCAGGTGCTTCCGCTACCTGGGTCATGCTCCCAAACTATATACGCTGACCAACCACCGCAAATAAAGATAGTTATCCAGATTAGGGGAATTGCTCCTTCGAAGGTGAGCCATTGCGGACGACGTAGGCGATAGAACCATCTGACTCCTTCGGGTCTGGTGATTAAGTTACCAGCGAATGCTACTAGCAGGGTTACCGCTGCAATTACCATCCAAGATTTAATCATGATTTTGGTCTTGCTCCTAAATTCCCAATTTACTCAAAAATGAGCAAAAATGTAGTTTGACCCGGTGGTGCGTTACGGGCAGCAACCTAACACTTGCGCTCGAGGATGAACATGAGGGCAAGCCCGCCCCTAACGCACCCTACGCACCCTACGCACTCCCGATTCCCGATTCCCGATTCCCGATTCCCGATTCCCGATTCCCGATTCCCGATTCCCGATTCCACCCTCCTGCTCAACTAGTTCTTAGATTTATTTGTTATAATATTCGATAATTTTTGGATAAATTCTTGAGTGAATTGAGTAAAGGCTTTGGCTCCTGGTGCTTGGGGTTCATTGACGACCACAGGTCGAAACTCATCCACGGCTTTGGCAACCGCAACATTCCTGGGAATTTCTATAGTAAAAATTTTGTCTTTCCCAAAATTATCGGTCAATCGGTTCTTGACTTGTGTCGCCATATTGGTGGCGTGACCAAGGGAGAAAAACAGAATCCCAATCAGGGTTATCCCAGAGCGATCGCTTTGTACCAGCTTTTTGATCTGACCTTCTTCGAGGATGCCAATCCCAACCACTGATAACGGTTCAGGTTTGGCAGGAATGATATAAAAATCACTAGCAATAATTCCGCTACGAGTGATAATATTCTCACTTGGAGGGAAATCCAATAGAATAAAATCGTAGGTTTGTTGAACTGGCTCAAGGGCACGCTTAATTAAATAATTTTCTAGCTGATTCCAGTTGTTTTCAAACTCTTGGGGATTATCCTTTGACTGAGAAAACAGCAATGCAGCCAATAGAAAATCATTGTAGGTTTCGATATCCCCTGGCAATAAATCTAGTCCATCCACTCGACAAATATTGCGCTGAATCGCTTGTTCAATGGGAATATATGCCTGAGTCGGTGACTGAATCACTTGATTAATTATTTTTTTTAAGGTTCGGTCCTCCTTCTTCAGCTTAGCAAATTGGACTGGAGGCATCAGGCTTAGGGTAGCATTAATCTGGGTATCGAGATCAACGATTAATACTCGCATGCCATAATCTTTGGCAAGACAGGTAGCAAGGTTGACGGTGGTGGTAGTCTTGCCAACACCGCCTTTCATATTGACTATAGAAATGGTGTATCCCAGTTTTGACAAAAAGAAAGAGGTAAAATAACGTGAAAGTCATTGCAGTATACCATAACAAAGGCGGCGTGGGGAAAACCACAACGGTGGTTAACCTAGGGGCAGCTATGCGAAAAAACCGCAAAAAAGTGCTTGTCATCGATCTTGATAGCCAAGCGAATGCTACCTTTGCTACCGGACTGGTTAAATTTCATGACGAAGCCTTTGATGATATCAAAGAGTGTAATATTCTCCATGTTTTGCAATCTGAAGAATTCTTCTCAATCTCGGAAGTAGCTAGAAAATCTGAATTCAGCAATCCAGAAATTGATGTGGTTCCTGCTCACATTGATCTGATGAAATATGAGCTTGATATGAATCAGCTTGATTTTAGCCTGCTCATGCTGATTGATAAACTAGACGATGTTAAAAATTACTATGATGTGGTAATTATTGATACCCCTCCCTCTTGGAATTTATATGCTAGAATTGCTTTAATCACTGCTGACTTTTTAATCATTCCTTCAGACCTCAAGCCTTTTTCTAATCAAGGCTTACTGAATGTCAAAGATTTTATCAGAGCGATTAATGGCTATAGAAAACAAATCCAAATTAAGCCGCCCCTTAACGTCTTGGGAGTGTTGCCTTGTAAAATAGCAACCAATAACATGTTCATACAGCATACCTTGCCAAAACGGATCAAAGCAATTTCCGACCGCTATGGCTTTGATGTCATGAAGAGTGTTATTTTCGATCGAGATGATTTGGCAAAGTGTGCTGAACAAGTTGAAAAAGTAGACAATCAGGATATACCGTCTCCTGTGTCTGTGTTGGATTATAAACCATATTGTATGGCTTCAGAAGAATTTCGGTCTCTTGCCCAAGAAGTTTTGGAAAAAATAGGGATGTAAGCTATCAGCTATCAGCTATCAGCTATCAGCGAACAGCGATTAGCGCTACGCGCACGCTACGCGAACAGCTATCAGCTATCAAATGATGAGCATTTTTGACCTTACCAAAAATACCTATATACTTTCTTTACTCTTGCCTCTTGCCTCTTGCCTTTCCCAAGCGCGACTATGTTAATAACTAAACTCAAAATGCTATAAGTAGGTACACAAAATTACTTACACATTTTACAAAAAAAAAGCTTTGCAGGGTAAGGGTTACAGAGATTTGCAATAGGTAATTAATTCTGTGTAGGTGCTTAAAAATCGGTGTAGTAATTGTGATAATTATTGTCCCCTAATCCCGACTCCCGATTCCCGACTCCCGACTCCCGACTCCCTATTCCCTACTCCCTATTCCCTTCATATAATGATACTGACAGAACGCTTAATTATTTTCAGCCGCTATCCAGAGCCGGGAAAGACTAAAACCCGGATGATACCAGCTCTAGGAGCGGATGGTGCGGCAAAGCTTCAACGTCGCATGACGGAACACACTGTTGCCCAGGTCAAGGAATTTACAACTGGTCGCCCTGTGTCTGTAGAAATCCATTTTGCTGGTGGTAATCAACAGCTAATGGAGAATTGGTTAGGCTCAAATCTGGTCTATAAACCTCAGAGTGATGGGGATTTGGGCAAGCGAATCACAACGGCATTTCAGTTATCGTTTGCGGAAAGCATGACCAAAGTTGTGATAATTGGTATTGATTGCCCCGATTTGAATAGTTCGGTGATGAATCAGGCATTTGAGGCTCTAGACAATCATGATTTAGTACTTGGAGCAGCTAAGGATGGCGGCTACTATCTGGTTGGTCTAAGTCGATTGATTCCAGAGTTGTTTGTGGGAGTGAATTGGGGAACATCTGAGGTTTTGCAGCAAACCGTGGATATTGCTAACAGTCTTAACCTAACTATCGGGATGCTTTCCGAGCTTACTGATGTTGACCGCCCAGAGGATCTGTGGGTAGTATCAAATTTGATGGGAGTAGGGAATCGGGAGTAGGGAATCGGGAATCGGGAATCGGGAGTAGGGAATCGGGAATCGGGATAAGCATTCAGCGGTCAGCGGTCAGCGGTGAGCTAAAGGCTCACGCTGCGCGAACAGCTTTGTGGAACAGGCTTTGGCCTTGGCCTTTTGGCCTTTTGGCCACGCTACGCGAACGGCCACGCGTGCGCGTTTGGCCACGCTGTGCGAACGACGCTGGGACTTAACTCAGCATTATTCGAATGCTTATCTCTTTCATTAAATAACTGATCACTGAAAGCTGTTCGCGTAGCGTGCGCGTAGCGCTAATCGCTGTTCGCTGTTCGCGTAGCGTGCGCGTAGCGCTAATCGCTGTTCGCTGTTCGCGTAGCGTGCGCGTAGCGCTAATCGCTGTTCGCTGAAAGCTAATAGCTTACGTTTTGGAACTCTTAGCACTATGGAGTTTTTCTGAAAAGATTGTGATCAGCTCCATGATGTCTTTGACTAATTCTTGTTCAACGCTGATGTCTTCTGATGATTTGTTGATAATTATTACTTCTGTATTGAATTCTTGACACATCGCAAAGACTAATTCAGCACTAACTCTAAGCAGCCTATCTTTGTGAGTAATTACAACTCTGCCAACATTCCCCTGCATGATTCGCTTGAGCAGTTTCTGTAAGCCTTTATTTTGGGAATTGATTCCGGCACCTGAATCTTGAATTGTCTCATACTGCCAACCATTAGCAGTACTAAAAGACTCTAAAATCTTGATTTGCTTGACTAAATCTTCTTTTTGGTCTTGATCTGAAACACGGGCATAGTTAATGGTTATCCGATCATCGATCTGACCGACATTTCGTGGTGTAATGTGTTTGATATCAGCTACATAAAATCGCCTATGACCACTAGGAGACCGTTTTGACCTAATCTTTCCTGCATCTGCCCACCTCCTTAAGGTTTTAACTGAGACCCCTAGCTCACTGGCTGCTTCTCCAATACTAATGGTTAACCCTGACATGTTGGATTTATCACCTTATTTTAATTAAGTTTAATCAGCTATCAGCTATCAGCTATCAGCTTTCAGCTTTCAGCTTTCAGTTATTAGCTATCAGCTATCAGCTTTCAGCTATCAGCTTTCAGTTATTAGCTATCAGCTTTCAGCTATCAGCTTTCAGCTATCAGTTATTAGCTATCAGCTTTCAGTGATCAGCTATCAGCTATCAGTGATCAGCTATCAGCTATCAGTTATTATCAGCTATTAGTTATCAGCTTATGGGTTATCACAGCGTCGTTCGCACAGCGTGGCCAAACGCGCACGCGTGGCCGTTCGCGTAGCGTGGCCAAAAGGCCAAAAGGCCAAGGCCAAAGCCTGTGCCACACTACAGATGGTGCTTTTCAATAAAATAAGCTGACGGCTGACCACTGACGGCTGACCACTGACCACTGACCGCTGTTCGCGTAGCGTGCGCGTAGCGCATAGGCTGACCGCTGTTCGCGTAGCGTGCGCGTAGCGCATAGGCTGACCGCTGACCACTGACCACTGACCACTGACCACTGACCACCTAGTTTACCTTTTATTATATCCCTTTAATGTAATAAATGTCTAAATATGGATACAAATTAAGGGAACATTGGTTATTTCCTACTCAAGGATGCTAATTTGTCAGAAACAATGCCTAAACGTCTTGCGTGATAGTAAAAATTTCCATTATCATCCCGGTTCTCAATGAGGCTAGTCACATAGCTGATACTTTGGCTACGGTTAGGGAAGCGTCTAATGTGGAAGTGATTGTGGTAGATGGGGGCAGTGATGATGAAACTGTTGCGATCGCACAATCAATGGGTGCTAAGATTATAGCTGCTGGTGCCGGTCGCGCTAGTCAAATGAATGCTGGGGCTGCGGTTGCTACTGGAGATATTCTACTGTTTCTCCATGCTGATACCCGTTTACCTAAAGGATTTGATACCTTAGTTCGCGAAGGGTTACAAGACCATGACACCGTGGCTGGTGCCTTTGAATTAGCCATTGATGCTAACCTGCGGGGGGTAAGGCTAATTGAGCGGATGGTGAATTTGCGATCGCGTTTTTGCTCTCTGCCTTACGGTGATCAGGCTATCTTTATCAAGACTAAGGTGTTTACAGACCTGGGGGGTTTTCTTAATCTACCGATTATGGAAGATTTTGACTTGATGCGACGCCTCCGCCACCTAGGTAAAATAACTATCCTTAGTCAACCTGTGCTAACATCAGGACGCCGTTGGCAGACCTTAGGGGTTGTGAAAACTACATTAATTAACCAACTGGTGATCGTTGCCTATCATTTGGGGGTTTCTCCTCACCGGATTGTGGGTTGGTATCGTAGAGCAAAAGGATGAAGAAGTCGGGAATCGGGAATCGGGAATCGGGAATTGGGAATCGATGTGTGACTATTTATCAAAAAATAGTGGGAACGCTTAGTATACAAAAGCTAATAATTTTATAAATGGCAAATGTTTTCGGAGACTGACAACCATAGGGATAAGCGCGTTTCTATCATAGAGGTACTCCCGATTACCGACTCCCGATTACCGACTCCCGATTCCCGAACTCTAGTTGAAGCATGAGCAATTATAGTCAAATTCAGTCTTATCAAGATTTGCGAGTTTGGCAAAAGGGAATGGATGTAGCGGAGAGTTGTTATGTTATCACCAGAGAATTCCCTAAACAGGAAATGTATGGGATGACTGCACAGATAAGGAGAGCAGCTGCATCAATTCCTGCTAATATTGCAGAGGGATATGGACGGGAGTATCGAGGAGAATATGTTCAATTTCTTAGAATAGCTCAAGGCTCTCTCAAAGAATTGGAAACCCATCTTTTCTTATCGGTCAGAGTTAAACTGGCTAACTCGGTCGCGGTTAATCCGATTTTAGGTGAGTGTGAAGCTTTAGGAAGAATGCTACGTTCTCTAATTCGGTCATTGCTAGACAACTCATAATTCCGGAGTGGGGAATCGGGAATCGGGAGCGGTGCGACCCGTGGCGAATTTAATTACGGGTCAAGCGCACCGAGGGAATCGGGAGGAGTAGATAGTAGACCTATGCGCAAAAGTAGTTTTATGATAGTGTTTGCATCAATTCTTGTCTACTGTTCTGGTGATCCCCTGTTCCAGACAACTGCCGCGAAGTCAAGTCTTTGTGTGACTAGTTAAAGAATAGTAGACTTCGTTTGATGGAAATAGTTTTGTGGAATAGCCATCTTGGTAGAATAGCCATCTAACCTGGAACGGGCATCTTGCCCGTTGCTCCTGTTACAATTCTATTCGACTCCCGATTCCCGATTCCCGATTCCCGATTCCCGATTCCCGATTCCCGATTCCCGATTCCCCACTCCCGATTCCCGATTCCCGATTCCCGATTCCCCACTCCCGACTCCCGATTCCCCATGACTACACAAAAACAATGGCGTTCAGAAATTACTGCACTTCCCTCTTGGTTGCGACGTCCGATTGGTAATGCTAGTGACATCTCAACGGTGCAGCGGATTATTAAACAACGGCAGATTCACACCATTTGTGAGGAGGGACGTTGCCCGAACCGAGGTGAGTGCTATTCTCAGAAAACCGCTACATTTTTGTTGATGGGACCGACATGTACACGGTCTTGTGCATTTTGTCAAGTGGATAAAGGTCATGCTCCCATGGCCCTAGACCCAGAGGAGCCCCAGAAAGTAGCGGAATCGGTACAGTTATTGGGCTTGCGGTATGTGGTGCTGACCTCTGTGGCTCGGGATGATTTGCCAGACCAGGGTGCCGGTTGGTTTGTCGCTACCATGGATGCGATCCGCCAACTCAATCCAGGTACTGAGATAGAAGTGCTAACAGCAGATTTCTGGGGGGGTAAAGGTGATCACGATCAAATCTCAGCAGAGTTGCAACAGCAACGGATAGCAACGGTGGTGGAGGCCAAGCCAGCCTGTTACAACCACAATATTGAAACAGTCCAGCGCTTACAGGGCAAGGTGCGCCGGGGAGCACAATATCAGCGATCGCTAGATGTGCTCAGCATTGTCAAACAACTGAATCCCGCCATTCCCACTAAATCCGGATTAATGTTGGGCCATGGGGAAACCAAAGCAGAAGTAATTGAAGCGATGGCGGATTTAGGTAAGATTGGATGCGATCGCATCACCCTCGGTCAATATATGCGTCCCTCTCTCCAACATCTGCCGGTACAAAAATACTGGACACCGGAAGAGTTTGATGAGCTAGGTGCGATCGCACGGGATATGGGATTTGCCCATGTGCGTTCCGGTCCTTTGGTTCGTAGTTCTTACCATGCGGGGGAAACTTGAAGGTTTAAGGTTCAACTGTTAAGTTCTAGGGAATCGGGAATCGGGAATCGGGAATCGGGAATCGGGAATCGGGAAAAGAGAAAAAATTCTATTTACCTGATAGTTCTGAAAAACGCTGTCTCCTAATCATTACTATTGATCAAAATATCCCCATCTCCCCATCTCCCCACACTCCCCACACCTCCCTATCTCCCCATCCCCCCATCTCCCACACTCCCTATCTCCCCATCTTCCCACTCCCTCGGTGCGCTTGACCCGTAATTAAATTCGCCACGGGTCGCACCGCTCCCGATTCCCGACTCCCGATTCCCGACTCCCCACTCCTACCCTTTCACCTTCAAGGCATAATCCCGGAATCGTTCTAAATCTTCCTGGATGGTAGATTCAACTAGGTTACCTAAAAATAAGTTATCCATTAACTGACCAAGAATGCCGGGAATGCCGTAAGCGATAGTCAGCTTAACGATACTGCTATCCTTACGGTCGTAGAAGCGCACTGCACCTCGATTGGGCAAACCATCTACTGATTCCCACTGAATAATCTGGTGTGGGACTAATTTCAGAATTCGAGAGAGCCAGCTAAACTCAAAACCCATACTGGCAAGTTTCCACCGGGATAAATCAGGATCGTCTTTTAGGACTTCCACTGAGTCAATCCACTTCATCCAGCGCGGCATTTGCTCTAAATCCGACCAAAGATCCCACGCTAACTCAATGGGAACTTCTACTTCAACTTGTACACTATGTTCCAGCCAATCAGACATGGGGTTTTAGGTTGGTAAAGTATTATTGTAGACTTCGGTATAGCAAAGGGAACAGCGGATCTGGGAACAGGGAACAGGGAGTCGGGAGTCGGGAGTCGGGAGTCGGGAGTCGGGAGTCGGGAGTAGCGATGCAGCGCGGTCTTGGGGAGGGAGCGCGGTCTTGGGGGTTTCCCCCATGAGCGACTGCCGTGGTTCCCCCCATGAGCGACTGCATCAAGACGGGAGTAGGGAACAAAAATTCTCACAATTGATTTAGGATTGCAATAGGCAATAGGCAAAAGAAACAATAATTGACGGCAACAATATCATAAAAGCGATGCAGTGAGGTGGAGATCCCCCCTAACCCCCCTTAGAAAGGGGGGAACAATAGCCCCTGCCCATGGACAAAAAGGCTATGGCTCTTCTAGCTTCCCCCTTATTAAGGGGGACGGGAGGGGGATCCCGACGGGCATTGGGAGGATTTATCCAAAATCCAGCCAGTATTGCCCATCTCCCCATCTCCCCAAACTCCCCTCTGATTCCCGATTCCCGATTCCCGATTCCCTTCTTCAACTAACAAAAGACTCAATCGCCTTAGCAGCACGACGCCCGGATAGGGTAGCTCCTTCCATACTATCGATATAGTCTTGTTGGGTATAGCTACCGGCTAGGAAGAAATTAGGGATTGGTGTCTTTTGGTTAGGGCGATAGGGGTCCATGCCAGGGGCTTCCCGGTATAGAGACTGAGCGAGTTTTACGACACTATACCAGGTCATGGTCAAGTCTCGTGAGGAGGGAAACAAGTTATGGACTTGGTGAAGCACATGTTTTGCGATCGCATCATTACTTTGTCGGATAAATGGGTCTCCTGGGGTTAGTACCAACTGCATCAGTGACCCTTCACCGGCTTTGTAATAGTCACCAGGACTAGTGAGAGCTAAATCTGCAAAGCAGGAAAAGTCAGCATCGGGAGTATACAGTAGATTATCCATCCCTGCTGCTTCTTGGAGTTGCTGGCGTTTCTCAGCATCATGAAGCTCTGTCACCCAGCCATCAAATCGTAGTTGGACCGTGGCCACTGGTACCGTATCCAGCTTGTAGATATTATCGAAATCGGACCACTTGCGCCATGATTTCGGTAACAGTCGTTTAACACCAGGCACATCAACGGCACAGACATAGGCATCAGCGGTAATGGTTTCTTCGGTTTCCCCTTTGGCAATCACTAAACCAGTCACTCGGGTTTCCTCTGGGGTTTCGGTAAACAGAATTTCCCTGACTTGGCGGCGAGTGTGGATTTTTGCTCCTCTTTCCTCTAAATACTGAATAATTGGTTTATGGAGGTACTCATGAGGAGAGCCTTCCAGCATTCGTAGTACCGATGCCTCGGTTCTAGCCGCAAATAACTGGAAGATGGTTAGCATACAACGGGCAGAAATATTCTCGGTATCGATGAAACCCAGAGCATAGGCAATGGGATTCCACATCCGCTTTAAACTACCGTCGGAACCACCATGACCGCGAAACCAATCAGCGAAACTGACCGCATCTAGGTCACGAATCGTTTTCATTGCGCCATCGAAATCTATCAAGCCACGCACCAGAGGGCTAATCCCCAGAGCAATGGAGTTTTGCAGCTTATCCTGGAGGGAGAGTTGGGAGGTGGTAAAAAAAGCTTTTAGGCCATTAAAGGGAGCACCAGTAATGAAGCGAAAGTCTAGCTCACCCTTGCGTCCATCATTATTAATAAAGGTGTGAGTATGCTCCTTCAGGCGCAGAAACTGGAACGCTCCCACCTTCTTCATCAGCTCAAACAGGTTGTAATAGCAGCCAAAGAAGACATGCAACCCCATTTCGATGTGATTGCCATCCTTATCTACCCAGCTGCCTACCTTTCCCCCCACAAAGGGACGGGATTCAAAAATTTCCACCTCATGACCAGCATCCACTAACTCTATTGCTGTGGCCATGCCCGCGAGCCCCGCACCAACGATTGCTAAGCGCATTCTCCCCTATCCTTTCAGTTTCTTTACAGATTGTAATATATTCCGGGAGTGGGGAGTCGGGAGTCGGGAGTCGGGAGAGTTGATGTAGATGTAGGGTGGGCAGTGCTTAGCGTCGAGATGGTCAGCTTTTTAATTGGGATCAAGCACTGCCCACCAGTGCGATCGCTTTTGACTCTTTCCTAATAATTTACTTTTGGTGGGCAGTGTTTTCCCCCGATGACAAGCTAATCTAATCGGTTTCGAGCACTGCCCACCCTACTATTCTTTCCTAATAATTTACTTTTGGTGGGCAGTGTTTTCCCCCGATGACAAGCTAATCTGATCGGTTTCGAGCACTGCCCACCCTACGCTTAATCTTCTTGAAAATTTAGTGCGATCGCGTGTTTTACCCCGATGACAAGCTAATCCGATCGGTTTCGAGCACTGGCAACCCTAGGATTTATGTTCTTGAAAATTGAGTGCGATCGCGTTTGAGTGCTGCGGTGGGGTAGCAATCAGTAATATTTCTATAATTTATTCTTGAACTTGGTAACTTAGCGCGTTTATCATACGTGATGAAGTACCTTAAATTTCAATTTTCTTCTCCCTGCTCCCTGCTCCCTGCTCCCTGCTCCCTTTAAGCCTAAGCATTCATAATATCCTCCAACAGCTCCTCACTTTCTGACAGCCCAATAAATCCTTCTTGTTGTGCTTGTTTAGCTTTAATAGCTATAAGTTCCTCTTCTAACTCTAAGAACCTTTCAAATTCTTCTATAGAAATAACAACAGCAACATTACGCCCTTTTTTAGTAATTTTTACTGGCTCTCTTCGAGCTAAATCCAACAGTTCACCAAAACGGTTTTTTGCCTCAGATGCTCCAAGGGTTTTCATGACTTTTTAGGTAACAATACTAGATATTAAGTCTAATATAGCCATTTTAGCTAAAATAGTCAATAGCAGCATTTGATGTAGGGTGGGCAGTGCTTACCTTCGAGATTGTCAGCTTTTTAATTGGTATGTAGTGTTTCTCGCATTTATGAGGTACAGTCTTCTTTGAGGTTGATTCCCTGTCTTGATGCAGCGCATCCCTATTCCCTATTCCCTATTCCCTATTCCCTGTTCCCTTTGCTTATGACTATTAAAGCCAATTCAACTAAATTGAACAACAGTCTTGATAAGTCAAATAAAAAAGTTCACCTCAAACAAGAAGAAACATTCCAATGGACAAAGCAGTGGTATCCAGTAGCCGTTGTTGAATTCCTCGCGCCATCTCGTCCTCACAAAATACAGTTACTCGGTAAAGAGCTAGTGTTATGGCGGGATGGGTCTGATCAATGGCGTTGTTTTGAAGATTTTTGTCCCCATCGATTAGCTCCTCTTTCTGAAGGACGTGTCGAGCCTGATGGAACGTTATTGTGTGCTTATCACGCTTGGCGTTTTGATGCTGAAGGAAATTGTGTCAGTATTCCTCAATCCCAAGACCAGGAGACTGAAGTTAAAAACTGCTCGAATCCTAAATCCTGTGCTGTTGCCTATCCAACTCAGCAAAACCAAGGTTTACTGTGGGTATGGCCAGAATCGGGAAGCAAAGCTCAACAGGAAAGTCAGTTGAGAAAACCCCGTTTAATTCCCGAGCTAGAATCAGATTCCGATCGAGTAGTTAAGCTATTTTGGAATATTCGCGACTTGCCCTATGGCTGGGACTTTTTCATGGAAAATGTTGCTGATCCCGCTCACGTACCGGTTTCCCATCACGGTATTATGGGTAGTCGTTATGAAGATGCCAAGTATTATGATATGCCTTGTCTTAGGGAGATATCCACTCAAGAAGGATTTTCCTTTGCTATTAACCCCACCGTTGAGACAGTAGCCGAAGCAGTTCATGACTTTCAACCTCCCTGTCATATGAGAATTGTTACCAGCTATAACGATGGGGGAAAATTAATCTTAGCCTTATATGCCATTCCGACTCGTCCTGGCTGGTGTCGTCATATTGGTTGTCAAGTCTTGGTCAAGAATGAAGCCGGAAAAACACCAGAAGGATTAGGATTTTTTGCCTTACCAATGCCAATTTGGTTGGGTCATGTCTTGGCTTCAGTATTTTTGCATCAAGACTTAGTATTCCTTCACTACCAAGAAAAAATCTTGGCTCGACGACAACAGCAAGACTGGCTCGATGCAGTTTATACTCCGAATCCTCAAGACAAAATGGTAATCACCTTTCGTCAGTGGTTTAAAAAGAGAGCAGGAGGCACAATCCCTTGGGATTCAGGTATAAATGACCAACTTCCCAATGCTGAGTTAGATAAAAAGCAGCTTTTCGATGTGTGGTCAACTCATACTAAAGATTGTGTTGTTTGTCAAAAGGCTCTGACCAACATCAATCGTGCTACGCTAATCAGTTATGGAGCGGCGGCGCTATGTTTATTGATTGGAATAGTTATGGATGCCCGAGCTGTAGCATTTAAGATGGCAATGACTGCAGATGCCGTGACTATATCTCCCTTTAAAGTGATACCTCCAACTGGATTTTGGGTAGGGATCGCGGGAGCAATTCTTTTAGTAACCATAGGCTACTCATTTAAAAGGTTAAGTCGGCTGTTTTACGTTTATGAATTTGACCATTCCAAGAATGATTAAATAAGTTATAAATGTAGTTGATGTAGGGTGGGCAGTGCTGAGCTTAGCCTAGATCAGGTTTTGAATTGGTATTGAGCACTGCCCACCAGCCCAGTAGATGTAGATGTAGGGTGGGCAGTGCTGAGCTTAGCGTAGATCAGGTTTTGAATTGGTATTGAGCACTGCCCACCAGCCCAGTAGATGTAGATGTAGGGTGGGCAGTGCTTAGCTTCGAGATGATCAGTTTTTCAATTGCTATCAACCACTGCCCACCATAGGATTAATTTTATTAAAAATTGAGACTTTTAATTAGAGTGCTCTTGCAGCCAGTTGAGTAAGTCCTCACTGGTCTGAAAATCCCAGATGGCTTCTGATAAACGGTTTAGATCTTCGTTGGTCAAGGCTTCGATTAATGCGATGGCATTAATCGTTAGTTTGCCAAAGCGGCTCTCAAGCAGTCGCAAGAGTAAATTTCTTTCCCCTTCTTCTCGTCCTTGCCTTTTCGCGAAACTCAATGCACCTCGCGAGTCTTCCAAGACCATCTCCTGTTTGCGGAGTTTTTCCACTTCTGACACACTCAACCCCGCTTGATTCGCTATAGTTAACGCTTTTTCCAGCTGTGGTATTTCCCTGAAGTTGTCAGGAATAATTTCTAAGTTGGGCGCTTCTTTAATAAAATATATCCACTTATCGATCACACTTTCTAAATCTTCCAGTTGCTTAGTAAATTTTGGAAGTTCCACAAACACCAGCTTTAACTCGTTCTCCTGATAAGGCAAGTGGTCTTCTTCCTCTTGAAAGTAAAAACAGCTAATTACTTTCTCGCTGGAAGGGAATAACTTAAAATCCGTGATAGTTAAAGCAATGACTGGATTTAAATCGAAATATCCCTGTCCCAATTGCAGTTGATTTCCATAGGTTTTGCACAAGTTATAAACCACTCGCTTCTTGAAAGCTTCCACATTCCAGAGTTGGATCTCGATGATGACAGTCGTTCCATCCTCTAATACTGCCTTAACATCTAAATAAGTGTCTTTTAAATCCACTACATCTCCGGCGCTATAGGGATCAATAATTTCTAAATCCTGGATGACGGAATTACCGGAGTATATCATAGCATTGAGAAAGGAAATCAAAATATCATTACTCTGATCTGAGCCAAAGATTTTCTTGAAAGCAAAGTCAGTTTTGGGACTGATGAATCTCATGGTTTTATACCTTTACTAGGTTTATTTATAGCGATTTTAAATTAGGTGAGGTACAGAGTAATGGGTTTTAGGTAATAGGAATGCGCTGCATCAAGACAGGTGATCAACGTCAAATAAGACTATCATCATAACTGCGATAAACACTATAATTTTGATTATTTACTATTATTTATTACCTATTTATTCTTATAGCCATTTTCAATTTATTAATAAAAAAAAATTACTAAATCCCTTGACATTAAATTAATTTATGTATATATTAATAAGGTAAGCAGTTTTAAGGAATTACTACTGATGAATCACAACCTTCCGCCTAACTCCGATGAAAATACCAACCCTGAAAACCCAGGTCGTAAACCTAAAAAAGTCAAGCACATCTTGGTCGGTTCTCCTAAACAAGTTCGCAAAACAATTAATGCTATCTATTCCCTTAAATACGCCTATCCCGACGAGTGGAGCGCTTTCGAGCCTACCGGAAAATCTGGTCAGGTTACGACTTTTTTGATTCGATACTTATACCTAGACTAGGATAGTAAATTGCCAGGGCGTCGCCCTGGCGACCAGGAATGGTAAAAATTGTTTTGTGGAGGGGTATATATCAGGATGAAGGATGAGTTGGTATGTAGTTACTTTCGAGTAGTTGCTGACTAATTCGATAGTTGATCAGTAGCGATGCAGCGCGGTCTTGGGGGTTCCCCCCATGAGCGACTGCATCAAGACAGTGATTTAGATTTGAGTGCAGCTCAGCTGTACTTGTGGAAGCTTACATAATATAAATCGGTCAACACTTGGGGTTAACCAGAACTTGACCGATTTTTTTTTATTGATTTATTGGTATATATCCTGAGCAGGCATTTTTATATATGTAGTCAGATAATGTCCTGATAATTACCCTTAATCACAATCTGCCCCATCTCTCCATCAATCTTCTTGATGATGGGTATTCAACCGGACTTGATCTAAGGCAGCCCCCCTGGTGCTTTTGAAGGACTTGCTTTTTTTGTGATCAACAAAAAACGACTAACAATGGACGAAATCTCAGAAACCCCTACCTCAGCTAATCCCTCATCCCAAGACTATCGCCAATTCTTGATGGAGGTATTGCTAGCGATCGCTCACAGCAATGGCAACCCCAAAGTCGTCTACCCACTCCTGCAAGCCAACCTAGACAAACTCGATCATAACTTTATCCATACCCTTCAAGCCTGGGCTAGTGCTAAATTCTCAGAAGCGGAACCAGAAACAGCAGAACGCATTGCTAGAAATATTGGCAACTTCAGCAACCTGATCAAGAATTTTCCACTGGGCAATAAAGCCAATAACATAGAAATCGCTATGGCTGGTTACGAACAGCTGCTAACAGTTTTTACCCGTGAGAGTAACCGGGAAATTTGGGCAGCTATTCAAACCAACCTGGGCAATGCCTACTGTCAAAGAATCGGCCACAACAGGGCTGAGAATCTAGAAAAAGCCATTGAAGCATACCAACTAGCCTTGTCAGTTTACACCAAACAAGACTTACCCATCGAGTGGGCAATGACTCAAAACAACTTGGGCATTGCCTACCGTGAAAGAATCTGTGGTGACAAGATTGAGAATCTAGAACTTGCGATTGAAGCATACGAACTAGCTTTGTCAGTTCACACCAAATCAGACTTCCCTATCCAGTGGACAAGAAATCAAAACAACCTGGGTGCTGCCTAAAGTAACAGAATGCGCCACGACAGGGCTCAGAATATAGAACTTGCTATTGAAGCATACCAACGAGCCTTGTCAGTTTACCATAAATCAGACTTAGCCATTGAGTGGGCAATGACTCAAAATCACCTGGGCACAGCCTACTTTGAAAAAATCCCCCAGGACAAGGCTGAGAATATCGAACTTGCTATTGCTGCATACCAACTAACTTTGGAAGTTTATACCAAAAAAGACTTGCCCTATGATTGGGCAATGACTCAATATAACCTAGGTAATGCCTACCGTAAGAGAATACTAGGAGATACTACAGAAAATCAGGAAAATGCGATCGCATCCTATAAAAATGCTTCAGAAATATACTTCCATGACGACTTTCCCGAAGATTGGTAAAACGTTCAACCTTATATTGCTAGACTACTGATTCAGGCAGGAAACTGATATATATTTCGACAATCCAATAGTTTTCCAGCACCCTCTGCTCTCCTCCCATTACTGCCATCGGTTCTGGCTTTAAATTGCGACAATGCAATAGTTTTTAACCACTCATACCCTTTATAAATCCCATAATTCCCATTACCCTCATCGGTTCTGGCTTTAAATTGCGACAATGCAATAGTTTTCCAACACCCTCTGCTCCCAGAAAACCCACACAATCCACCCTCTCCCCAAAACATCTAAGCTAATGCGCATTTAAATTGGTTTTTCCCCGTTCCCAGATCCGCTGATCCGAAGTTCCCTTTGAGCAATTTAGGTATCCCAATCTAAATGCTTAACAGCTTAATTACTCAAAAAAGCCTCTTGTTCCAAATTATCAAGTAAATCCTCAGCAATTTGATACCAAGCTTGCCGGAATTGAACATCATCTTGTTTATCGGAAAGAGTCTTTCCCTTTAATTGGGGATATGTACTATAAAAAAATTGATCAACTTTCTGATAAAAAGTCCCTGGTTCAATCTTCAAATCTAGGCAACGCTGATAGATTTGCTTTTGCCGTTGCTGCTCGGTGTTACTCACAGATGATTTAGAGGGCAATGATGGTATAGAGGGCAATTGCCAGGATATCTTCGGGAATTTTGGTGTAGGAAACCCTCCTCTAGCTACTGCTACCGTTCCAAACACTACTAATAAAGAAATGGACATAGAAATACCAAAAAACCTTAGTTCACGGTTAGTGGATTGCTGTTTGCGATTGAGCACAGCAGTGAACGTTGTTTTAATAGTTTGACCAGGAGCAGCCACTAAGGTAGCGATCTGGGTAAATAGTGTATTTGGTTGTTTATTTGGTTGTTTATTTGGTTGTTTATTTGGTAGCTTAGTTGGTTGTTGATTTGGTAGATTATTTGGTAGCTTAGTTGGCTGCTGGCTACTTACCGGCTGGGGAATTACGGTTTCTAGGGCTTCACTGACATCTTGGGCTGACTGATACCGTTCTTTAGGAAGATTAGCCAGCATTTTAGCCAAGACCGATTTGAAGCTGGGGCTAATGGTTATCTCTTGCCAAAGCCAGGTGGCGTGATAACTATCATAAAAGTCTAGAGGCTGTTTACCGGTTAGCAATACTAAAGCAGTTACCGCTAAAGCGTAAAGGTCGCTAGTGGCATCAGCTTTGCCATATCGTAACTGTTCATCTGGGGAGTAACCCCGCTTTCCCACTTGAGTGCCAATCACGTATCCGGTTGATTGGACAATGGCAGTGGTTACCATTTCTTTGACACAACCAAAGTCAATTAATACTGGCTTATTGTCAGAATTCCGTTTAATCAGATTATCCGGAGAAATATCCCGATGAATGATCTGCTTAGAGTGGATATAATCTAAAACTGGCAAGATGTCTTGGAGCAGTTTAATCACATCTGCTTCCCTAAACTTTTGACCCTGGACTAAAAGCTGGTGATAGGTTAACCCTTCCACATAGTCTTGTACTAAAAAGAGATAATTTTTACGACCAATACTGGTTCTAAGTAACTCTCGAAAACAAGGAATTTGGTTATGTCTGAGCTGGTATAGCATCCCAGCTTCTCGCTCAAATAATTCTTGAGCTTTTTGTAATTCATAGTTGTTTTGAAGTTGGGGAGCAAATTCTTTGAGTACACAACGCTCTTGATAGCGATTAGCATCTTCAGCGAGATAGGTACGTCCAAAAGTTCCTTGACCTAAATCGCCTAAGATTTTATAGCGGTCTTTGATAATTGCTCCAGTTTTTAAGGTATTAGACATAATAGCCGCCAGTAATTGATAATCTATAACGCTGGGTGTGACGAGTGTGGGGAGTGTGGGGAGTGTGGGGAGTGTGGGGAGTGTGGGGAGTGTGGGGAGTGTGGGACGTTAGTCGAGTAACCAATCATCTGGATTGGTAATCATCTTGACTAATCCACTAAGGATTTGATTGTAACTTCCGTAGAGTTCTCTTACTTGTTCGACCGTGAGATACTGACATTTCATTGCAAACGTTAACCAAACTTGAGTCTCTGCTGCTTCTGCCTCACAATCATTCAGTTTAGCTACAAAAGCGGCTTTATATCTCCGTTTTCTCCAAGCTTCTGCGAGATTAGCACAGACTGAGCGAGAGGAACGACGAATTTGATCAGTTAAGGAATATTTTTCTTCAACTGGGAACTTTTTAGAATGTTCAAAAATTCGCATCGCTGTCTCAAATGCCAATTTATAAATAACCAAATCCTCATGAGTTCTAAAATACTTTTTCCGTTTTTCGTTTTCTGCTCCCATCTTCTTTAATTTCGATCGCTATCTTCTGCTCTAGATCTTCCCGCGCCCCCGCCCCAAGCTCCCAAAACTTTCCCATGTCACCATCTCCCCATCTCCCCACACTCCCCACACTTCCCACACTTCCCACACTCCCCACACTCTCTTAATGATCCAGCATCCCTTGTGCCTTCTTAATATTGTCACGAACTGATTCAGCGGATATCTTGAGGGAGGACAGTTCAAGATCTGTCAACTTTAATTCCAAAATTTTTTCGATGCCTCGACACCCCAATCGGGTGGGTACTCCTATAAAAATATCTTGCAAACCATATTCACCCTGAAGGTAGGCAGCTGCGGTGATTTGGCGGGATTGGTTGTGTAATATTGCTTCTACCATCAAACAGGCGGAGGATGCTGGGGCAAAATAAGCACTGCCAGTGCGCATCAGTTCTACAATTTCTGCCCCTCCTCGACGAGTCCGTTCGATCAGGGCTTCTATCCGGTCTGGTGTCATCAGTTCCGTGATGGGAACACCACTAACGGTAGAGTAGCGGGGTAGTGGCACCATTAAGTCCCCATGGCCTCCGAGCACTACTGCATTCACATCCGCAACGGATACACCATTTTCCATGGCAATGAATGTCCGGAATCGGGTAGAATCCAACACCCCTGCCATGCCCATGACGCGATGGGGTGGTAAGTCAGTAGCTTGCCAGGCTAGGTAGGTCATCACATCGAGGGGATTGGTGACCACGATTAACATGGCATCTGGGGATTTTGCGATCGCATTTTTAGCCGCTTCCACCACAATTCTGGCATTGATCTGTAGCAGGTCATCCCTACTCATGCCTGGTTTCCGGGGACTTCCTGCCGTAATCACCACCACATCGGAACCAGCAGTATCAGCATAGTCATTAGTTCCGATAATTTGGCAATCGTGGCCTTCAATGCCCCTGGCCTCTAGTAAATCTAGAGCAATGCCTTGGGGCATACCTGGTACAATATCGAGGAGTACGACATCGGCCAGATTTTTTTCAGCAATCCGTTGGACAAGAGTACTCCCTACTCTACCACCACCTATGACGGATACACGGTTGTCGTGGCAAGCAATTGGGGAGTTGGGATAGGGTACCATGATCGGAATGGGTAGCGTGGAAATGCGTTCGCCTAGCGTGGCCTACGGCCAATCGCTTTTCTCGAACTCCCCCAAAATTGGGGGATTTAGGGGGCTATGGGTGCCAAAGCTCACAAGGGTAGGTTTGTGAACATTGGGGCGAGTATGTACTTTCGTTACTTATACTTCTAAATATGTATCTAATTATACAATATTTTTCGGAATAATTCACTCCATCTCCCCATTTCCCTACTCCCTACTCCCTACTCCCTACTCCTCAAGACGAGATTTCCAACTGGTCAATACGTAACCAAATGTTCGGGGTGGGTACCCGACCAAATTTGACCAGGGCATAATCCCCCTTGATATCAAGAATTTCCCCATCAGTTTCAAACAGATAAGAGGAAAAGCGGGGGTCACTTGCTTTGGCTTCCAGGCTACCTTCTAACTGGGCTTGGATAGCCCGAACCAATACTCCCTTTTTAATTTTCCCAGCCATAAAATCTTTTTTGTCTTTCCTATTCTATTGTATCGGGGGAATGGGGAATCGGGAATGGGGAATCGGGAATCGGGAGTCGGGAATCGGGAATCGGAAATCGGGAATAGAAATCTCGACACTTCCGACACTTCCGACACTTCCCAGCCTGATCAACGCTGACAGTTCGGACAAAAGTGAGCGGAGCGACCGACTAATTTGGTTCGCTGGATGGGGGTGCTACAGATACGACAGGGTTCTCCGGTGCGACCATAAACCCAGGCAATCCCCTTATAGTTGCCATTGACTCCCTGGACGTTGATAAAATCACTAAACGTGGTACCACCAGACTCAATCGCTTTTTGCAATACTTGGATAACCGCGATGCTCAGCTTTTCGATCTGCTCTAACCCCAAATCTTTACAAAGGGTTTCTGGTCGAATACCACTCAAGAATAATGCTTCATCGGCATAGATATTACCTATTCCTGCTACCAGGGACTGATCGAGCAAGGCGGTTTTAATCGCACGCTGGCGGTGATGGAGCTTACTAACTAGGTAATCTTTAGAAAATTCCTGGGAAAACGGTTCTGGTCCGAGTTGCTTGAGACCAGTGATAATGGTTTCTGGTAATTGGGATGGCGGAATCCACCACATTCGACCAAAGGTGCGCTGGTCGATAAACCGCAACTCCTGGTTGTTTGGGAAAAACAATCGCACTCGCGTGTGTTTTGGGTGAGGCTGGTCTTGACTTAGCCATAGCAGTTGACCAGTCATCCGGAGGTGAACCCCTAACCAACCCGCCTGCTCAGTGTCTGACTTGCTTAGTTTTGCGAGTAGGTATTTGCCCCGTCGATGCCAATCACTAATGGTGACAGTTTTGAGTTGGGCTAAAAAATCTTTCGGAGAAATAGGGTGGGCGATGGTGCGCGATAGTAACACCTCTCCACCCTGGATTTCCTGGCCTGTGGTCACTTGATTTAGACCCAGGCGAATTGTTTCAACTTCTGGTAGTTCCGGCACGATTTAGTGCTTTAGTTGATCAATGGTGAGTGCTACCGTGTTAACTTAGCACTCTACAGACACCAGGAACTCAAATTCCTGAGTCTGGCTAGGTTAACCAACTACTTCCAGTTCAGTGGGTGCAAAGTTATTGGTGTTCACCCCAGAGGGGCTACCACTATAGCCAGCGTAGTTGACCTTATCAAAGCGGACAATCACTGGGTATTTGATACCACTTTTGTCTACACTAGCCACAGTTCCCACATCGTTATACCAGTAGGATTCTTTTCTTTTAATCCGAACTTTTGCACCACGTTTTAGTTCTGCCATAAAAAAATTTACCTTACGCTCTAGTTCTACAGCGTACTACTCAATTAGGCTTCTCCGTTGACTTGATTGTTTAAGTTTTATTAATTTACCTGTAGGGAGTCGGGAGTCGGGAGTCGGGAGCGGTGCGACCCAAGGGCGATTTACTCGCCCTTGGAGGCGCGCACCGAGGGAATCGGGAATCGGGAATCGGGAGTCGGAAGAGTGAGACTACAAACGCTGCCAACTCAGCTTTGATGTTTCCTCATCGAGATGCCAGCGTAATAACTGAGCTGGTTGACCGATGCTTAGGGTTGCTAAACCGATGGCTTGGCGAGGGGAAACCGTTGCGAGGGCAATGCCATTCTCAACGCTACAAATCCCCCACTGGACTAAATTCTCTACTCCTACCAATAAGGGCAAGGTTGTTCCAGATAATGTCCCATCTGGTAGCCGTGCTGTCCCGTTTGTGACCTCTATCTTGCGGGTGTCCCAGGGATAGACGCCATCGGGTAATCCCATTGGTGCTAGGGCATCGCTAACTAGAAAAATCCCTTGTTGATAACCCCCAGCACGGAGCAGCAATTGGATCATGGTGGAACAAACGTGCTGACCATCGGCAATTAGTCCACACTGGACACCGGGAGTAACTAGGGCAGCTCCCAGTAATCCTGGTTTGCGGTGATGGAGTCCTGGCATGGCATTAAAGGCATGGGTTACCATGGATGCCCCATCTTCAAAAGCTCTTTGGGCTTGCTCTGCTGTGGCTTGGGAGTGACCGAGACTAACAATTATGTTGCGCGATCGCAAATACGGAATCACCTCACCAATGCTCTCTAACTCTGGCGCTATTGTAATAATCTTGACCAGATCACCATAGTCTCCCAAAACTTCCTTGACATTTTCAAGATTAAGTGGTAATAGATACTCAAGAGGATGAGCCCCCCGTTTTTGGGGATTGAGAAAAGGCCCTTCTAGATGGACACCCAAGATGCGGGCGCTTGGGGTCTGGTAAGGTTGGGAAGGGATAAATTCAGCAAAGACAGAAAGCGTACGCTGAATCTTCTCGACCGAGGTAGTGACCAGAGTGGGTAAAAACTGATCCACACCCTGATGCCAAAGGAATTGACAAATCTCCTGGAGTAAAGGGATGTGGT
The DNA here is from genome assembly GCF_010672265.1 of Moorena sp. SIO3A2. Classification (NCBI taxonomy): domain Bacteria; kingdom Bacillati; phylum Cyanobacteriota; class Cyanophyceae; order Coleofasciculales; family Coleofasciculaceae; genus Moorena; species Moorena sp. SIO3A2. The sequence goes on from NZ_JAAHHC010000011.1 coordinate 349,434, forward strand.
GAAAATCGACATCGGTGAAGGCTAAGCCTAGCCCCCCATTAATCTGCAAATCCACACCCCCTAGGGAGACCCAATCCCCAGCAACGTCAAGGATAGCCGGGTTAGGAAGAGTATCTAGCTTAGGAAGAGTTTCTAGCTTCGGTGCGATCGCGTCAATAATTCCATGATCATTAATATGAATATTCTGTAAACCTTGGTAACTAGGGACACGAGCATTGATAATATCTAGAGTCATTAGGGAATGTGGCGAAGTCTAATCATATACCATCAAACATGATTCATGACCAATAACCAACCGTTAATTGGGATTATTATGGGCAGCGATTCCGATTTGCCCACCATGCAAAATGCGATCGCAGTATGTGAAGACTTCGGTGTTCCTTGGGAAGTAGCGATTGTCTCCGCCCACCGCACCCCTGAACGGATGGTAAATTATGCCCAAGATGCTCACAAGCGTGGACTCAAAGTTATTATCGCTGGAGCTGGGGGGGCAGCTCATCTGCCTGGGATGGTAGCGGCTCTAACACCCTTGCCTGTGATTGGGGTCCCAGTGTCTAGTCGTCAAATGAAGGGTATTGATTCCCTATACTCCATTGTTCAAATGCCTGGGGGAATTCCCGTCGCTACTGTAGCAATTGGTAATTCCAAGAATGCAGGATTGTTAGCAGTGCAGATTTTGGGCACTCATCAGCCGGAATTACTAGAGAGAGTGCAGCAGTATCGCCAGAATTTAGCGGAATCAGTGATGGAAAAGCAAGCATTGCTTGATGAGTTAGGTTATCAGCAATACTTAGGGCAGATGGGTTAATCTGGTTCAGGAACCGTGATAAGGTGAGCCTTGAAAAAGGGCAAAAATCCCCATTAACTTGGTTGGCATCAGGGTAAGCCACTATAGGGGGGATGTGACAGAAAATAATTCGAGGGCAATCCGACTCGTTCTACTACCTGAAGCTGGGGTCTCTCAAGAGCATCCCACCGAAGGGAAGCATTTGTTATAAATGAGCCGAGACTAAAGGCCATAGGACTTACGAGGTTGAGTTTGGTGTTCAGCTGAAATACCAATACCCTATCCACACCAAATCCAAGTCATGTCAACCAAAAATCTAGGAGGTAAATAGAGTTCATGGAACATCGTGGTGTTACAGTATGGTTAACTGGTCTTAGTGGTGCTGGAAAGACCACTATTACTAAGGCATTAGAAGAAAAACTAAACGCCCAAGGATGCAAGCTGGAAGTCTTGGATGGGGATATCGTCCGTCAGAACTTAACCAAAGGACTCGGATTCAGTAAAGAAGACCGGGATACAAACATTCGCCGCATTGGCTTTGTTGCCCATCTTTTAACCCGCAATGGAGTTATTGTCTTGGTCTCTGCGATATCCCCTTACCGCGAAATTCGAGAGGAGGTTAAGCAACGGATTGGTGAATTTGTAGAAGTTTATGTTAATGCTCCCCTAAACGTTTGCGAAGGCCGAGATGTCAAAGGACTTTACAAACGAGCTCGTGCTGGAGAAATTAAGAGTTTTACTGGTATAGATGACCCCTATGAGCCACCATTAAATCCGGAGGTAGAATGTCGCACTGATAAAGAAGAATTATCAGAAAGTGTGGACAAAGTTATCAAAAAGCTGGAAGAGTTAAATTATATTTCTAGTACTTGAAGCAAAATCTTTATACGTTAACTAAAGCACCCCACCTACACGCTTTAGAGTGGGAGTCGTATCTTGAGACAATTCTTGAGACAATTGTAGAATCTAATTATTATTCCTAGAGTATGCAAAGCCCGGTGTTAAGCCATCCTTCACAAACTATCCCAGCTCACGGTGGTCAACTGGTCAACCGTATCGCTACACCCGAACAACGGCAGGAATTTTTGGAGAAAGCTGAATTTCTGCCCAGAGTCACATTAGATAAACGGGCTGTCAGCGACCTTGAAATGATTGCTATCGGTGGCTTTAGTCCTCTGACTGGCTTCATGACGAAAGAAGACTACCAATCAGTGGTAGACCGGATGCGTCTCGCCAATAACCTACCGTGGTCAGTTCCAATCACCCTCTCGGTTACCTCTGAAGTAGCTGCCCCTCTGCAAGAGGGGGGGTTAGTCCGTTTGGATGATACCAGTGGTCAGTTTATTGGTGTATTAGAACTGACGGAAAAATATCCTTACGACAAAACCCATGAAGCAGTGCAAGTTTACCGCACTGATGAAGACAAGCATCCTGGTGTGAAAGTCGTGTATGACCAGGGAGAGATTAATTTAGCTGGTTCGGTATGGTTACTGGAACGGTTACCCCATCCCCAGTTTCCCCCCTACCAAATCGATCCAGAAAAATCGAGAGCCATGTTCTCGGAACGGGGTTGGAAAACAGTGGTAGGTTTCCAAACCCGTAATCCCATTCATCGGGCTCATGAATATATCATCAAGTGCGCTCTAGAAACTGTAGACGGTCTACTCCTTCATCCCTTAGTGGGTGCTACTAAAAGCGACGACATCCCAGCCGATGTGCGCATGCGTTGCTATGAAATCATGTTGGAGAATTATTTTCCCAATAACCGAGTGATTCTGGCAATTAACCCTGCTGCCATGCGTTATGCTGGCCCAAGAGAAGCCATTTTCCATGCTTTGGTACGGAAGAATTATGGCTGTACCCATTTCATTGTAGGACGGGATCACGCTGGTGTGGGAGACTATTACGGTACCTATGATGCCCAACACATTTTTGGTGAGTTTGAGCCAGGTGAGTTGGGGATCATGCCGATGAAGTTTGAGCACGCCTTCTACTGCACTCGCACCCAGGGTATGGCTACTGCCAAGACTAGTCCAAGTACACCGGAGCAGAGGATTCATTTATCCGGTACTAAGGTACGGAAAATGCTACGTCAGGGAGAGTTACCACCACCGGAATTTTCCCGACCTGAAGTGGCAGCAGAACTGGCTAAGGCAATGCACGAGACGAGTTGAAGGTTGAAGGTTAGACCGTTGAAGGTTGAAGGTTGGAGGTTATTTGGTTGAAGGTTGAAGGTTGAAGGTTGAAGGTTGAAGGTTAGACCGTTGAAGGTTAGACCGTTGAAGCTTGAAAGTTGAAGGTTGGAGGTTGAAGGTTAGACCGTTGAAGGTTAGACCGTTGAAGGTTGGAGGTTAGACCGTTGAAGGTTGGAGGTTAGACCGTTGAAGGTTGAAGGTTGGAGGTTAGACCGTTGAAGGTTGCCGGTGACGCGGTTATTTGGTTATTTGGTTAGGCGGTTATATTCCAAACCTGTAACCAAATAACCTGTAACCTGTAACCTTAAACCAAATAACCTGTAACCTGTAACCTTAAACCAAATAACCTTCAACCTGTAACCTTAAACCAAATAACCTGTAACCTGTAACCTTAAACCAAATAACCTTCAACCTTCAACCGTCTAACCTTGGCCAATAGGCACGCGCGTCGCGTTCAAGCTTTAACTAGTGAACTAGTGAACTAGCTGAACTGGAAATCCCACAGCTTGTGGCCGTGGGAGCCCCAATCCTGGTAGGCTGATAGCTGAAATCTGAAAGCTGAAGCGCGGATATGGGACTTAATCGCCGGACTTTTCTGCAAAAAGCTAGTTTGGGATTGGCAACATTAGGAGTAAGTGAAACATTACTATCCCTCCTAGGGAATAGTGGTTTAGCTGTTCCTGGAATAGACCGTTACTTCCAAGTATTAGCACAACCCCTTGGGCGAAAGTTAGCCCTACTAGTGGGTATCAACAAGTATCCTCGTAGCACACTATTGGATGGCTGTGTTACTGATGTAGAACTACAACAAGAACTATTGATTCATCGGTTTGGCTTCAACCCGAAGGATATACTTATACTTAAAGATGACCAAGCGACTCGCAAAAATATTGAAACGGCTTTTATTGAACATCTGACTGAGCAAGCGAAAGCGGGTGATGTGGTAGTCTTCCACTTCAGTGGCTTCGGTAGCCAGGTTAAGCTATCTCCAGGATATCAAACCGATAGGTCTGTTGCACTTCAAAATAGCTTGGTTCCAGTAGATGGGAGCCTTACCAAAAAAAATCCTAAGGTAGCCAACGATTTACTGGAAGAAACGCTAGTTTTGCTATTGCGATCGCTCTTCACTGACCAAGTCACTACAGTACTTGATACTAGCTACACCGTAGCTGATAGCCTCCTCCAAGGAAATATTAAGGTACGCTCTAGTACTAACCGACCAGCCCGAGAGGCTAGTCGGGACGAACTGGCTTTTCAAGAGGAACTGCGGCGGCGGATACAGGATTCTGGGAAAGGGATGGTAAACCGGAAATCGGTTTCGGTTGTGCCTGGAGCGATGAATCCGATGGCTGGTCTGGTTCTAACGGCTGCTGAACCAAATCAAATCGCCATGGAGGCGAAATGGAATGGTTTCAGTGCTGGCTTATTTACCTATGCTCTTACTCAGTATCTGTGGCAGGCAATACCAACAACGACAATTCAGGTGAGCCTGACTCATGCTGGTGTGATGGTTAATCAACTGACAGGTACACAACAACAGCCAAGGCTAGGGGGTCAAAGTAGTCTTGATGCTTTACTAACCTATTATCTCCCCCCTGACCCTAGCATGGGAGCGGATGGTGTGGTCACTGCCGTGGAAGATAATGGTCAAACTGCACAGTTGTGGTTAGCAGGATTACCAGCAACAGTTGTGGATTACTATAGCAACAACTCTGTATTGTCTGTATTGGAATTAGTCGGTGCTAAATCGGGAGTCTCCCAACTACAAATAACGTCTCAAGATGGTCTGACTGCTAAGGCAAAATTTATTGGTGGTACTACTGATAATAACAATCAGCTACAAGTTGGGCAGCTGGTGCAAGAAGCTGTCCGGGTGTTACCCCGTAATATTGGTCTAACGGTAGCTCTGGATGGGAACCTAGAACGAATTGAGCGAGTAGATGCTACCAGTGCCTTTTCTGGTATCTCTGCTGCATCGGTAGTGCAAGCAGGGGAACAACCGGCTGATTATTTGTTTGGGAAAGCACTCTCTTCCACAAATGGTGGAGGAGGGGGTTATGGAATCTTCTATCTAGACGGTGAACCCATACCCAATGGAGTTGGAGAAGCTGGGGTAGCCGTGAAGTCAGCAGCTATGGGATTGGCTGGTAAACTGAACACCTTGCTGGCCGCAAAATTGCTGCGTCTAACCGCAAATGATGGGTCTTCCGGTCTAGGTATTCGGGTATCCCTGGACATGGTTGAACCAGAGCAAAAGGTAGTGATGCAACTCGAAACATTACGGACGGCTTCCTCCTCACGGGTAGGTTTCGTAGGTGAGGGGGAAGCTAAATCTCAGGGTGAGTTGACGGAAACTGTGGCAGGAGCAGGTGTTCCGATCTTGCCGATTGGGAGTCGTCTCCATTATCAGATCGAAAACTACGGTGACCAACCGATCTATTTCTTGCTATTAGGCTTTAATACCAATGGCAATGCGATCGCACTATATGAACTGCCATTTTTGGAAACATCACAGACTTCAGAAAACTCTGCATTTATCACAAATGCCGTAATTGCTCCTGGGGAAACTCTAACCCTGCCATCAGCTGTAGCTTCTGTTGGTGGGATTGTCTCAGGTCCTAGTGGACTGGTGGAAATGCAACTGATTTGCAGTCGCTCCCCCTTCACTCAGGCCGCTACAGCTCTCGACGCTGTGCCATCTCGTCGCGGAATCGGAGCACCAATTGATGATTTGTTTAACCCCTTGGACGTAGCCCAGGCGGTGCTGCAAGACATACACAATGCTAGTGCAAATTCCCTAGATTCTTCCCTCAGTATAGGTGCTGATTCCTACGCCTTGGATGTCAATACTTGGGCAACTCTAAGTTTTCTCTATCGGGTAGTTTGATTTTAGGTTGTTAATTGTCAATTCCTAATTGGCAATTAACAATTGCTCCATAAGTGTTTAAGAGGAAATAGGAAACAGGGAACAGAGAACAGGGAATAGGGAACATCACTAATAATTTTTAGGTATTTTTTTTGTTAAACTATTCTTATAATTTTGGTTATTTCAACAACATAACTTTTATTGATTTTGACTAATTAACCCTTCTTAGGTAACCTCGCTTTCCCAAACACTTGCTCCGGAGTAAGTTCCAATCCTTCAAAAAGCGAATCAGTGATCAGCGCAGCTTTGGTATAAGTCCGTGGTGGCGCATCTGGATAAAAAATTGTGATACTTCTCGCCTGAGGATCAACAACCCAAACTCGTAATACTCCCGCTTCTAAATAATCCGTTGCTTTCTCGGCTAATTGGCCAAAAGTTTGTCCCGGTGAGATAATTTCAATGGCTAACTCTGGAGGTACTGGACAAGCCTCATCTTCTATAACTTCTGAGGGCAGACGCTGAACAGAAATGTAGGTTAAATCAGGCACAGGTACCCAGTTTTGACCGTGACGTTGCAAGGCTATTGCCCACTCTGGATTGACTTCACCCTTTTCCTGACACCACTGATCCAAAAGTGTATATAAAGCACCAGTTACCCTAGCATGAAAACGTTTAGGAGACATTTTCGGTACTGGAAGCCCCTCAACTAATTCATAGGTTACATCGGTCGAAGGCATTGCCAGAAATTCTTCCAGGGTAAGTAGAGTTTTAGTTTTGAGTTGTGGCATTTTTATAGGGACCCCGAGATCATTTATCTGGTGTCAGTGGCTTTAGTATATACTGGTAAGTATTCAGCTATCAGCCGTCAGCCGTCAGCTAATCAACGGGAGGTAGTAAACAAGCTTACGGGCTGGTACGGTTGGTTGAAAATCTCTGCTCGTTTTACTCATCCGACTCCGTTCAGTTAAAGCGCCTGCTAGCTGCTAGCTGATAGCTGCTAGCTGATAGCTGATAGCTGACGGCTGAATGCTTACATATACTGATTTAAAAAAATAGCGTTGATCATATTTATGAGGTACATTCAATTTTAGCAATCCCTACTCCCTACTGCCATTAACCCAGAACGAAAGTTCCTCACCCAATTAAGATTTGGGGCAATCTCTTAGGTTTTGCAATGCTACGATAAAAGGCAAAAACAAGAAGTGGTAACCTTGTGTCTGTCTCTACTCAATCGAGGGGAAAAAACTTTGAACAGCCTTTAGCGGTACCAACGGAACCGGTCTGGCGCTTTAAGGTTGAACAATACCACCAGATGATTCGCTGGGGTATCCTGGGCGAAGATGACCCAGTGGAACTGCTGGAAGGGTGGCTCATTCCTAAAATGCCGAAAAATCCACCACATCGTGCCTCTACTAAACTAACTCGGAATGCACTGGAAGCGATTATTCCAAACGGATGGTACGTAGATGCACAAGAACCAATTACTTTAGACAATAGTGAGCCAGAACCGGATATCGTGATTGTTAAAGGCGATACTCGCGATTATCTTGACCGCCATCCTGGTGCGTCAGACTTAGCTTTAGTGGTTGAAATTGCCGACTCCACCCTAGAACGAGACCGAACGTTGAAGAAACGCATCTATGCTCGTGCAGGTATTTCAGTTTATTGGATTGTCAATCTGATCGACAAGCAACTCGAAGTTTATACCCAACCTATTGATATATATACAACGCCAACCTATCAGCAATTTCAAGATTACAAACTGTCGGAACAAGTGTCTGTTTTTATCGATGACTCTCCTATTGGTTCCTTGACTGTGCAAGAGGTCCAACAAAAACACGAATTTTCTGCCCTAAACCTTGTCAAACACTATTCATGCTCTTACAATGAAATCAGTCAGTAACTTGTTTAACAAGCGAACACTACCGCCCAACGAAGAACTAAAAGCGAAGGCAGCTGGTCGTAAGTTAAGCGACGTAAAATAATGGACTGAGTGAAGTTACAGTGCGGTTTAAGAGTAGGCCGAGAGCCTCCATCAAGAAAATTAGCGCTTTGTCTTTGGCATTGCTTTGTCGGCAACAACCATTAGTTAAAACTAATGCTATACCATCGTCCTATCTGCTTGTAAGTAGGTTTGTACAGGTTAAATGTTGCACCTGAGCGGAGAATATATAATCCTACGGCAGGGGTGTTGGCTAGCACTAAGGTTTGGTTTGCACCGCATATCCGCTCTTCCAGCTTAGGTGCTAGATTCTGTAACACTTCCTGAGTCAAAATACTCAGATCAGTTCCTTCTTTTAGCCACGTCACTAAGTCTCGAAGGTTCATGATTGGCTCTAGGATAGACAGTGATGGGAAGTTCAGTTAATCAAAATCTTATTAGACATCTCCAAAAATTAACCTCAAACCCTTGCACTGCCTGGGTCAAAACCGAGTTTCTGGAGATGTCTATTATGGTTAGGGGAATTTTGTTAATTGTTAATTGTTAATTGTTATTTTTTAACTGAATAATAATAAGTAAATCTACAACTTTCACGGCAGTTAACCTCTGGTCGTGCTTAACGCCAGAGCTATCCCTTCATAGAATACAAGTAGGATTGCTAGATCAACTTATCGAAACGAGCACGGAGGGATTTGAACCCCCGACACCCAGAACCGGAATCTGGTGCTCTATCCACTGAGCTACGCGCCCTTATGCTTGAGTGAATATATCAAGCGTTAATCTATTTGATTAGCTTTGATAATAGCACACTATTGCAATTATTTATTATACACCACTTGAGCACGGAAAAGTGTAAACTGTTTGAAATCTGTCCTAGCAAGTGCCATCAGCTACAGATAACTGGTCGGATCGACAGGTTCACCGTTCTTACGAACCTCAAAATGGAGGTGGGGACCGGTAGAGAAACCCGTAGACCCAACGGTTGCGATCGCATTTCCTCGTTTGACCGATTCTCCCTTACTCACCAAGATTCTACTGGCATGACCATATAGGGTAGCAATACTGTCGCCATGGTCAATAATTACTGTATTGCCATAACCACCATACCAACCGGCAAAAATTACTGTACCGCTATCTGCTGCTCGAATAGTACTGCCATAACTAGCCCCAAAGTCAATCCCAGAATGGAAGCGAGATGTGCCTAGAATGGGGTGACGTCGCCAACCAAAACTGCTGGTAATGGAGCCATTACTGGGATAAAGCAGCTGACCAGTATTAAAAATAACCGTTTTGCGAAGCCTTGCCTTCCTAGCTGCCGCAATCTTGTTTTGACGGGCAATCTCTCGTTGAATCAAGATCACAAGATTTTTAGAATCTTCTGCTAACTGCGCTTGGGATGCTTCTAAAGCTTCTCGGTTAGAGTTAAGTCGCTCAATCAGTTGTTGCTGTGTCTTCAGCTGGGCTTCAAACTGCTTCTTTTTGGCTAGGAGTTGCTGTTTAAGTAGGGAAACTCGGTTTTTCTGAGCCTCTATCTCGGTTTTGCGTTGGTTAATGCTGTCGGCTTCAGCTTTTAAACTAGTTAAGATTTGCTGGTCTGTTTGATAGACTAACTTCAATCGGCGGCGTTGAGCCAGAAATTCGTTGATATCTTGACTCTTGAGCAGGATATTCGACCCAACTTCAGCCGTGGGCTGGCGCTGTAGAAAACGCAGTCGAGCAATGATTGCAGCCCGCTTTTGGTAATAGCTGCTCTCGGCAATTGCTAAATCCTCCTGCAACTGGTCTAGACGCTGGTTAGCGAGTTGGATTTGCCCATTGTAATCCTGGTTAGCCGTATCAGTAGACTTGAGATTAAGCTCAATCACACCCAGCTTCTTCTGGGCAGATTGCTCGACATTGGATATGCGATCGCTTTCCTTAATAATAGTATACCGTTGCTGCTCAATATGTTTCTGTATCTGTTCCAGGGTATCTACTGCTCCTGGGTTAACTGCTCCTGGGTTGATTGCTTCTGGGTTGGTTGAGGGCGCAGTACTTGCTGGAATTGTGACGATTAGCAGCCAAAGCACACAGCCTAGACAAACTCTCCCTATTCCGTGTAAGCCATACCAATCCCTAACCCTACCAAAAGCGTTGAGGTTTTTGGTATAGGTTCCCCTCTGCCGAATTTCCTTAACCACAGAGTATCTCAGTATTGTGAACAATCATCGAAAAAATTCCCGAATACAGCTGTCAACGGTTGTAAATCAATTTATGCTGACGAAAGTCAAACACTCCTTGGATATTATCTACTACCACTGGCCGATAGTGAAGACTGAAGGGAAACGATTAGTGTTGTCATTATGGGGACTGGTCTGTACTATGTAGGTATCTAAGGTATTTGAGCTGGGGAATCATACACCAAAGTAAACACCACAAACCCTAGCAACAACCTCAGCGCAAACCTCAGCCCTCTAGTCTATTTAAGTAAGGGAAATCAAGTATACAGCGGGTTTCAATGCCGTGAAGTACAGTATATATAGCGTTTTTTATCGTTTTTTGGGAGATGACGACCAAGGCAGATAATTTCAAATCCGGTCAAATAATGATTATATCCCTGATCGGGTAATTGGTAATTCGTAATTGGAAATTAGTAGTTGACGATTCCCTATTTACCATTACCAAACATCCAGAGGTGCGACCCGAAGGCGCTTTGAGCGAATTTAATTCTTAATGGGTCAAGCCCACCTAGGAATAGTTAACAAACCAGTAATTAACCGGACTTGATATCATCTCGCCTTTTCAGTCAATCAGACCGACTGAAAACTTGTAATTAAAGCAATATTAGGATTGAATTTCGTTATGACGGTACTAGCAGGATTTTACGTTTCTGGCGCTCTCTACTTTTTCTCGATCTGGTTTCAAGCGTTCCAGAAAGACACTAATTTATCTCCTGATCAAATCCGCTCTTCTTGGATAGTGTTGACGATAGCAAGCATTTTTTGGCCAATTGTTGCCCCGATTGCTAATCTGGAGAAGAGTTCTAGAAAAAAAGATAGTTTAGTTCAGGAACAAGAGTTGGATCCTAATAAAACAGGTATTTCACCTGAGCTATCCCGCACTTAATTGGTAAATATCAATTGAATGATACTGATATTAGATCCGGGAACATCAGTCTTGTAAAAATTGGGTAATGGTAAATGGGTAACTATGATTACTTCCAAGCCATTACCCATTCTAATATCTTGCACCTTCACTTAAAAGCTCTAAAATTTAGTAATCTTAATTCAGGAGCTTCGAGTCAGAATAAGTCAAAGTTATGTTGTTGGAATATAAGAGTTTTTATGCTGCTGATACGCGCAGCCTACTCAACCAACCATCAAGATCTGCCAAAGCGCGATCGCGATATGCTCCATACCGTTCTCGCTTATTCTTAATCCGCACTGGCAATTCGGGTAAAATGCCAAAATTTGGTGGCATAGGCTGAAAATGCTTAGGTGATGCGGAACTGATAAAGTCAAACAAGGCTCCCATCATCGTAGTGGGTGGCATCGTTACCAGTTCCAATCCCAATACCAGTCGCGCCGCATTGGTACCAGCCAGCCACCCTCCCGCAGCTGCTGCTGTATAACTTTCTGTTCCTACCAATTGACCAGCTGCCAACAAAGTAGACCGTTTTTTGAACTGTAGGGTTGGTTGCAATAACTCAGGAGCATTGAGAAACGTGTTCCGATGCATCACTCCCATGCGCACAAACTCTGCTTCTTCCAAACCCGGAATCAGTCGAAATACCCGTTTCTGCTCACCCCAGCGCAAATTGGTTTGGAATCCCACCATATTCCACAGCTGACCTGCTTTATCTTCCTGTCGCAGCTGTACCACAGCATAAGGACGCTGGTGCTGATTTTCTGGGGCGCGGAAGTCTCCCTTACGGGCATCAAACAGTCCCACTGGCTTCAGAGGACCGTAACGCATAGTATCTTCCCCCCGACGAGCCATCTCCTCAATCGGTAGGCACCCTTCAAAAAATTTAGCAGTTTCTTGCTCAAAGTCTTTCAATTCCGCCTTTTGAGCTGCACACAGTTCTTCCCAGAAGTGACGATACTGTTCCCGATTCATGGGACAATTAAGATAAGCAGCTTCTCCTTTGTCATACCGGGATGCCATAAAGGCAATATCACGATTGATGGATTCCCCCACTACAATCGGTGATGCGGCATCAAAAAAACTAAAGTATTCTAAACCAGTGAACTGTTGCAGGTCTTCGGCTAAAGCAGGACTAGTCAACGGACCGGTTGTAAGTACCACCACCCCTGTGGTAGTAATTTGCGGAACTTCCTCCCGCTGCAACTCGATCAGGGGATGACTAGCTAAGGTTTCCGTCAATTCCCGACTAAATACTGCTCGGTCTACAGCTAAGGCACCCCCAGCTGGAACAGCATGTTGATCAGCTTTGCCAATAATAATTGAACCAAGGCGTCTCAATTCTTCGTGCAACAAACCCGCAGCGCGATCGCTTGACTTAGCACCAAAGGAATTACTACATACTAGTTCTGCCAATTCGACCGTATGATGAGCCGGGGATAGTCGCACTGGTCGCATTTCGTGCAACACCACTGGTACTCCAGCCTGAGCAATTTGCCAAGCGGCTTCTGTACCCGCTAATCCACCACCGATAACATTTACTTGTTGTTTGTCATTAGTCATTATATAGCAAAGGGAACAGGGAATAGGGAACAGGGAATAGGGAGTAGGGAGTAGGGAGTAGGGAGTAGGGAGTAGGGAGTAGGGAAAAGAGAACAGGAAAAAAATCCTGTGTACCTCATTTCTATGACAACCACTTTATTCAATTGTTAATTATTAATTGTTAACTTTTAATTGTTAACTTTTAATATCAACCAATTCACAATTAACAATTTTATATTCTCAATTATCACTCCTCAATTTTAAATTTTAACGGGACACGATCTGACTAAATAGTTAACAATTTAGTGATTGTTCCTGGTACTGGCAAAATAATAGTGACTAAAATCAACAAGGCTATAATTCCGCACAAATCTCGCCAGTTGTCAAGTTCTGAAACATCATTAAGGGCTGGTTCATCTGCCACTGGCATGAATAAAATAATAATTCCCCACAGGAGTAATTCTGGCTGGATAAATACTAGGAGCATCATTAACAGCCGGGTAATCTGACCAATGGTCATACCAGTTCTTTGACCCAACATCGCATGGACGATATGTCCACCATCCAGTTGTCCGACTGGCATTAAATTGAAAGCAGTAACAACTAAACCGACATAACCAGCGACTGCCACAGGATGAAGGTTAATGGCTGTGTTGGAGACAAATTCACTGCCCAATGCCCATTTACTTAGTAAGCTTAGCAAAAGGGAAAATCGGGGATCGAGGGATTCTAGGTTCAAGATTCCTGAAGAGTCAGACAAAGGCACTACAGTGGAATGGGCTAATCCCCACATTAGGATTGGTAGGGTAACCACTAAACCGACTAGTGGACCAGCAATGCCTATATCAAATAAGGCTTTACGGTTAGGAACAGGAGAGCGTATATGAATAAATGCTCCCAATGTTCCCAAGAATAAAAAGGGTATGGGGATAAAGTAAGGCAGAGTTGTACGCACCTTGTAAACCATTGCGGCGAAATAATGACCGAGTTCATGAATGCTGAGAATTGCCATTAAGGCCAGGGCATAGGGCAGTCCTTGCAGTAAAACTGCTGGGTCAGTCAGGGGATTTTCCGACACCCCAGTTATCTGAGTGCCCATCCAGGTGGTGGTAAACAAAGTAATCACCATCAGCCCCAATGCTAAACCAGGTCGCGTTAATGATTCAGACCCCCTGTAAGGTTTGGTTGATTTTTTGGTATTGGGCACTAGAGCAAAAAAGGGTTTGCCGCTAAAGCTTTCTTGAAAGACTACGAAGAAGCGATCGCCAAACTCGGCTTCTATATTTGACCGCACGGTACGGTAGGCTTGCTCTGGGTTAGTGCGCAGTTTGCCGCGACACAACACTACTTGAGGTCGGTACTCAATATTCTGGAGATAGTAGATTCCCCAGGGAAAACAATTTCTGAGGTCTTTTTCTTCTTCTTTAGTAATGGGACGAAGGCTTGACTTTTCAGTTGCCGATGCAATTTTGGCGACCGGGTCTGAGGTACTTGTTTTAGTCGGATTGTCTTTGGTCATGGTTGAATTGGGAGCTGGGCGTCCCCACTGAATCAGCAGCCAGTACAACGGCAAGCAAATCACAAATGGACCGAGCAATAGGGCTGGTGGTATTGGTGTGTTCTTACCATTGAACAGAGTCCAACCAATCCAGACTAGTGGTGGAGTCATCATTACCAGCCACAGTAACCATACTGGTGTCCGGGTGAGGCTGGCAACGGTGCGCTGGATAACGAAGTAGGTAATCACAGCGAGTAAAATAAATGTAAATGGGAGTAGCCAGAGTTCCATGATGAAAGATCACACCGTCTACTAAAAACTACAATTAAACTACAAGCATTGTGCAACCCGATCCTCCAGCAAAAGGCGATTTTTCTCTTACGCCAAGCGCATCGTCTAATCAGCAACCTGCTGCATCCAAGCCACCACGCCTTGTTCTAGATACCATTTTTGCTTTTCCACCCAATCGAGATACGTTAGGTGGTACGGCTTATATTATTGTAGGAAATTCCTTCAACCTATTGATTGATTGTCCTGCCTGGAATGAGACTAACCAAGAATTTTTGCGTGAGCAAGGGGGAGTCTCATTACTGTTTATTACCCATCGGGGTGGTATTGGTAAAGCAAAGGAAATTCAGGAGAGTATGGGGTGCCAAGTCCTGATTCAAGAACAAGAGGCTTACTTACTGCCGGGATTGGAGGTAGTTACATTTCACCAGGAGTTGACTATAAATCCCTGCTGCTACGTCATTTGGACTCCTGGTCACTCTCCTGGTTCTTCTTGTCTTTACTACACTGGTGCCGGGGGTGTGCTATTTTCTGGGCGTCATTTGCTTCCTAGTAAACAAGGAGAACCGTTGCCCCTGCGAACCCCGAAAACATTTCATTGGCCAAGACAGATTCGGAGTGTACAATCTCTGCTTGAGCGTTTTACCCCAGAGACTCTTCAATTTATCTGTCCTGGTGCCAATACTGGTTTTTTGCGAGGGAAAGGCGTAATTGACCAAGCTTACGAGGGTTTATCAGACGTAAGGGCGAAGTTTGAAAACCCAGAAGCGTTATATATCTGAGGCCCTGACCCCCTGATGCTCTCACGCCCTAATCTACAGATAATCTAACTTGCCTTAGCTAGAAAAGGATCAGATGTTAACAAATTGATTGCTTCCTGATACTGACTATCTGCTTCTGTCCCCACTTGGCTCATAGTAATTGCTTCTAAAGGCACCTCCAAGTCTGGCTCAATCCCTAATTTATTAATATCCCGGTGATTGGGGGTCTCGTACTTGGCAACGGTAACTGCTAATCCTGACCCATCTATTAGTTCAAATAACGACTGAATTAACCCTTTGCCAAAGGTTTTTTCCCCTACTAGCTTTGCCCTACCATTGTCCTGTAAAGCCCCAGCTAGAATCTCACTAGCACTGGCGCTGCCTTCATTAACTAATACGACCAAGGGGTCTTCCGTAAGAGCGTCACCATAGGCTTCAAAGCTACCAATGGTGCCTTGGCGGTTAACGGTGTAAACAATAGTGCCTTGATCTAACCAGAGGCGAGCAATTTCAATACCTGCCTGCAATAGACCCCCTGGGTTATTCCTCAGATCAAGAATATAGCCATCTGCACCCATCTCCTTGAGTTTAGCAACGGCGTGGGCAACTTCCATTGGGGCGTTAGCACTAAATTGAGACAGACGAATATAACCGACTGGGTCTCTATTGTCCTGGGTATCGAGGACTGAATACACTGGGTTTAGGGAAATGCGATCGCGCACTATTTCCACCAATTTTGGCTGTTCTTTCTGGCCTTGAATTTT
Organism: Moorena sp. SIO3A2; assembly: GCF_010672265.1. Lineage (NCBI taxonomy): Bacteria > Bacillati > Cyanobacteriota > Cyanophyceae > Coleofasciculales > Coleofasciculaceae > Moorena > Moorena sp. SIO3A2. The sequence continues at coordinate 365,200 of NZ_JAAHHC010000011.1, forward strand.
CAAGGTAACTGTTGTACCAATTGGTCCACGCATCCGTGCTGCCGCTTCATCGAGAGTCATTTCCCTAGTCAACATGCCATCAATTTCTAGGATGTGATCCCGTGCTCGGATACCGGCTAAATCTGCTGGTGATTGAGCAATTGGGGTGATTACTTCTAACTCACCAGTTTCCCCATCAATGGCAATTTGTAGCCCGACACCAGAGAGTTCACCAGAGGTGCTGATTTGCAAACTATGATATTGGTCGGGTCTGAGCAATCGTGTGAAGGGATCCCCAAGACTCCCTAACATGTTTTCTATGGCCGTATAGGTAGCTTCACGATTAGGCAGCCGCTTTTTCAAGGTCTTCTGACGTAACAACCACCAATTCTGATGGTTAAAGGTATCATCAACGTAGGATTGAGAGACAATCCGCCAAGCTTGGGAAAAAAGCCTTTGCTCCTGAGAGAAGGCAGCTGCTGTTGGTGTCCACCAGGCAGACAATAGCATGATTGGGAAGGTTAGTAAGAGTCCAACCCAGAAGGCTCGTTTGTGCATGATCAAAAATTTATGAGAGTACTTGTTAAGTTATGTTACCTGTAACCGCGATCAGGTATAATATTTGGGCTGTAACCGCCAGAGTTGACGGCAAATTAATGAAGCAGGTCATGTTAAAATTAACATCATGTAACATATAGGCTGTATTCGTTGTAAATTAAGGAGTTGAACACTCCGACGTTCAACGTCTGACGGCAAAATCCTTTCGGAAACTCTGGCCTCATGTTTTCTAAGCAAATCACTGACTCGAAAGTATACGACTGGTTTGAGGAGCGTCTGGAAATTCAGGCACTTTCCGATGACATCACTTCAAAGTACGTACCTCCCCACGTTAATATTTTTTACTGCCTGGGTGGAATTACTCTAACTTGCTTTATAATCCAGTTTGCCACTGGATTTGCCATGACCTTCTACTACAAGCCGACGGTCGCTGAAGCATTTAGCTCTGTACAGTACATTATGACTGACGTGAGCTTCGGCTGGCTGATCCGCTCTGTTCACCGCTGGTCTGCCAGCATGATGGTGCTGATGATGATTTTGCACGTCTTCCGGGTCTATTTGACTGGTGGTTTCAAAAAGCCCCGTGAACTGACCTGGGTGACAGGGGTAGTTTTAGCAGTAATTACCGTCTCCTTCGGTGTGACTGGCTACTCCTTGCCTTGGGACCAAGTTGGTTACTGGGCGGTCAAGATTGTATCTGGCGTTCCTGAAGCTATTCCCGTGGTTGGTTCTTTAATCGTCGAACTGCTGCGGGGTGGTACTAGTGTAGGTCAGGGTACTCTGAGTCGCTACTACAGTCTACATACCTTTGTGCTGCCCTGGTTTATCGCTGTCTTCATGCTGCTGCACTTCCTGATGATTCGCAAACAGGGCATTTCTGGTCCGTTGTAAATCTGTACTGACTAAAAGTCAGGAAAGTGTTAAAACTAAATGCAAACCTTGCTGCTGCCACCTGCTTACCTTTACTTATTAAGGAGAAGAATTTAAGCAATGTCAGTTCTTAAAAAGCCGGATCTAGACGATCCAATTTTACGTGCCAAACTAGCCAAGGGGATGGGCCATAATTATTATGGCGAGCCAGCTTGGCCTAATGACCTCCTCTACGTTTTCCCAGTGGTAATCATGGGTTCCATTGCTCTATGCATTGGTTTAGCTGTGCTTGATCCAGCTATGATTGGTGAACCAGCCGATCCCTTTGCCACACCTTTAGAAATCCTCCCGGAATGGTATCTATATCCTGTTTTCCAAATTTTGCGGATTCTCCCTAATAAACTTTTGGGTATTGCTGCTATGGGATCAGTTCCCTTGGGTCTGATGCTGGTTCCCTTCATCGAAGGTGTGAACAAATTCCAGAACCCATTCCGCCGTCCAGTGGCAACTACGGTATTTTTATTTGGTACCCTAGTCACCATCTGGCTTGGTGTTGGTGCTACCTTACCCATTGATCAGTCTTTGACTTGGGGTCTGTTTTAAGATTCGCTTAACCATCAGTCTCATCCTACAACTAGAGTTTGAACTAGAGTTTGTGGGATTTCGAGTGGTTAGTGATTAGTCATTAAAAAAAAGCTTTTCTGAAAATCCCACGGCTCAATGTACGTGGGATTTTTGTTTGATAGCAATTTCCAAGAATTTCCTCCGTGCCAAGTATCTTAACCTACATTCCGCAGCTTAGCTCGCAGAGCTATGGTATTTTTGAACAAGACGTGAGACGCATTCCCCCACCTGGCCGCAGGCCACGCTACGCGAACGTTCAGGTGGGGGTTAGTCCACGCCAGTAACAAAAAAATAAACAATAAAAAACCTCTGGCAATCTATATTTTCATAGGTTAATATATTAGTTAATATAGTTGTTTTATATTAGTGAAGACACCAACCAAAGTGATCAGAACTGATAAGTGGAAGCTTAATCCTTCTCCCTCGCAAAAAGAATTATTTGCGGAGACGGTCAAAGTTTATCGTCAGGCTTGCAAGTATTTGGTTGGTATCATCTACACTCACTGGTCTGAACTTGGTGGATTGACAGCAGATCAATTAACTCCTGCTGTAGAGCGGCTAATGCATCAAACCGCCAAGCGACCTAATATAAAATACCCTCAGTTCAATCAAGCTTTTTACAAATTTCCCAGCTACTACCGTCGGGCTGCGATCTCGTTTGCGGCGGGACAGGTTAGTAGCTATGTCACTCGTTATAGGGACTGGCAATCTGGAAACAGAAAAAGAAAAGATAGTAAGCCACCAAAACTAAATGCTGGGACTGGTTGCTATCCTGCTTTATACAAAGGACAGTGTTATAAGTTACATGGTTTCGACCAAGTAGAAATTAAGGTTTTTGATGGTAAAAACTGGGACTGGACGAAAGTTCAAATTACCGGATTAAGAAACCGCCACACCTGTGGGACTAACAAAATCATGTCCCCGTCATTGATATTCAATGATAGGTACTGTCATTTATCTGTTCCATTTGCTTGCAAGCCAGAAAAGCGCAAGCCAGAAGGCAACGTTACTGCGGTAGATCTAGGCATCAATACCACCGCAACAATAGCAGTTGTAACCCACACCGGCACTGTAATCCACCGTGATTTCGTTCACCCCGGAAGAGACATAGACCGTAGGGACAAACGACTAAGATCCGTATCCGTCCGAGCCTCCAAGACTATGGGCAAAGGGGGGAAACTTCATAAAGGTTTCTGCTGTTTGACCTACCAAAAATGCCAAAGAATCAACAACCAAATTAGCCATATAGTTTCTAAACGAATTGTTGAGATTGCTGAGAAATTCAATTCTGTTCGCGTAGCGTGGCCTACGGCCTTAGCAATCGTGTTTGAGAACCTCAAAGGATGGAAGCCTAAAGGTGGAAAAAAGAGATCTAACCTGAGGCAGAAATTTCACGGGTGGCTCAAAGCTAAAATTCGTGATTTCACAGAAATGAAGTGGACTGAACTTGGCGGAAAAGTTGTAGAAGTCGTGGCTGCTTACACTTCCAAACTGGCCTACGATGGCTCCGGTACGGTTAAACGAAATTCAAGAAATTACTCCCTAGCAACCTTCTTATCAGGTAAGTGTTTCAATGCCGACCTCAACGGCGCTTACAACATCGGGGCTAGAGGTGTACTTAAACTCGTTCGCAGAAATGGCAACGAGGGTCGTTCCAGCAAAAGATCTCGACGACCGCCTAGAAGCTGGGCGTGCTTGTGTGATCTGTGGACTAGCGGTAGTTCCAGATTAGCATAGGACACCACCACCTCGGTTAGCCAGGTGGTGGAAGCTTCATGCATGACCCCTAACTCTATTTACGCCTAGGTAATGGTAAAGATGTAGTGATTTGGCTAGGGTCTGGTCAAGGTAACGGGAGCTAAAGTCACTACTTGTGTACCACTACCTACGCCTAATAGGGGATGCAATCCGGCGATCGCAATCGCTTTATTTGGCTAGATAAGCTTGTCTGAGTTGCCAAATTAGTTCCCGATAAAGTTCATTTTTGACACGATTTCCCCGCTCGCAGTGTTCTAGCTTAATATCATCTACAAAAAACTTGACAGTCAAAACTTTGTTGGAGTCCATTTGTGATCCTCCCACCATCTTAATTTCTTCCATCCAAATTTTCGGATTTTGCCATTCGATGCGGGAGCGTTTAAATCGTTCTTGTAACCACATAATCAGATCATCAACAACATCATCAAATCGGGTATCATCAATGGAGAGATTATTCGCTCTCAGCCATAATTGATTGGCTTTGCGCTTAAGAATGGTAATTTTTTGTTCCCAAGACTCGCGCAGTAATTTATGATCTTCTAACAACAAATCTGGATCTTTGCACCAGGTGTTATACCATTCTCTGACTAAACCAATCAGGGAGTCTCCTCCAGATTGGGCATGCTCTCCTTCTTCTAAAGTTAATTTTCGTTGACGATTTCCCAAACGAACCGCTTGTGTCGATAAACCCATTTGCTCACAAATATTCAAATAATCTCCCTGAATTATACGGATTTCACTGTATTCTAAGCCTTCATTTTCAAACCGATCCACTTGCTCGGACAAGCGATCAAACGCATTTTCAATTTCCTCTAACTTATGATTCACTTTTTGTTCTGCTTTTAACCGGATTAAACCCACTTTTCGCTTCTGTTCTGCTCTGATTCCCGGCTTAGAAAATCCATAAAACTTTTCTAAAAGTTCAAGCTTGCGATCGATTAGTCCCATTGTGTCGGGGTGAGCTAAGATCACGTTTTCAATCAACTGAATTGCTTGACCGGGATCAACTGTTGACATGATCGGAAGTTCCAGTTGATCGTAATAATGGGGAGTTGGACGAGTGAGATTAACAATTTCTTTTGTTTCAAAGGTAGAATTAGGAAGGTAGACATCACTGTGGTTACTCACAACATACAGATGAGTAACTCGCAAACCAACTTTTTTGATCACTGCAAGTTGACCGGAAGACAGTAAAATCACATCTCCAAATTGAAAAGGAGTATCGACTAATAAAACCAAACCGCTCAGAAAATTGGCGAGGGAATCTTTGAATGCAAAGCCAAGAATAAAAGATGCTCCTCCAAGGGCGACCCAGACTCCAGCCACGTTTATTCCTAAAGTTTGTAAGAATAGTGAGCCGCCAATAACATAGACTAAAATAGGCAAGATGCCTTGAAGAATGGGAAGCAAAACATCATCCCACATGGCTTCTGTTTGCTCTGAATACTTCTTTAAGTAGTAGAGAATAACTTTAGTTAAAATTTGAGCGGTGACATAAGTGATTATCGCAATCATTGCAGCGGTTAATCCTCGATTTACCCAAACTTCATAATTTTCGCTTAGTTTAAGTTTAGGAATTAATGAAATTTGAATTCGTAAAAGTAGTACAAATAATAATAAAGGTTGACGTATAATTTTTAAGCTTGTGATTGCTGCGTCAGAGGAGAATCGACGAAATATAGGCGGAAGAATCACAAAGGTGATAACATATAATACCGCAATAATTCCTCCTAGAATTGCAAGGCTTTTTAAATATTCACTTAATACAATCATATTAACCTCTTGCTACTGGCTTCTGTAATAATTTTCACTTTTGCCCACACAACATTGAACTTTTTCCCCTGATTGTACACCATCAAGCCAGAATTGTATCAGGGTAAACGCAAGAAAAATGAACCCATAATATGAAATAACCGGGCGACTGAAAGGCGCTCTTGGAAGTGAAAGGCTAGAACCCTTTCCTAGTCTTGGATTCAGACTAGTTTCCACCCGAAGGAGCGTAGTGAGATGGATATCGCGGCTAAGGCTACGACACTCCCGAATCACTAGGTTTCAGAGCTAGAGGGGAATGCGCAACAAATCTTTACATGCCGTGGAGAAGATGTTGTTGGGTTAGGAAAAGAATCATTTGGTTGAAAAGTGATGAATCGCCACTACAAGGCATCGTTACGATAGACACTTTCCGATAAAGCGGCAATGGAAGGTGTAAGCTCCTGGATTAGCCTCGCGTTAAAGGGGCAATCGAATCCCACTTTGGACTCGGTGTATAGGCGGCAACCTCAGATTCGTAACTTCTTAGTGTGTCAACAGGTAAGCCGAGGTTGAGTCCTAGATCTAGGTCGATTGATGTAGGTAGCCAAATCGTAAGAGGAGGTATAACTCTCAGCCCGGTAGAAGACTGAACCAAGCAAAAGCCAACAGCCGAAAGGCAACAGGAAAATACGAAAGTATATAACTGGTTGGATAGAGGGAAATCCCTTAACTTGAAAGAGTGCTGAATTTCAGAACTGACTTCGAGCTAGGGAAATAATACGTAAGTACCTTAATTGTATATGGAAAAGATAGAACCGCAACCTTACGGGAACGGTATCGTAACTAAACAAACCACTGACTGGCACGCTATCAATTGGAAACGTGCCTACAGGACGGTCAGGAAACTTAGACGTAGAATTTTCAGAGCGACACGTGAGGGTAATTGGAAAAAGGTCAACAAACTACAAAGACTAGCTCTCCGTAGCTATTCCAATATCCTGATATCAGTCAAACAAGCAACCCAAGTAAATAGTGGTAAAAAAACAGCAGGGATAGACGGAAAGAAAAAATTAAACCCTGCGGAAAGAGGTCTAATGGTCGATTCCCTCACCACATATAAGACATGGAAGCCAATACCAACCAAACGCATCTACATCCCAAAATCCAATGGAAAGAAAAGGCCATTAGGGATTCCTTGCATAACCGACAGATGCCTACAAGGTATAGTCAAAAATGCACTTGAGCCATCATGGGAAGCAATGTTTGAACCAGTATCATACGGGTTCAGACCTGGAAGAAGTACCCATGACGCCAGACAGAGGATATTCCTAAACATCAAAGGAGAGAATAATAAAAAATGGTGGGTAGTAGACGCGGACATCTCAGGATGCTTCGATAATATTGCACATGAACCACTATTGGAAGCAATCGGTAGCTTTCCAGCAACCAAACTCATAAAAGAATGGCTCAAAGCAGGATACATCCACAAAGGGACATTCTACGATACCGAACAAGGAACACCACAAGGTGGGATAATCAGTCCACTATACGCCAACATAGCTCTCCATGGATTAGAAAAGGAACTAGGTATTAAATACTACTGGTGTAAAGACAAGAAAGCCAAAAACGGCGGAAATTGGAAAAATAGGACACCAAGGACTTACGTCCGCTTTGCCGATGACTTTGTAATCCTCACCGAAAGCAAAGAAGATGCGGTGAATGCATTGAAAATCGCTGAAGAGTGGTTATCCAAAAAAGGACTAACATTATCCTTCGAAAAAACTAGAATATCCCACTTGACCACCGGATTTGATTTTCTGGGGTGGAACTTCAGGAAACATAATACCAGTACAAGAAAATCAGGGTATATAACCATCATTAAACCTTCAGATAAGAATGTAGCGAAATTTAAAACCAAACTTAAAGAGGAATTCAAGAAGGTACGATCAGCTCCACAGGAAGTGGTAATCAAAAGACTCAACCCGATTATAAGAGGGTGGGGAAATTACCACAGCGGAGCAGTATCTTCAGAAATATTCAATAAGATTGACAGCTACATATTCTGGAAGTTAACAAGATGGGGATTAAGAAAGCATCAAAAATCCCGGGAATGGTTGTACAAGAAGTATTTCGGTAAATTATGTCCCGGAAGAGACGATAAATGGGTATTTGGAGAAAGGAAAGTTTATCTGACTAAGCTTGCATGGGTCAATATCGAAAGACACACCCAGGTCACACATACTCATAGCCCGGACGACCCAGAACTCAAAGAATACTGGGAAAAGAGGGAAAATAAACAGAAACAAAAGACCGCAAGAAATAGACTATCCAACGGAAAAAACAAAATAGCAAACAGACAGAACTACATATGTCCTGTCTGTAATCAAACCCTTGGAAGGTATGATAATGTGCATCTACATCACATAACACCAAAAAAGGATGGCGGCACAGATAAGTATGACAATTTAATATACTTACACAATGACTGCCATCACTCAATCCATGCCCTGGGTGCGACAAATCCCGAAATACAACAAATGCTAAAAATGGGATTAAAAAAACCCTCCAAGAAGAAGGGACAAAAGCCAAAAGGTACAAACCCGGATTCAAGGAAAAGTAAGTCGCAAAAGAAAACGTGTTCTAAAGAAGTTGGGCGCGCCGTGTGCTTGGAGACTCGCTCGCACGGTGCCTTGGGGACGAAGCGGGAGTAATCCCGCAGATTTACCCGATGATGTCATCTCAAAATTTCCAATGGTTTTTGGCTTCGATACCCCCACTAACTTAACTGCAACCAGTCGCCAATCCTTGCCACTGCTGCCTGCAACCGATTGTGAACAGATTCAGCTAGCTTCTGACCCATCAGTTTGAGAACCTGGCTGATCCGTGAGGGAACAAAGGAGTACTTCATCCATTTGTGAGCATTGTGATGATTGCGCTGGAGCGCCACCATCGGAGGTGCTCAGGGGTGGGAAGACATAGAAACCCTGATTGACTGACAAGACCCTTGAAATGCTGATTATCCCGTAGGGAGCGCTTAGCCATAGGGTAACCCAATGAAAACCTCACTGGTCTTGGGTTTCGTTGCCTCAACCCAACCTACGCCATGATCTAAAGTCAGTCAACCAGCCTGCGGAATGTAGGATCTTAAGCGTATCTGCCATGGCTACAAGTTCTTGGTTGTTTTTCCCTAATATCCCTAATGCTATTAGAAATAGTTCGAGGCTAAGATAGGTGAATCGAATTCAAAACTAACGAATTTGAGCGATACACAGAAAACCGCATCTAACTACGTATTCATTTTCCTAGAGATTTTTGAGTGTGAAGGGGGCATCCAATCCTACGTCAAAGATATTTTCGAGGCATATTTGTCTGTTGCTGCTAAGACTGTTACCAGTTCTAGCGCTGAAATATTTTTGCTGCGGGATGGTCTAGGTTGTGAAAATCCCTTTGATCTCTACCCACTCAGATTCCATTACCTGAAAACCAAGTCTCCTGTGCTAGGGCGTGTTCGCTTAACAATAGCGCTGGGGTTTTATTTATGGCAAAAACGTCCCAAACACGTTTTCTGCGGTCATATCAAACTGGCTCCCCTGACTCAGCTGTTGTGCAATAGTTTGGGGATTCCCTATACAGTTTTGACTTATGGCAAGGAGGTTTGGGAACTCTTACCCCTGAAAGAACGTAATGCCCTAGACCGGGCAGCAGCAATTTGGACAATCAGTCGTTACAGTCGCGATCGCGCTTGTGCTGCCAATAACCTAAATCCTGAAAAGGTAAAGATGTTGCCTTGTGCTGTTGATGGCAATAGGTTTACTCCTGGTCTGAAATCACCAGCCTTAATCGAAAAGTATGGTCTGACTGGTGCTAAGGTGTTGATGACTGTCGCTCGTCTGTGGTCTGGGGATATTTATAAAGGAGTTGATGTTACCATTCAAGCACTTCCTGCGATCGCTAAAATCTTTCCAGAGGTTAAATATCTAGTTATTGGTCGTGGTGATGATCAACCGAGACTGGCGCAGCTAGCCAAAGATTTGGGTGTTGGGGATCGGGTGGTCTTTGCTGGTTTTGTCCCTACACCAGAATTAGTGGAACATTACCGAGTGGCTGATGCCTACGTCATGCCCTCCCAAGAAGGCTTTGGGATTGTATACCTAGAGGCCATGGCTTGTGGTAAACCTGTCCTTTCTGGGGATTCTGATGGTTCTGCTGATCCTTTGCAAGATGGTCAGCTTGGTTGGCAAGTTCCCTATCGAGACCCCGATGCAGTGGCTGCGGCTTGTATTGAAATTCTCAAGGGAGAGGATCAGCGCTGTGATGGTCAGTGGTTACGAGAACAATCCCTAGGGTTATTTAGTAAAGAGGCTCTGACAAAGCAGTTAAAAGAGTTACTCGATACTGCGTAAAAATTGAGTCGCCCCTTGCGGAGCATAAGCAGCGAGGGGTAATTTCTATTCAAGTTAAGACGAATCTGAACTAGGATATAACTACCCGATCATATTTGTTATTGTTAAAAGAAAACAGTGAATCAAAATACCCCGAGACAGTTTCAGTTCAACCTGTCAGGTATGGGCTGTTGGCTAGCGTTCTTCTTAACTTGTTTCTTGCTAGGCACAGTTGGCTTGGGATGGGTAGTCAATGGTTTTTTGATTTTAATTGCTTTTTTAATCATCTCACCAGTGATTGCCTGGTTTGGAGTTCGCTGGTGGCTCAGACGTAATCTAGTGGAAGATAAATGTCCAGTCTGTGCCTATGAGTTGACTGGGTTTAACAATACCCAGTGTCAGTGCCCCAGTTGCGGGGAAGTTTTGAAGATAGAACACGGACATTTTAACCGCTTAGCAGCTCCAGGTACGATTGATGTGGAAGCGGTTGAGATATCGGTTCAGCAGATTGAAGATTAGAGTAATCGCTAATCACCCATAGACTTCGCTGCAGTTGTCAGGGAAAAGGCTTGCACCCAAAAGGCTTGCCTACAATAATTATTGAGTGTTGAACTTTGAGTTCTGCACCCTGGTACTAGGGAGTTTTAGTGATCGATAAAGTATAAGGATGCTGTTCACCATTGCGATCGCCGACGTAGAATGAGTAGCTGCCTTGCTCCCAATACCCGATTTTAACAATATTCCCCCCAGATAAATTATCGGCCTGTGTACATGAGGTACCATTTGGCTCCTGAATTAATAGAGTGGGCTGGCCTTGGCTTTCTAGGTTGAAGCGCAAGTAGGTAAAATCTTGGTTCAAATTAATGACATGATTGGGCTGGGTACTAATCATACCGCATTGGCTCTTATTTGATCCTCCAGAGTTTCCAGTAACTACGATGGGATCAGGCTGGAATCCAGGCTCAAGGTTGATGGTTTCGGCGTTGGCGACACCAGCGCTACTTAAGCTTACAGCTATGGTGATCGGAACAATCATCCACTGTGGGAATAGTTTAGTCATTGTCATCCCCTAAAGTCTTGTGATCTATTACTAATACACTTGTCCTAGATTACTTGACTATCTAGAATTAAATTTGTTTCGGGTAAGCTATCAGCTATCAGTTATCAGCTATCAGCTATCAGCTATCAGCTATCAGCTATCAGTTATCAGCTATCAGCTATCAGCTATAAGCTATCAGTTATCAGCTATCAGCTATCAGTTATCAGTCAAAGGCTGACGGCTGACGGCTGACGGCTGACGGCACCTCAAGTAGCTTGCGCGTAGCGCATATGCTTACTCTAGTCCCATTAACCCCAAGGGCGGGGTACCTCACCCAATTGAAAACTGCTATATAATAATGAGGCTGATTTCATAGCGGATCAGTGCTCTCGCCGGTATTCAACCGGTTGAGTCTGGACGTACTTATATATAGTCATCAGGTGTTTGCCCCAAAAAATGGTATGAAGCAAAATCTGCGATAATCTCGCCCTTATTTGCTTACTGATCCTTGAAATCAGTGTTCACAGTCATTAAAAAGCCAAAAATCGCAGCCTGAGTATTAAATATGGCTAGCCCCACTCTAAAAACAGGTCAACACCGAGAAGGTAGCTGGTATTTTCCGCTGCGACTGAACTTGGTTCTGCCACTGGTGACTAGGCGTTGCGTGGCAGCGCTTTTGGAAGTATCGCTGGTAACTACTAGTGCATTGCTCCCTTACGGGATTGGTTTGTATGCAGAAAAATACTCGAAGGCAGAACCGGTTCCCCTTAACCCAGTTTTGGGGGCAACCCAGAATGCGATCGCAAAAACTCTAGCTTACCCCCGCCTACAACTAACCAAGCGAGTCACTCCCCTGACCAATTTTTTTTGGTGTGCTTCGTTAGTGATGCCAGTAGGAGTAACCCTATGGCAACTTTATCTGCTGGGAAAAACTGGTCAAACTACTCCCAAAGGTTGGTTTGGAGTGCGAGTGGTTACCGCTTCGGGAAAACCCCCTGGTTTGATCGGTGCGGTGTGGCGTGAGGCAGTGGGACGCTGGGGATTACCACTCGGAAGTGCTTATTTACTCTGGCGCTACACTGGAGCGTTTCCTGACTTGTTAATTTTGTTGGGATTGGCAGGATTGATGCTATTGGCAGAGAGTTTTTGTTCTGTATTAAATCCTCAACATCGCAGCCTCCACGACTACATAGCCGGAACTTATGTCTCGGATTCCTCTCGGTTGCTCTTACCGTACTGGTCAAGTTTTGAATCCTCCCCAACACCCGAGTATGAAGAGGTTGAGCTAGAGGAGGAAACTGATGGGCAATGGTCTAATCACCAGGAAGCTACCTCGGGTTACCGTAGCGCAACAGTTAATCCCATTACCCTGATCTCATTATCGCAACAGCACTCCCCCAATCTTTGGTTGTGGATGCGCCGACATCCCGGTCTTACTCTGCTAATTGTTACCTTTGGCGGGATGGGTTCTGTACTGGGCACGTTTGTGGGAACCCAAATCTATATTCAAAGTCAGGCCAATTGGCGAGCGTTCAATCAGCAGAAAAATGAGGTCTTTCTGACCTTAGTGAAACAATTAAGCTCTACTGATAGCACTGCTCAAGAAAAACGTTTGGGATCAATTCTGGCTCTAGGTAGGATAGACGACCATCGTGCTGTACCGTTTCTGGTGGATTTGCTGGGTCAGGAAAATACCCCTAGCTTGATTGATACCCTCCAACAAACTTTGGTCAGTAAAGGTGTTCAACCCCTTCCCCATCTACGAATATTGAATCAATCTTTGGCAAACGACCAGAAAACCCTAACCAGGGAAGGTAAACCAGGGGTTGGGGGAGTGCTAGCGGTGCGGCACCGAGCAACTAAGCAAGCTATCTCGAAAATTCTGACTATCTACGACGGTCAAGTGCATAATGCTAACCTGAGCTATATTAACCTCAGTAAGGTTAATCAGGGTTATGGCTATTTTAATCCAATTCTGGACAACCTGAATTTGTCGGGCATTAATTTCCGCTACGCTAATTTGTCCGGTGCTAATTTGCAGGGTAGTCGCTTCTATGGCCCTGGTGAGGATCAACATTTTGGCACTTTTGATGATTGGGTCAGCGACTTCAGCGGAGCTGATCTGAGGGCAGTTAACCTCACTGGTGCTATTCTCGATAATGTCTTGATGAATCGCACCAATTTAATCGGGGCAACCCTGAACCGAGCTAGATTTTATAACAGCAGCCTGATCGGTGCCAATCTCAGCAGTGCCCAGTTGATTAATGCTGATTTCCGTAGAGCTATCTTAGAAAATGCTAGCCTGACAGGAGCCAATTTGGGGGAAGCAAAATTCAGTCTCTCTAGTCTCCATGGTGCTCGTTTGGGCAAAGTTAGTGCTGTGAGGAGTGATTTCTCTTCTGCTGATTTAAGTCAATCAAGCTGGCAAGGAGCGAATCTTTCTAGGGCAAATTTGAGTAATGCTAATCTCAAAAATGTTGATTTCAATTCAACCCAATTGGTAGGGGCTAATTTACGCAATGCTAAGCTGTACAATGCTAAGCTACGTTACGCTAATCTCAGTGCTGCGGATTTGCGAGGGGCTAATTTAGCTGGAGCAGATTTTAAGGGAGTTACCTTTGCTATGGCTAAACAGACTAAGGCTAATCAATTTATTACTTTGCCTCCACCTAAATCGAATTTAGCCCGGATCAAGGGGGTTGATTTTGCTAATGTTAAAAATTTAGATGAGCAGCAACTTCGATATATTTGTACCTATGGTGGACTTCATCCTCGATGTTTGTGACACTCTTTTAGAGTAGGGAACAGGGAACAGGGAATCGGGAATCGGGAATCGGGAGTCGGGAATCGGGAATCGGGAGTAGGGAGTAGGGAGTAGGGAGTAGGGAGTAGGGAGTAGGGAATCGGGAGTAGGGAATCGGGAGTCGGGGTAAGCTATCAGCTATCAGCTATCAGTAACGGGCAAGATGCCCGTTCCACCCACCGGGTCAAAAAGCTTTTAGGAGATGCACCCAACAAGGAAGAAACAAGTGGTAATAAACAAGTGGGAAAAAATCAAGTAGGCTAAAGTTTTTAACAAGAGAAAAAATTAGCGATGCTCGGTAAGATCCGCTACGCGATGCTCGGTAAGATCCGCTACGCGATCGCATAAATTCAAAAGTTACTGAGTCGATTCACTATCTTCGAGTTGACTTCAGTTTAAAACCCGCTTAACCACCATAGTTATTGCTTAATTGATTGCGTTTGATGTCAAGTTAACTATCAACAGTAAAAAAAACAAACATCAACCTGTATATTAGGTTTGTATAGCGTTTTTCATAGCTATGAGGTATATTCAATTTTATTACCTCTGTTCCCTGTTCCCTATTCCCTGTTGCCTTTGCTATATTAGTTTCACCGCAGCAATTAAGCTAAGATAAGCGAGAAAGCAGCCATCATTAGAATTAGGTATTGAGGAGTTGAGGAAATGGGTAATGCTATTGGTTTATTGTCCACACTAGGAACGCTAGTGCTGGTGAGTCTGGCTAGTTTAATGATTAAGTCGCAACCAGCATTTGCTCAAGCTGCCTACGGAAGTTATGTGGGAATCGGTCCTACGTTTGGTATTACAAAGGATGATGATGGAGAAGGTCAGCAAATTGGTGGATTAATTGCGTTTCGCTACAAATTCCTAGAAATCCCCATTTCCTTCCGGACACAAGCCCTGATTGGTGCTGGCACTGCTATTGTGCCAACAATTTCCTACGATTTCCCCCTTAACTGGCAAACCGATGCTTACGTGGGAGCAGGGGCTGTATTTGCTAGCGGTCACTCTCCCTCACCAGTAGGAGATAAGACAAGTTTTGCTATACAACCTGGTATTGATTTTATGATTCCTAATAGCCAAACGGTTTTGTTTGGTAATGCGATTATTGCTTTTGATGCCTATCGGGAGGGTGGCGGCGTGGCTGCCTCTGTTCAAGGTGGATTTGGTTTAAGATTTTAGTTTGAATCGTCGGGAGTCGGGAGTCGGGAGTCGGGAGTCGGGAGTCGGGAGTCGGGAGTCGGGAATATTTGCTCAGAAATGTTGAATCGAGTAGTAAACGATTACCAACATGGCTGATGTCTGTCTATCGTTGTTGTCAACACAGACATTCTTCCCCCTGTTCCCAGATCCGCTGTTCCCTATTCCCTATTCCAAAGTTCAACAAGTCTGCTTTTTACTTCAATTCAAAATAGCCCCGTCCGGTATAGTTTCTTGTTTCATTGTCCAAAATTGGCTCAGTACATGAATTTGCTTTAATCCCACAATTAAATTCAAACCAGGTATGAAAATCCACCACACTACCAGAGGTTCTGTGAGTCCTTCTTGTCGATACAGTTGGTTAACTGTGCGGTAAAGCCTGAACTGCACAATGTAAATCCAAACGATACCGACCAGGGAAAACCAACCAAACCACCCAGGCACATCGGGATCTAATATCCATAAGGCTTGTGGAACGGCGACACCTAAAAGGAACGGTAGTAAACACAGGTTACCGGACCAACCAGAATTGTTATAGTCTCGCAACTCTTCCTGAATGATCCACTTGTACCAACCGTAATACAGCGTTAATGTGGCTACGGATAGCAGCATCACTTTTACCAGAGGACGGGGTTTACCTAGGGGTTGGTCAGACATAAGGCAAAACTATTGCATTGGAACATCACTCTGTATTTTAAAATCCCTTAACGTAAGCATTCAGCTATCAGCTATCAGCGAACAGCGATTAGCGCTACGCGCACGCTACTTGAGGTGCCGTCAGCTATCAGCTATCAGCGTGTCGCGTATCAGCTAATGCACTACAGATGGTGCTACTTGAGGTGCTATCAGCCACAAGCCTTGGCCACGCTACGCGAATGGCCAAGGCTTGTGGCTGACGGCTGACGGCTGACGGCTGACGGCTGAATGCTTACCCCTTAACAAAAATTAATACAATTTAAGGTAAAATAACAAAGCGTTGGACTGAGGCAGAGTAAGAACAAACACCATGGTGAAAGCACAAATTGGGATTATTGGCGGTAGCGGACTTTACAAAATGGCTGCTCTCAAGGATGTGCAGGAGGTGCCCATTGACACCCCCTTTGGTCCTCCGTCCGATGCCTTGATGGTGGGAACCTTAGAAGGAACTACTGTAGCTTTCCTAGCTCGTCATGGTCGCAATCATCATCTGATGCCTTCGGAGTTACCCTTCCGAGCCAATATCTATGCCATGAAGCAGTTAGGCGTGGAGTATATCATCTCTGCCTCAGCAGTGGGTTCTCTCCAAGAAGAGGTCAAACCCTTAGATATGCTGGTACCGGATCAGTTTATTGACCGGACGAAGAATCGGGTTTCGACGTTTTTTGGGGACGGGATTGTGGCTCATATTGGGTTTGGACACCCGGTGTGCAACCAACTGGCGGGAATTTTAGTGGATGCGATCGCAAGTTTGGAGTTACCAGAGGTTACCGTACATAACGGTGGCACTTATCTGTGCATGGAGGGGCCAGCATTTTCCACCATGGCCGAATCTAATCTCTACCGGAGTTGGGGCGCAAAAGTAATTGGCATGACCAATTTGCCAGAGGCCAAGTTAGCACGGGAGGCGGAAATTGCCTATGCTACCCTAGCCCTCGTCACCGATTATGATTGCTGGCATGAGGATCATGATCATGTCACCGTGAATATGATACTTGATAATCTACAGCGCAATGCGATTAATGCTCAGAAGGTGATTCAAGAAACAGTGCGCCGGTTAGTTGATAATCCACCGGTTTCTAAAGCCCATTCCGCCTTGAAGCATGCTATTTTCACTCCCTTAGATCAGGCTCCAGAAGCAACTAAGGAGAAGTTGGAATTGTTGTTGAAAAAGTATTTGTAAAACTGGAAAGAGCTAAAGGTGGCGCTGGATATATATAGCAATTATCTTTCCCATGAGGTACAAAGGGATCCCCCTAAATCCCCCTTAAAAAGGGGGACTTTGAGGTTGATAAGTGTACCTGATACATGCAATAAACGCTATATATAGCGTTTCTATCAAGGAAGCAGGGACTGAGGCCGTGGGCCACGCTACGCGAAGGGAACAGGGAAAAGTAGGAAAGAGCTTGGATAATTTTTTCCCACTCCCTCGGTGCGCTTTCCGCATTAAGAATTAAATTCGCCACGGGTCGCACCGCTCCCGACTCCCGATTCCCGATTCCCGATTCCCGATTCCCGATTCCCGATTCCCTAAAACCCAATAATTAACACCTCACCCCAATAAAAATTGCTATTAAAAATGAGAAATGATCTACAGCAATCCCTAACTCGAAGTTATATAGACCCCTCGAATCTGAGTATTTTCCAAAGAATTCTGTTAACGACAGATGGCACAGTAACAGATATGTTGGAAGCCTATCTGTTTGAACAGATTCGTCTAGTTAAGTTGTCGGAAGAATTGGTAACAACAACTTATGATATCGACCCAATGGAATTAGATAAAGGAAGTTCAGTACTTGATAGAAAAATACTATTACAGGGTAAAATAAGTCGCAAGAATTATATCTATGCTGAGTCAATTATTGTTATTGATCGCCTAGATGATTACTTTCAAAAAGATTTACTGAAAACTAAAACTCCCATCGGCAAAATCTGGCGAGAGCAGAGATTCGAGACCTTTAAAGAAATTGTGGATACTGGCAAAAAGCCAGCTAACGAATTAGCTGATTATTTTGAGATTGAACCGGAAGCAAATTTACTTTTTCGTACCTATTGCGTCTTTTCTAATCGCCAATCGGTGATGATGATTAGTGAATATTTTCCTGAAAGCTATTTTTTGAATAGACTATAGGGAGTAGGGAGTCGGGAGTCGGGAGTCGGGAGCAGGGAGTCGGGAGTCGGGAGTCGGGAGCAGGGAGCATCTCATATTTGTAAAAAAGTTGCGTAGGGTGCGTTAGGGGGGGCTTCATTTTCTGATTCGTAGCAAGGGTTTGGACAGCCCGCCCCGTAACGCACCACTGTGTCAAACAGGAAAAATGAGATGCACCCGTAGGGAGTAGGGAGTAGGGAGTAGGGAGTAGGGAGTCGGGAGTCGGGAGTAGGGAGTAGGGAGTACAGAGTAGAGATTAGGTATAATAATAAACGCTATATTTTATTTTTTTATTGCTGAAGAATTAAACTGAACTATGAAACTAAATGGAAAGAAATATCAACAATTAACGAATGCTTTACTTGATGCTTTCCCATCAAAACAAAAACTTGCTGAATTAGTTGAATATAAATTAAACAAAAATCTAGATTCTATTGCGATGGGAGATGACTTAGAAGAAATTGTTTTTAAGTTAATTAAAGCTGCCCGAGCAGAAGGATGGGTTGATAAATTAATTGAACGTGCCCGTGAATCGAATCCAGGTAACCCAGCGTTATTGGCCTTTGCCCAGGAGTGGAATCTTGCTACTGCTACGACCCAACCGCATTCGGACCCTGGGACGGGCAACAGTACACATATCCTCCACCTCTCGGATCTCCATATCACCACCCCTAAGCAAGCTACCCTTTGGTCAAACCAACTCGCCCAAGACCTCAGCTACGAACTTCAAATCCCTAACCTTGATGCTCTGATCCTCTCCGGTGATATAGCGAATTATTCCACTCCAGAAGAATACGAGGCTGCACAACAGTTTCTCGACAACCTCCGCCTAGACTTCCCCCTAGACCCAGAGAAAATTGTTATAGTTCCGGGTAACCATGACCTCAATTGGGAACTAGCAAAGCGGGGTTATCAGTTATTGGATCTCGAAGACTACGATGGTAAACCCAAAGAGGGTCACTACATCGAAGAGAGTCCAAATGTAATTCGAGTCCGAGATGAAGCCAAATACCAACAACGGTTTGCCCACTTCAGCCAATTCTATCAAGCTATCAAAGGTCAACCCTATCCCCTCGACTATGACCAGCAAGCCATTATCGACCATTTCCCAGAGCAAAACTTGCTGATCCTAGGACTAAACTCCGCTTGGGAACTGGATCATCACTTCAAAACCCGTGCTAGCATCCACTCCGGTGCTCTGGCCAACGCCCTGACCAAGATTCGCCGTAACCCAGACTACCGCAACTGCCCCTTGAAAATAGCGGTTTGGCACCATCCCCTCAATAGTGACGGAAGCGATCGCATTATTGACAAAGGCTTCATCGAACAACTGGCCGTTGCTGGATTTCGCTTGTTCCTCCACGGACACATCCACAAAGCCGAAACCAGTCTTTTCCGTTACGACCTCAGCCCATCTGGACGGAAACTCGACCAAATTTGTGCTGGCACCTTTGGCGCACCGACCTTTGAACTACGATCCGCTTATCCCTGGCAATATAATCTACTGAAAATTAACGATAAAAAGCTTACTGTCTACACTCGCCGCCGGGAAAAAGAAAATGGTGCTTGGAAACCTGATTCACGGTGGAGTCAAGGTCCGGGAAAAAATTCTTTGGATTATTATTGTATTGAGTTGTAATCAATTTTTGGAAAATCTATCCCTTAAAGTATTGAAGTAACTGTAAATGAATGTTGGAAATCCCCCTGGCTATCTCCTCAAAAAGATAAACAACGCACTGTGTAGTGCTTTTCCTGATGAAGATAAATTAGAGATGATGGTACTTTATGAATTAAATATAAGTCTGAAAGAGGTTGCTAGCGGTAGAAATTTAAAGCAAATCGTTCACGAATTACTAAATTATTGTGTTGCTCAAAATAAGTTGCCAAAATTAATTGATGGAGCACTTAACCAAAATCCAGGTAATTATGAATTAAAACAGCTCTATTCCGAAGAATTTAAAATTCCGTCTAGTTTACTTTCCATATTATTTCCTTTACCAAAAAATATTATCAAAGCAATGCAACAGGCTTATCAAGCTTGTTGTCCTAATAACTTATGGAATGATTGGGAAGATGAACTCCCTGACAGTTTAGCTGAAATTCTAAAAAACTTGGATGATATACCTCAATCAACTGAGAATGAAAAAATTATTGTAAAATTTGTCGCTCGTTTATTGAAAACTGGAGATATTCCCAAGCCAATTGGTTATAAACTCAAGAAATGGTTAGAAAAAAATGCTAATAACCCTTCTGATTTATTACCTCAAAGTAGCAGTCAGTATCAAACTTGTCAGCAACCCAACTTAGATGCACAACCTTATCTGCTTGTCAAGCTAGATTCCAGTAAGCAATATCACCAACAACGTCAACCTAATTATTTAGTCTCGGCTTGGTTCATTGCTGACCTAAGTAATTATGATTATTCACAAAAGAAAAAGGCTATTTTGTTAGGGACTCCACCAGCTCATGGAGAATCTGAAGGAAATGTCTTCTCTCTTAAAGATTTAGAAACTTTAATGGAGTTTTTTCTAACGCGGCAAATTTACAAAGACTATTCCTGTGATCCAATTATTGTATTTGTATTGCCTGATCAACTATTGAACCATGATTTTGAAAGAATTAAGATTAAAATTAGGTTTTATGAACGTACTATTGGTAGCAATTATTACGTATATATTCGATCGCTGGAACGTTTTAAACATTTTTTTAAAGATATTCATCATAATCCTGAAGAAAAACAATATGACAAGCCTTACAACACACAATGCATCGAAAACTGGAAACTACTAAACTCTAGTTGTGAAATTCAATGCCATGATTTTTTTGTTGATGTTAGTAATTTTAATAATCACAATAAATTGCTTGCTGATTTAGAACAAAGAAGAAGTAAAAAAAAAGCGATAGCATTAAAATCAAATACCCCCCCATGTGTTAATATAATTGAAGTAATTAACGAGAGTGCAACACCAGTTGCTTTATGGCTGAAAAAGAATGATTTTAAAACTATAAATTGTCAAGAGGAACTCGATAAATTACTCAATTGTAAAATAAATGAACTTCCCGAAAAGGTAAAACAACAACGTTCAGAAGCTTTTGGCGAAGGGAATAAACAAGAACATATCGGACACCATCTTGCTCTTTTGTGGGAAGACCCCTATCTACTACCACCCCAGATTAACTATACAACCATATGACTAATAAATCTCCCTATGACTAATAACTCTTGGAAAATATTTCGCGGAACTCCCGAACAACCACACAATGAAATTGAACGCCTGCCTGAGCCTCCTAGTTGGCGGAAATTTGACAAAAAAGAACGGGGTACAACCTATCAGACCAGGCCAGAGGAAATAGAGTTAGTTAATGCAGCGTTGTATCTGCGTCGTCCTTTATTAGTAACCGGAAAGCCAGGCACAGGAAAAACATCTTTGGCCTATGCAGTCGCTCAAGAGTTACAATTAGGAGAAGTGTTACGCTGGAATATTACCACTCGCTCCCATTTACAGCAAGGACTTTATAGTTATGATGCCATTGGTAGATTACAAGATGCTCAAGGAAGGGGCAAAGATAATTTAGCGGAAATTGGTAAATATATTCAATTGGGTCCCTTGGGAACAGCGTTACTACCCTCAACTTACCCCAGGGTATTATTAATTGATGAAATGGATAAAAGCGATATTGATTTACCCAATGATTTATTGACTATTTTTGAAGAAGGAGAATTTGATATCCCAGAATTAACACGAATCAGTGACCAGTTTCCAGACATTGTTGTCAAAACCTGGGATAATCAAACCACAACTATCCCCAGGGGAAAGGTAACCTGTGAAGCATTTCCCTTTGTAGTCCTTACCAGTAACGGAGAGAGGGAATTTCCCCCGGCTTTTTTACGACGCTGTTTACGATTAGATTTACGGGAACCAAATGAGGAGGAATTAGCAGCAATTGTAAAAGCTCATTTAGGGTTAGATACTCTTGAACAAGCAGAACCGATTATTGAAACCTTTCTCAAGCAACGGGATAAAGGAGACTTGGCTACAGACCAATTGCTCAATGCCATTTATCTGTTAACTAACACAGTCAATACACAAGATTCTCCCATGGTTGACTCTCAAGAAGAAGACAAAGACCAGAAAAAAGCAAAGTTAATTGACCGATTGCTACGGTCTCTCAGTAGTATATAGTGTTTATCATAGCTATGAGGTAAACAGGATTTTTTCACTCTTGTCTCTTGCCTGCTCCCTGCTCCCTGCTCCCTAAAACCCAGAGATTTGTAGGTCATGATTAGAAGAATTGCTATATAAGGGATATGATTGAAGAAGCGATCGCTATTCTACAACAAGCAGGATTTGATTTAACTGCTCGGGAAATAGCAGAAATTTTTTGGTTGGCTATTCATCTAGATCAGCCCATAGACCAGTCAGAGGAACCAGAGCAGCCATTACCACAGCAGCCATCCCAATCATCAACGGTATCTCAAGAGCAATCACAGCAACCACAGCAGCAATCGCAAGCATCAACGGTATCCCAAGAGCAATCACAGCAACCCCGAAATCAAACTCCAAATATCCAACCAGATACCAAAAAATCACCACCTAAAGCCAAAAAACCTGGTGCTGATGTTTATCTACCCTTTTCCAAACCTAACAAGACTAAAGAAAGTAGAGAAGCAATTCCGATTAAAGTCCCAGCAGCGGTAGCATTGAGAAATAGTCTGGCGTTGGGACGGGCACTTCGTCCGTTAATGCGGAACGTCCCATCTGCTACAGAAACGATATTGGATGAAGAAGCTACTGTTTACCAAATTGCCGAATCAAAAATTTGGCTTCCAGTTCTGAAACCTGCTTCCGAAAGATGCTTAGAGTTAGCGTTGGTGGTTGAAAAAACTAGTTCAACTGCGGTTTGGAAACAGACAATCATTGAACTGCAACATTTAGTGAAGCATCATGGAGCGTTTCGAGATGTACGCACCTGGGAATTAAGGATTACTGAAACAAAAGTCAACTTATTTCCTCAAACTAGCACGGGTCGGTATGATTCCACTCCCCATCCTCCCCAGGTATTAATTGACCCCAAGAAACAACGTTTAATTCTATTGGTTAGTGATTGTATTTCTGTGGCTTGGCGCAGACAATTAATTCAGCCAGTGCTAGAGTTGTGGGGACGCAATGGTTTACTGACTATCCTTCAGCTACTTCCTGAACGGCTTTGGGAACGCACGGCTTTAGGTTCAGAAACACCAGTGCAATTGCATTCTCTTAGTCCTGGAGTTGTCAATTCTCAGTTGATTGTTAAACCTTGGGATGAAGATGACATTGGACTTCTTTTAGAAGTCGGGAACAGGGAACAGGGAACAGGGAACAGTAAGTCTATTCAGAATAAATCCTCTATAAATGTTCCCGTGGTTACGTTAGAACCCTACCCCCTACTGGCGTGGTCACAGGTAATAGCTGGTCAGGGGAATGTTAGTACAGTGGGGTTTAACTTTGATGTATCCGAAAAGCCCCAAGCACAGAGAATAGCAGTAGATGGTGAACTTACTCAAGCCCAACTCACAGCACCAGCATTAGTTAGTCGATTTCGTGCTACGGCTTCTCCGATGGCGCGTCGGTTAGCTGGATTAATGGCAGCTGCTCCGGTTAGTTTACCTGTAGTGCAACTCATTCAGCAAACCCTGCTACCAAAATCCGCCCAAATTCATGTAGCGGAGGTGTTTATGAGTGGACTGCTCCAGTCTATAAAACCTGTAGATCAAGATTCAAATCCCGATTATATTGAGTACGACTTTAAGCCAGGGGTAAGGGAGTTATTAGTAGATTCTGTACCAATTAGTAAAACCCTTTCAGTTATTGATAAAGTATCTGAGTTTGTTGCTAATCAATTAGGGTTATCATTACAGGAATTTGAAGCGTATTTACTTAAACCGGCAACTGCAAGTAACGATTTATTGGAAGAAAAAATTCGTGCCTTTGCACACCTAAAGGCTCAAGTATTACGGCGATTAGGAGGGGAGTATGCTCGTTTGGCTGAACAACTGCTCAAAAATGAAGATTTAGTAGAAGAAGCGAAGAGTGATGATAATAAAACGGCTGCTAGCAGATCAAAAATATCTACTACCTCAGCAGATACTCCTGGTTATCTCCTTAACCAGATAATTTTAGCAATGTGTGATGCTTTTCCTAGTGTATCTCACTTAGAACTTTGGCTACGAAAGAAGTTGAGTATAAAGTTACAAGAGGTAGCTATTGGTGAAAATTTACGTGAAAATGTTTACGAATTAGTACTATATTTTGAGAGTAAAAATGAACTAAAACAAATAATTGATAAAGCCCTTAAAGAAAACCCATCTAACTATAAATTAAATGCAATCAAGGAAAAAATTGAAATTACAACTAAAATTAAAACTAGTTTAGTCAAGATATTGCGTCCCAGGGAAAACAAATTGATGAAGCAAATGCAAAAGGCTTATCAAGCTTGTTTGACTGATAAATCATTAGATAATTCAACATATAAAACGCCTGATAGTTTAGATATCATTATATCTAATTTGCTTGATATATATCAAGTAAATTATCAGGAAATGCTGATTGTAAAGTTTGTCGTTTGCTTATTAGAAACTGGCGAAATTTCCAAGCCAATTGTTGATAAACTCAAAGAATGGATAAAAAATGCTAAGAACCATTCTGATTTATTGACTAATAAAAAGCTCACCAAAAAAGTCAATAGTGATACTCAACATAATTCACCAGCACATACTCCTGATTATCTCCTTGAGCAGATAAGGTTAGCACTATGTCATGCTTTTCCTAGTAAATCTAGCTTAGAATCTTGGCTACAAATTAAGTTTAATAAAAATCTAGAAAAGGTAGCTATTGGTGAAAATTTGCATAAAATTGTTTACCGAGTAGTACTACATTTTGAGAGTAAGAATAATCTAGAAAATTTAATTGATAAAGCCCATAAAGAAAATCCATCTAACTATGACTTAAATGCAATCAAAGAAAAATTTAAAATTACAACTAGTTTAGTCGAGATATTGCGTCCCAGGGAAAACAAATTGATGAAGCAAATGCAAAAGGCTTATCAAGATTGTTTGGCTGATAAATTATTAGATAATCCAAGATATGAAATCCCTGATAGTTTAGATATAATTCTATCTATATTGGATGATAAATATCAAGTAAATTATCAGGAAACGCTGATTGTAGAATTTGTCGTTGGCTTATTAAAAAATGAAAAAATTCAAAAACAAATTATTGATAAACTCAAAGAATGGATAAAACGAAATGCTAAGAACCCTTCTGATTTATTGACTAATAAAAAACTCACCAAAAAAGTCAATAGTGATACTCAACATAATTCATCACAAAATGCTCAAATTTTATCTAAATTCTTACAGCAATCAAGAGATTGGTTTGTTCGTTTGGTTGGACAATTATTAGGCTCCAAGAAGCCTAATTTAGCTAATGCCTCAAATTTCAAGCAGTTTTCCTTTGAAGTAGTAACAGTTAACCGTAAAGGAGAAATAATCAAGCGAGAATCTCAGCAAGCGCGTTATTTCAATCAAGATCTCGGGAATGGAGTAGACCTAGAGATGGTGTATATCCCAGCAGGAAGCTTCTTAATGGGTTCCCCGGAAAGTGAGAAGGAGAGTGATGACAGCGAAAGACCTCAACACCAAGTAAGTGTCCAACCCTTCTTCCTGGGGAAATATCAGGTAACCCAGGGGCAATGGCGAGCTGTGGCCAACCTACCAAAAATTAAGCGGGACTTAGATCCAGACCCCTCTCACTTTAAAGGAGACAATCGACCAGTAGAGCAAGTAAACTGGTTAGATGCGGTGGAATTTTGCGAACGCCTTTCCGACTATACAGGAACGGAATACAGATTACCCAGTGAAGCGGAATGGGAATACGCCTGTAGAGCAGGAACTACCACGCCATTCCATTATGGAGAGACCATAACCAGTAAATTAGCTAATTATAATGCTTCCCATACTTATGCAGAGGAAGCAAGAGGGTCTTCTCAAAGAAAAACTACCGAAGTAGGACGTTTTCCCCCCAATGGCTTTGGCTTATACGATATGCACGGCAATGTTTGGGAGTGGTGTGCGGATCCTTGCCATGATAATTACAAAGGAGCCCCTACAGATGGGAGTGTCTGGAGTAATAGATTTAATCCTTTGAACTATCGTATTATGCGGGGCGGCTCGTGGAAAACCTTGCCTTCGGAGTGCCGTTCTGCCTTCCGCTCCGACTACTTTAACGTGCGCTTTTTCCCCTTTGTCAAAGTCGGTTTTCGTGTGGCTAGGAGTGTTGGCAGTAGCTAGCCCTTGTGCAAGTCAGAAGTCAGAAGTCAGAAGTCAAACATCTGAATGGGTAGTGCTGTACCAATATAGCGCTACGGGCAAGGGCAAAAGGCAAAAGGCAAGAGGCAAAAGTTCACGTGTATTAGCTTTTCGGCTTCTATCAATGTCCTAAATTTAATGGGTAGTGCTGTACCAATAAAAAAAAATCGGTCAAGTTTTGGTTAACCCCAATCCTTGACCGATTTGTATTGTGTAAGCCACCACAAATACAGCGGAGCTCAACTCAAATTTAGATACTGCTGATCACTGATAGCTGTTCGCGTAGCGTGCGCGTAGCGCATAAGCTGATAGCTTAAACATAACCGCCACAATTCCTGGTCGCCAGGGCGAAAACACCCTGTCTTGATGCAGTCGCTCATGGGGGAAACCCCCAAGACCGCGCTGCATCGCTGGCAAAACCCTATCCTAGTCTACATAAAAATAGCGAATCAAAAAAGTCATAACCTCACCAGGCTTTTCAGTAGGTTCTGGAGTGCTCCACTCGTCGGGATAGGCGTATTTCAGACCATAGATGGCATTAATCGTATTCCGAACTTGTTCAGGAGAACCGATCAAAACGTACTTGACTTTCTTAGGTTTACGACCAGGGTTTTCAGGAGTTTGATTGTCATCGGAGTTAGGCGGAATGTTTTTAGTCATGATCAACAGTAGTTTTAAATGGAGTATATTATTAATATATAAATAAATTAATTAAATGTCAAGGGGTTTAGGATTTTTTTTTATTAGGAAATTTAAAAGAGGTATAATAGTAAATAGGGCATAAATAAGAGATTAATGTGGTTAGTATAGGAATGGTATTTAGTGTAGCTATACAAAAAAAATATTAGAGTTTTTGCCTAATTATAAAAGCGATACAGCCTACTACCTACTTCCTACTCCCTACTCCCTACTCCCTGCTCCCTGCTCCCTGCTCCCTGCTCCCTGCTCCCTGCTCCCTGCTCCCTATATCAACCTGTAAAACCATGAGATTCATCAGCCCAAAAACTGACTTTGCTTTCAAAAAAATCTTTGGATCAGATCAGAGTAAGGATATTCTGATTTCCTTTCTCAATGCCATGATATACTCCGGTAAGTCAGTAATCGAAGATTTAGAAATTATTGATCCCTATAGCGCCGGGGATGTAGTAGATTTAAAAGACACTGTCTTGATGCAGTCGCTCATGGGGGAAACCCCCAAGACCGCGCTGCATCGCTATCTGGATGTTAAGGCAGTATTAGAAGATAAAACGACTGTCATCATTGAGATGCAACTCTGGAATGTGGAAGCTTTCGAGAAGCGAGTGGTGTATAACTTGTGCAAAACCTATGGAAATCAACTGAAATCGGGACAGGGATATTTCGATCTAAATCCGGTTATTGCTTTAACCATCACGGATTTTAAATTATTCCCCTCAACTGAGAAAGTAATTAGCTGTTTTTACTTTCAAGAGGAAGAAGACCACTTGCCTTATCAGGAGAACGAGTTAAAGCTGGTGTTTGTAGAACTCCCCAAATTTACTAAGCAACTGGAAGAGTTAGAAAGTGTGATAGATAAGTGGATCTTTTTTATCAGCGATGCAGCGCGGTCTTGGGGGTTTCCCCCATGAGCGACTGCATCAAGACAAAGAAGCACCCAACTTAGAAATTATTCCTGACCAGCTCAGGGAAATCCCACAGCTAGAACAAGCCTTAACTATAGCGAATCAAGCGGGGTTGAGTGTCTCAGAAGTAGAAAAACTCCGCAAACAGGAGATGGCCTTGGAGGACGCGCGACGTGCATGGAGTTTCGCGAAAAGGGAAGGACGAGAAGAAGGTAGACTAGAAGGCAGACTTGAAGGACGAGAAGAAGGAAGAATAGAAGGACGAGAACAAGGTAGACTTGAAGAAAAACAGCAGATTGTTAAACAGATGAAGGCCGCTGGGTTACCCCTGAATGATATTGCTCAATATACGGGGTTGACTATCGATGAAATTAATCAGTTGTCCTAACAGAGTAAGAAAAAGTTCAAAAAAATACCAATTAACGTAGGGTGGGCAAAATAGTATAATCATTAATAATAAAAAAAAATATTTTTGCCCACCCTACTACTCTCCCCGATTCCCGATTCCCGATTCCCGATTCCCGATTCCCCTTCCTATATCCCTTAACTAATCCATCCGCTTTAAGCGCACCATAAAAAAACCATCCATCTTGTCTCGATAGGGCACAACTTTCAGCCAACCTTCTGGTGTTGAAAACTCCTTAATAAACGAAAGAGTAGGGGGTTCAATTTGCCACTGGGAATGACCTTCCAGAAACCATTGTATTACCGCCTCATTTTCTTGAGGATTTAAGGTACAGGTAGCATAAACTAAAACCCCTCCGGGCTTGACCCAAGTTGCGGTATGCTCTAACAATTCTTTTTGCAAAACAGTAAGTTCCTGGACTTTTTCTGGAGTCATGCGCCAACGCAGATCAGGACGTCGGTGAAGGGTACCATTACCGGAACAGGGAGCATCTAATAACACAGCATTAGCGACGTTAGTAAATTCAGGGCAATCGCGACTATCACCAGTACTGATCTGAATCGATTGTAATTGTAACCGTTGGGCATTCTGTTGGACTTTTTTGAGGCGGGAAGCTGAGCGATCGCATGCCCAAATTTTGCCCTGATCTGCCATTAATTCTGCAATATGAGTTGTCTTGCCCCCTGGTGCAGCACAGGCATCAATCACCACATCACCAGGTTGAGGGTCCAACAGATAACTGACCAGCTGGGCACTACAATCTTGAACAGTCCACCAACCCTCCTTAAATCCTGGTAGCTCTTGAATCGCACCAACACCACCCACAACTCGCAGTGCTTGGGGGAGCTGAGCTGGGTTGCTGAAAATAGGGATAATCTCACCATTCCCCTCGTCCTGGTGGGAGACCAAGGTCGGTACCCGCTGAATAGCCAGTTCAGCAGATTGCATCCCTGCCTCCACTTCCTCAATGGACACCTTGAGGGGATTTATCCGTAAGTCAATAGTAGGAGATTGGTTAAACCATTGACACAGCTGTTCTGTTTCCTCTAGTCCCAGCTGTTGTAACCACAGCTCGATCATCCAATCTGGAAAACTGTGTAAAATGCCCAGACGCTCCATATCCCCTTCTGGCAACTCCAAAGGGTCAGGGGAATTGGCAGCTAAACGGGCATAGTTTCGTAGTAAACCATTAACCACCCCTGCCAGTCCTTTGAAGCCATTGTTCTTAGCTAGGTCAACGGTGGTATTGACCGCTGCTGAAGCAGGAATTCGGCCTTGATAGCGCAGCTGATATAGTCCAAGGTGAAGTATAGTGCGCAAATCTGGAGGTTGTTGATTCGCTTTCTTTTTGCCCAACTGGTCAATTAGAGCATCCAGAGTGCGCTGTCGTCGGACACTACCATAAACTAATTCTGTCACTAAGCCCCGATCAGCACCAGTTAACTGAGCTGTTTGTAGCACTCGATTCAGGGCAATATCAGCAAAAGCACCCCGCCGATGAATATCCCGGAGAGCTAGGAATGCTAACTGGCGAGGATTTTGTTTATCAAAGGTTGATGATTTATCTTGGCTCACAAACTCTGTACTCCTCTGGGTCTTACCTGATCAGCTATCAGCTATCAGCTATCAGCTTTCAGCTTTGAGCTTTCAGCTTTCAGTTATCAGCTATCAGCTATCAGCTATCAGCTTTGAGCTTTCAGCTTTCAGCTTTCAGTTATCAGCTATCAGCTATCAGCTATCAGCTTTGAGCTTTCAGCTTTCAGCTTTGAGCTTTCAGCTTTGAGCTTTCAGCTTTGAGTTATCAGTTATCAGCTTTCAGCTATCAGCTTTGAGCTTTCAGCTTTCAGCTTTGAGCTTTCAGCTTTGAGCTTTCAGCTTTGAGTTATCAGTTATCAGCTTTGAGTTATCAGCTTTCAGTCAAATACTGACCGCTGACGGCTGACCACTGACCGCTGACCGCTGACCGCTGACCGCTGACCGCTGACCGCTGACGGCTGACCACTGACCACTGACCGCTGACCACTGACGGCTGACCGCTGACCACTGACGGCTGACGGCTGACGGCTGACCGCTGACCACTGACCACTGACCACTGACCGCTGACCGCTGACCGCTGACCGCTGAATGCTCACGCTAATATGCATTTATAGCAGTGATCAATTCGGTATTGATAACTGCTATAAATAAAATGGTTAATCCTTTTTAAACATTGGGTATGTCAGCCACCTCAAGCCCTTTACCAGAAGCTCTTGCTCGGATTGTAGAACGTTTTCAGCGCCGCAAAGACCCCAAGCAACGGTATCAGCAGTTGCTGTGGTACGCCAAGAAGCTTCAGGCCATGCCAGAAACCGATAAAGTGCCAGAAAACAAGGTTCCTGGCTGCGTGTCCCAGGTTTTTATCACTGCTAACTTGGATGATGGGAAAGTCTTGTATCAGGGAGACTCAGATGCCCAATTGGTTAAAGGATTAGTAGCGTTGTTGATTGAAGGCTTGAATGGACTGACGCCAACAGAGATTGTCAACCTATCTCCTGACTTTATTCAAGACATAGGATTGAATGCTAGTTTAACCCCTTCTCGCGCTAATGGATTTTACAACATTTTCCAGACCATGAAGAAAAAAGCCCTGGGATATCAGTTGGGAATGTCTTCGAGAGAATTAAATTGAGGGATTTTCCCTTCTATTTTCCCCACACCCGGTCACCCACCCCGGACCGAGGATTAACTGACAAGACCCTTGAAATGCTGATTGTCCCGTAGGTTGGATTACGCGATCGCTAACCCAACTAACACCTCACGCTTGGTTGGGTTGAGGCAACGAAACCCAACCTACGCCATGATCTAAAGTCAGTCAACCAGCTCTGTTCCCGATTCCCGATTCCCGATTCCCGATTCCCGATTCCCGATTCCCGATTCCCGATTCCCGATTCCCGATTCCCGATTCCCGATTCCCTATATTTGAGTAAATCCAGACTAAATTAAGCCTGAAACCCTTGTATAAACTGGGTTTCAGGTGTTTTTCTATGACAAAGCTACTTGAGTTCCAGCCTAGCATGGGCAATTTGCCCTTGACTTATCCATTGGAGTTTCAGTACAATAAAGTAGAACATTTGTACTACTATAGTCTTTCCTCTTAACCATTGCACCCACACCCCTAGAGCCATCACATCCCTCCTACAACGAACGATTCTAGAGCAGCGATTGGCCGTAGGCCACGCTTTGCGAACGCGTATCGCTGTGGGTAGTGTCGGGTACTGGCCATTAGCCACTGGCTGATAAAGAAACCTCTTGTTTGGGAATTATCTCAGATAAGAGCACTGTTTTAAGAGCACTGTTCTAGTAGGGAGTAGTTAGTGGATGAATATTGCTAACCAGCCACCAGCTACTATAGCGTTTTCCATATTAATGAAATACACACACCTATTTTTTCCCGATTCCCGATTCCCTACTCCCGATTCCCGATTCCCGATTCCCGATTCCCGATTCCCGATTCCCAGCGCTATAGCAATTTTAAAGTAATCATTTTCAATTAAAAAAATCTAAATCTCGTCAAAGGAACACACTATATGGTTGCCACAAAAGACAGCAAAGACCAGATTTTCCAAGCCTTTGAGCAAATCCTAAAACAGCGGCAAAATATTGACTCAAAAATTGCGACCAAAGAAGAAGAAGCAGAAAAAGCTAAAAATCAACAAGTCCTGGAAACTGCATCAAATTATACCGTTGATAATATTGTCAAAGGAATGGCTGATTTACAGCTGGAGTTTGGCACCATTGTTAATGAATTGTCAGAAAAATTATCCTCAGAAGCATCTAAACTTGATGAGCTAAAGCTGGCGATTAAAGTAGAAACTGAACACTTGCAATACCTTCAGCAAATTCGAGTTGTAGCTGATGCCTTACATTTGCTCAATCAAGAGCACCAGGAAAAGCTAAAATCCCTAGAGCAAAAAGCAGATCAACAGCGAGAAGAGATCGAAAAAGACCAAGAGCAAAAACGTAAGCTTTGGCAAAAAGACCAGGAATACTTTGAAATAGCACGTCAAGAACAAAACGAATTATTGGCTCGGGAACGACAACGCCAAGAAGCTGACTATCAATACGAATTAGAACGTCAGCGTAAAATTGAGACGGATCAGTATGAAGAACTGAGCCGTAACCAGGAGCGAGAATTACAAGAGTCCAATCAAGAAAAAGAAAAGCAATGGTCTGAGCGAGAACAGAAGCTACAAGAATCTCAAGACCTGTTTGAAGAGTATCAACAGAAAGTGGAAGCTTTCCCCGCTGAGCTAGATGAAATCGTTAAAAAAGTAAAAGATAAAGCAATTAAAAAAGTCCAAAACGACGCTAAAGTACAGGCTGATTTACTCACCAAAGGCTGGGAAGTTACTCAACAGGGTTATGACGTTAAAATTCAGTCCTTGGAGCAACACATAGAAAAACAAAATAAACAAATTGAAAATCTATATGGTCAGCTACAAGAGACCCTGAAACAGTCCCAAGCCCTGACTTTGAAAGCTTTTGATGGGTCTTCAAGAAGCAAGGATCAAAATTAGTGACTATTTATAGCAATTATTAGACTCATGAGGTACATTCAATTTTATTCCCCCCTTATTAAGGGGGGCAAGGGGGGATCCCTACTCCCTGCTCCCTGCTCCCTGCTCCCTAAAACCCAAAACTTTGTACCTCACCCAAATAATAATTGCTATATAGCAGTTAAGAAATTGTCAAACAGAATATAACCTTGAAAGTATGACACGCAAACCTAACAGCAAGAACACCAAAGCAGAAATTTTAGAGGCTTACAAAGAATTACTAGCAGAACGAAATGCTTTGGAAAAAGAAATGAAGCAGATGAACAAAACGGAAACTCCTCAAGTATCGACGGTGGAAAAAAAGCAAACTAATGGATCAGTATCAGCAAAAGTCATGAAAGACAAAATGATGTATACCCTAGACAGCCTGGTTAAGCTGCAATTAGGGTTTGGTAGTAGTGTCAGTGAGTTGTCGGAAAAACTAACATCAGAAGCCGCTAAACTAGAAGAATTACGAACAGCGGTTACTGAGGAAACTCAACAACTCGCTGAACTCCACAATTTATCAGAAATTCAAGACGATACCTTAGATACGTTAATTGAAAACTATCAGAATAGCTCTAAAGCTTTCGATGAAGAAATTTACCAAAAACGGGAAGAGTTAGAGCTGGAAATAAATCAGTTAAAACAATCCTGGGACAAAGAACAAGAGGAACAGCAACGAGCTATTAAAGAACGGAATGAAGAACAAAATAAAACCCGTAAGCGAGATGCTCAAGAGTATGATTATAATTTAGCCCTACAACGCAGCTTAGATAAAGAAACCTACAACCATAACCAAGAACGTTTATACAAAGAATTGGAGGAAACGAGGCAACAACAAGAGAAACAATGGGCAGAGCGGGAAAATGCGATCGCAGAGCGAGAGAAGCAGTTTGAAGAATTAAAAACTAAGGTAGAAGCCTTCGACCAGGAAAAATCAGTGGCTATCAAAAAAGCCCAAGAAGAAGGCAAAGCGATTGCTAGCCACCAGGTCAAAATTCAAGCCGACTTACAGAATAAGGAATTAGAAGGAAATAATCGTGTCTATCAGCTAAGAATTGAATCCCTGGAACAGACAATAAAGGAATCATCAGCACGGATACACAGTCTTTCCCAGCAACTCGATACTGCCCTCAAACAAGTTCAGGATTTAGCGGTCAAGGCAATTGAGGGTGCTTCTAATATCAACTCTTATCAAGCCCTTAAAGAAATTGCCTTAGAGCAAGCCAAAAATCCAACTAAGGGTAAATAAGCCCAAAAAGGGAAATATTTTGGTGGTTTTGAAGGTTGACGACATGGTGTTGTCAACCTTCAACTATTAATAGTTGCGTAGGGTGCGTTAGGGACGGGCCGGGTCTGAGCGCCTCTAACGCGCCTTGTTAGGTTGCTGCCCGTAACGCACCACCTCATATTCATTCTGCCCCTCAGCAATGCCGGTAAAATAGTCCGGAGTTGTATCATCAGTAATATTGGGTCAAAGCGCTAATCAACCGATGGAAACAATTTCGGTAGGTGGCGACTCGTGATCACAAGCTTGCTGACCAATCTTGAGCTATGGAGCGCGATCGCTTCCATTTTTTTTTTGGTTGTGAGGTCAGCAAACACATCCTAAGTTGTCAATTTCGGTATCAGTGTTCTAGAAAATGGTTATGAACGTAATCAAAAAAATTCGGGTGTTACTGATTGAGAGGGGTGATTTAGCGCAGTTGGGTCTCAGAAAAGTCTTGGAGCAGTACAAGGAAGTCAGTTTAGTGTCTCAAGTTTCTAGCTTGCGTCATGTGGCCGCCCTTTTAAAAAAATCTAACCCGGACGTAGTAGTCATTAATTTAGAGCCTTCAACCAATACTGATGCGTTATTGCGCTTAGTCAGAAATTGGAAAGTGGCATTTTTTCCTAACATATTGCTGCTATCTTGGGACACATCAGAAGAATTTGTGATCAGCGCTTTTGGGGCTGGGGTAGATTCCTATTATCTAAAACGGATCAATTTTCCGAAAACTAATGTAGATACCAGTACTTTCTTAGATGCTTTAAAAGCTACCTATGAAGGGCAACACTGGATTGATCCAGAAATAGCTGGTTATCTCCTAAAAAACAGTATCAAGTCACCGGGTAATAATTTTTCTGGGATTACTTTAATCAATTCCTGTGAGCCTGACTATTATCAGATTCTTAGGGAAAATCCACTGACTGAACGGGAGCTAACTGTCTTGGAATTGATCGTAGCCGGTTATACAAATGACGAAATTGCCGAGCGATTATTACTAGGTCTTGGCACAGTTAAAACTCACATTCGGTCTGTGCTGTGGAAACTGTGCTGTGACGATAGAACACAAGCAGCAGTACAAGCACTTCGCAGTGGTTTGGTGAAGTAGATACAGCAGTTCTTAATTGGGTGAGTTACAAAGTTCTAGGTTTTAGGGAGTAGGGAGTAGGGAGTAGGGAGTAGGGAGTAGGGAGTAGGGAGCGGTGCGACCCGTGGCGAATTTAATTACGGGTCAAGCGCACCGAGGGAGTAGGGAGTAGGGAGCGGTGCGACCCGTGGCGAATTTAATTACGGGTCAAGCGCACCGAGGGAGTAGGGAAGTCAGAAGAAGGAACTTTGGAATAGATAATAGCAATGCAGCGGTTTTTAATAACACCAAAAAATCCTCCAAGCTCTTTCCTACTGCTCCGAACGCGCCCCGCGTGGCCCACGGCCTCAGTCCCTGCTCCCTGCTCCCTTTTACTTCAATCCTATGTTCACAACTCAAATATAAATACTTGATCCATTAATATCTTAAGTTTAATTGTTACACTTTAATTGCTTAGGTTTACTTTTCAGCAAAATAGCTGATTAACTACTAAGCACTAACGCCTCTACCTATAGGTTGAGTTTCAGCGTTTTTTTTGTTAAGTTTTTTTTCTTTTCTCAGAGTTTTCTTAAAATTTAGTTTATTTATCTATTCCTTTTGGACGAGTAACATTTTGAGACTGTTGACGAGCTGTGCCAATGATATTGAGAGGTTAAGTAATTGTAATGCTTGAGGTGAAACAATTACAATCATTTAGCTTATTCAAAATGCTCCTTAACTCAATAACATTTATTAATGAAAATAAATTGAACTATTCCTCTGGGATCGCTTTTGCGATTTAAAAATTTTCTGTATCACAAGAAGAGTCAGAAAAATTACGGAAAGAAAAATCCACCATGGTGAACAAGTCCTCTGTTGCGATGTCACCTCGTCAACAACAGCGTTGGAAAAGTAAAGAAACTATGTTTGCTAAGTTGCTTGCTCAGTGGTTTGCTCAGTTGAAGCAAGTGCCCTTGGGCTATTTAATGGTCATGGCTGCGATCGCCATGGCATTGGATCTCTATATCAGTACCTCCGTCACTCCTTTGATGGGTGTATCATTTTTGATGTGTCTAGTTGTGGGAGTGAGGTGGATTGGAGTCCAACCTAGTAATTCTGGGAATCAAATTCAACGGCTAGTCAGGAAATATGGTTTAGGAGCCTGTCTTTTCCTATTCACCTTTCTGTGGTTTATGTTGGACTTTACCGCTGCGCCAGCCCATGCCCAGTTTTTCCAAGTCGCAGAAGATTGGCTAACTAGTGCTATTCCTGAAGTAGACGCCGATTTGGTGTCCCTGGTGTTTAACGTTTTACGAGCACTATTCCTAATTTATTTGGGCATTTCATTGGTCAAAGTAGTCAATGCTGCCCAACAAGATGATGACTGGAAAACCCTAGCCCGTACTCCAATCATCATTTTGATTGTAGTTACATTGGGTGATCTTTTAGCAGGCTACATCACTGGCACAGGAGCATAAACTACGCTATATCTAATTTGCCTGTTGAGTTTTATCTAGCTGAAGGGATGAGTAGTCAGGGTTTTATTGAGATTGAAAGTTGTTTCAATCACTGATAGTTGGCAAGTCTGATCCAAAATAGCTTGACCTATGGCAAATAATTCACAGCAACAATTCCGTCGTGTTAACCGAACTCTTGATGAAAAACCGAAAATTGGTCCTATTCCAGCCGATCAGTTTATCCCCTGGGCAATAATTTGGGCAATTGCCTATTACATCGTCAAGGGAGTACTAGGAGCTAGTTGGGTATGGACATCTTGTTTCGGAGTTTGGGGTATGTCTACTTGGTGGGTGCTAACTTCCTCTAGCCATTGGAAATTTCTTTCTAAGTTTATACCTGTACCTCAATGGACAAGAGGAATGGGTAGATACCAAAGGCTTTTAGAGATTAAACGGGAAAAAGCAAAGGGCAAAGGCTAAAAAGTATGACAACAACTCAAGCTCACGATCAAGCTAAACAAAAGATGGGAAAGAAGCGGGTTGATGTAGGAAATGGTAAAAAGAAAACCTTAAAGCCGTTCGAGGATGACTGTAAGTTAGCTAGTTTCCTAGAAGTCAGACTTGATGGGTCTGATGTTGGGGCATACATTCTCAGAAAAGGAGAAGCTTCCTATAAATTTGTGTTTGGTTTTGAATGTCGAGGCATTCACACCACCTTACGGCAGGAGTTAATTGACCCGGTTTTTGATGCCATCGAAGCTGGGTTAAAAGATTTCCCAGAGCAGGAAACCCTCACGATTCACCTAAAGTCTTTCACTGATGACACTGATAGACAAAACACGTTGAGTCAGTTGATTAAGGGTACAGACTCTAACGAGTTAAAGTACCTAATCATGGGAGAAAAGAAGCGAATTCAAGACTTGACAAAAGGGGGGATTAGAAAGCCCAAGACATTGTATTTATTTGCTACCTATACCGTAGAATCAGGTCGAGAGGGAGCATCTGATAAAATCGAAGAATTTTTGATGACAGCTACCAAGTGGTGGAACGGATTTATTGGCAAGCTGGATGAGTATGAAAAACAGCAGATCGAGAGAGTGATAGAGATTGCCTTTAATAATGGCTATCAATTTTGGGAAAGGCTGTTGAGCAATCAAATGGGTCTATCGATTCGCCCTCTTTCTGCTCAAGAGTGTTGGAATTATGTGTGGCAGCGATTTAATGATACACCACCTCGTTCAGTTCCCCAGTTGCTTTCCTTAACTGAAGCTGGAGTTACCGAAGAGGTTTACTCAGAAATCCACCCGGTTTCTCTGTTAATGGAAGACTATACCGCTATTCCATTTGCTGATCGACGTTGGATTAATCTCAAAGACCAGTATACCGCAGTCATGCTCTTTTTAGACAAGCCTGAGGGGTGGAGGAATAAAGAATCCCAAATGCGCTATCTCTGGCAAGTCATGGCAAAAGATGAGGTCTATGACACCGATTGTTTTTGTGAGATTTCCAAAGCGAACATTAAGACGGTAACCAGCAAAATGCATTCGCTGACGAAACAGGCAAATGTCTCCTCAAAATATGCAGAGGAGAAAAATACGATTAATGTTAAAGCACAATTAAATATTCAGAAAAATGTCGAGGCTCAGGCGGCTATCTATGAAGGTGCCGTGCCATTTAATGTCTCGGTTGTTTTCTTAGTTCATCGCGATTCTCCACAAGATTTAGATCAGGCGTGTTATACTTTAAAATCTTATTTTCCGCCACCAGCTTGGATGGTAAGGGAGAGCGAGTATCCTTGGAAAATATGGCTAGAAACCTTACCAATTTCCTGGAGCAGACTATTAATGCGTCCGTTTAAGCGATCGCATACCTATTTAAGCCATATTGCACCAGGCTTAATGCCAGTAGTCAAAACCCGGACAGTGGATAGAA
The DNA here is from genome assembly GCF_010672265.1 of Moorena sp. SIO3A2. Classification (NCBI taxonomy): domain Bacteria; kingdom Bacillati; phylum Cyanobacteriota; class Cyanophyceae; order Coleofasciculales; family Coleofasciculaceae; genus Moorena; species Moorena sp. SIO3A2. The sequence goes on from NZ_JAAHHC010000011.1 coordinate 403,663, forward strand.
CGGGATTTGAATTAATCTCTGCTGAAGGGGGTACGCCAGTTTTTATTGACTTATTCAAACAGCATAAAAACCTAGGTATTTTCGGAACCACCCGCAGTGGAAAATCTGTGTTGGCATCAGGAATTATTACCCAAGCCTTGGCTCATGGTATACCCATCTCAGCTATGGATTATCCAAAACCCGATGGCAGTTCTACCTTTAGTGACTACACCGCTTTTCTCGGGGATAAAGGAGCTTATTTTGATATTGGTCGAGAGGCAGTTAATCTTTTCGAGTTGCCCAATTTAAAGGGATTAGATGGTAAACTACAACAAGAGAGACTTACAGAATACAAAGAATTCTTAGTCGAAGCACTAATGCTAATGGTTCTTGGCTCCACGACGTTTCATGACCGGACTTATACGGATAACATCAGAGCCATGTTAAGCTTAGCAATCAAAGCCTTTTTTGATGATGATCAAATCCATGACCGTTATGTAGCAGCAAATATCAATGGCTTAGACTCTCAAGAATGGCAATTAATGCCTACCCTTGCGGATTTTATTGATTTTTGTTCCTTAGAGAGATTGCGAGTTACCTCTGTATCTGGGGATATCCTTCAAGGCTTGGATCAAGTCAAATTGCGACTGAGGTATTGGATCAATAGCCGAGTAGGACAAGCGATTAGTCGTCCTTCTACCTTTAGAAGTGATGCTCAGTTATTAGTCTTTGCCTTACGGAATATTAGTAGTGACGAAGATGCTGCACTACTCTCCTTAGGGATTTACTCAGCAGCCTTAAGACGTTCTTTAGCCTCGCCGGTGAGTATATTTTTCATCGATGAAAGTCCGATTCTGTTCCAGTATAATTCCATTGCTGAATTAATTGGCAGATTGTGTGCTAATGGAGCTAAAGCAGGAATTCGGGTAATTTTATCCGCTCAAGATCCAGATACCATTTCCAAGTCTCCCAGTGCAGCGAAAATTTTTCAGAATATAACAACACGCTTAGTAGGGAGGATTCAACCAACAGCAGTGGATAGCTTTGTTAATATTTTGAAATATCCTTCAGAGATTATTAACAAAAATGCCACAGAAGGATTTTTTCCTAAACAAGAAGGAATGTATTCTCAATGGTTACTCGATGACAATGGGATTTACACCTACTGTCGATTTTATCCCGGTTCAGCACTGTTAACAGCTGTTGCTAATAATCCTGAAGAATCAGCAATTCGTCAGACAGCAATGCGCTTACATCCCCAGGATAAAATTATGGCTATGCATTATGCTAGTAAAAAAATGGCAGAAATGCGTAATTCAGAAGTCCAAGTTGTGAATTCAAAGTTACCCGATCCGAGAGCAAAAGTTCGACTTCATAATTAAGCCATAAAAATAGGATATAATCTAGGTAAGTCAGGGATACGCTTTTATAGCGCTACGGGCAAGTAAGAAGTTATAAGTCAGAATTCAAAAGTAAGCGATTACTTACGTTTCGGAGTTTAGGAATGTCCTAATCTCAATGGGTAGTGCTATATGGTTTAGCTTTCAGTTTTCAGTTTTCAGCCTTCAGCATTTTTTCGTAACTATTCAATCTAGGAGTTCAATCATGGCTAAAAATGTGACCAAAACTTGGATACAGTTGTTAATTATTAGTACCCTAATTACAACAGTTCCTAAACCAGCCTATGCTTCTGGTGGAATTGTCGATAGTTTTGTTGACTCGTTTGTTGAGGAATTTCAGAAGGTTAAGTCTTACTTTACAAATTTCTTAGATGAGTTTACCAATCTACCAGAAACCATAGACAACGATTTGAAATCAGCATTGGAAGATTCCATGGGAGTTTTAGGTATCCCCGATGTGGAAGACGTCAGAGCGTCAATTGAGGAAAGTCTCCAAACAAGCGATTACCCAATTTATGAAGGAGACAAACTTGCTAATGAAGTAGAAAGGCAAGTTGCTAGAGCCTCAGCCTCTCGTGTTCTGAGTCAAGAAGGACAGGAGCAGTCAATCCGGGAGCTAAAGCAAATGCAGAATACCGTTTCAGAGGTAGAGCAATCAGCACAAACAGCTCAAAATCAGACAGTTACCCAGAATGTGATCAAAGAAGTCGCTCTTCAGAATGCTCGTCAAGCCGCCATACTCGGCTCCTTGCAAGCCGCTACCGTTGAGGAAGCGCAACGACAGGAAATTTCTAACATGCTCCAGAGCAATATCTCTCGTGCTTTGGATGGACAAACTCAGGCAGATCAATACCAAAAACTGGGCGCTGGTATGGAAACTTTGAGAATTACCTCATTAAGTGGCTTGTTTTAGTTAGCTAGGGTGTTGACTGTTGGCCGTTGACTGGTAAGAATTCAGCTATCAGCTGTCAGCCGTCAGCTAATCAACAGGAGGTAGTAAACCAAGCTTACGGGCTGGTACGGCTGGTTGAAAATCCCTGCTCGTTTTACTCATCCGACCCCGTGCAGTTAAAGCGCTTGCTAGCACCTCAAGTAGCGTGGCCTAGGAGCAATAGCTGATAGCTGATACCTGACGGCTGAATGCTTACGTTGATCGTTAATTGTTAATCCTTAACCGTTGACCGTCAACAGTTATCTGGATGCAGAATTCTTCAATTATTATCAATTCTGAACTCACGCACCCTCCGCACTTAACACTTAGCACTTAGCACTCAATACTCCCCACTCATTACTCCGCACTCAATACTTCCCACTCAAAACTATTTCTCCTATGTCTCCTTGGTCTGGCTTACCTGCTTGTCCCTATTCCTACCTTATTTGTTTATCCCCATGTGTAGCGATCGCCATGTCTACTTGTCCTTATCTTCCGGATTTCCTCCGTCTGCCGATCTCTGTGAATTCCTCATCTACCCACTCTCCCCACTCTCCCCACTCTCCCCACTCTGCTCATCCCATCACTAATCACGTCAAGAGGTAGTCATTAAATGATAGTCACCCCCAACTTAATCGCTCAATTTAGTAATGGAGCCTCCCAAATTATCCAGAATGGTCGTACCGGACAAATTGCGATCGCACAAGCCATGGATGAGCTGTGGAGTGAAGTCCTCGGAGGTGGGTTGTATGCTGTGATCACTAAACTGGGGGTGTTTTTTGCCGTGGGAAGCTTAGTTCTATTCATGACTCAATGGGCAAAAGCCTTAATAGAATACGATGAGCCAATTATGTGGTCTGAGATCATCTGGCCCTTATTAGTCGCGGTTTTGTTAGCCAATGATGGAGCAATGTTAGCCAATGGCACCCAAGGACTCAGAAGTGTAATCAACAATACGTCTAATTCACTACTGCAAAACGCATCTGCCAGAATTTCTTTGCAAGAATCATACCAAATTGTGACAGAAAATATTGGGGCGAAGGCGGTTATTGATTCCTTGGTTTCTCAATGTGATGCTATCGTCGATGTTCAACAACAGGTGGATTGTTTAACAAATGCAGAGCAACAAGCACAGGAGTTTTCTAGAACGTTAAACCCATCATCTCAGGCATTTCTCTCTCAAATTGGTTCATTGCTTAACCCTCTCAATGTTACTGAACGAGTTGGCTTTGCTTTACAAACCGCAGTAACGGGTTGGTTAATGTCGATTGGGATGGCATTTCAGTGGGTAGCAGAAGTTTCCATGTTGCTAACCGGACTATTAGGTCCATTAGCGGTTGGGGCCACATTATTACCTGTGGGAGCTAAGGCGATTTACGCTTGGTTAATTAGCTTTTTCTCCATCGGTTTAGTTAAAATATGCTACAACATTATTGTTGGTTTAGTCGCCACCTTAATTGTTAATGCTGAGAGTTATAACCCATTAGTTTTTGCTTTTGTAGCTGGATTGATTGCCCCCATCCTAGCGTTAGTATTAGCCGCTGGAGGAGGTCTAGCTATTTTTAATAGCTTAAACTCCTTCAGTGCTTTTGTATTAGGAGGCTTGAAATAAATGGACAGCACGAATAGTTCTCCTCAGAATAAGCTTAAATTTCTCCAAAGAGGTAAGAAGAGTACTTGGTTATCCAGTTTCAATGTGACGGATAGTCTGGGAATTATCTTAATCAGCAACTTTGCTTACAATACCTTAATTCTGTTTTTCCTAGCCCTGTTGTATGGCGCTCAAGCAAGGCTAGCTAATAAGCCAGCTCCTTCCTTAGTGCAATTGAAGACTGGTGAAACCACTGCCGTAGAAGCCATTGGGAATAAAGAACGGACAGCAGAGGTAATTAAAGCATTTACAATTAAAACCATGAGTGACCTGTTTACTTGGACAGGGCGATTACCTGGAAAAGATGGCGTTCCCTTTTCTAACTTAGACTCTGATCCAGGAGTAGAAATTCATGGCAAAGGTAGGCGTCGAGGTAAAATATCTACTCAAGCCTGGAAAGCTAGCTTTGCCTTAGCCGATGATTTTCGTGATCCGTTTCTATTAAAGTTAGTAGACTTAACGCCATCCAACGTATTTAAGGGCAAAACACAATTTGCTTTTGTCCCCCAATTTGTCAGAGAACCTATTAAAATAAAAGAAGGGGAATGGACAATCGATTTGGTTGGCACGTTAACCGTTCTAGATACTACCAATAATTTGCCTACCTATATTCCCTTCAACAAACAGGTGCATGTACGGGCAGTGGAGCCTCCTAAGTATTCACCAGGTATGGCAGACGATAGTCTACCTCCAATTATTGCTAAGGCTAGAGAGAAAGGTTTGGAGGTGGTCAGTATCAAGGATTTAGACTCGAAATAAACCTGAATCCTGAGTCGAATAGTCCTGATTCCAAGAGTCCAATAATCCGTGCATCCGTCCCTGTTTATACATCAGTGTTGTGCGACTAATGACTACAGCAACTGGAATAACTACAGCAACTGGGAGAAATTATGAAGCTATCAGATCTCAAAGACTTTGATGTCCAAAGCATCGAACATAAATCTGAAGAAGAAATGAGTAAAAAAACTCTGATTCAGCAGAACAGTGGTGCAGAGAATACCGCCCCGACATGGACAGAAGAATCATTAGCGGAGTTGTTACAATTTGATACTAGTTATGACCAAGAAAAAAATCCTAGCAGTCAGGGGGTAATAGCATCGACTGATGGTACCGCTGATTTAGATCCAGACTTAAATGTTACCCAAGCGGAATTCGCCAAATCTGGTTGGGCAAAAGGTGCTTCGGTTGGTGCAGTAACTGGGTCAATTGCTGTAGTCGCCGGATTAGTTTTTACAGGGATGACCTCCTTGTCTTCTAAGAAGAAATTGGTCGAAAAAGTTACTCCGATTCCCACCAGTGTTGATAACGAAGCGGAAAACGCGACCGATTCTGAAATCGGACGACTGAAGACTGAATTAGCCCTAGCCAAGCAACAAAAACAGATCCAAGCCATTCAAGAGAAAAAAAGACCAAAAACAACCATAGAGCTTGCCAAGTCAGAAGAACCCCTATCACCGAAAACAGCTCCACCACCTCGTCCTAGGCCAGCAGTGCGTTCAGCACCACCCCCTCCTGTGGTAAGAGCATCAACCCGTCCAGCACCCCGTCCAGTACGGCAACCGGTGGTAATTCGTCAAGCTCCCCCACCACCGCGTCCAGTGCAGCAACCAGTAGTAATTCGTCAAGCTCCCCCACCCCGTCCAGTGCGGACAGCACCAGTGCGGAGAGCACCAACACCACCCCCTGTGGCAAAAGCACCAACACCTCCTCCACCTCCTCCAGCCCCAGCACCAAAGATAGATCCCATGGAGCAATGGCTGGCTTTGAGCCAACTGGGAAGTTATGGTTTGAGTTCGGTGAATACTCCAGAAGCGCCACAGGAAAATGTGGCGATGATGGAACCAAGCCCACAAACACAAGCAGTAGCCCAACGAAACAATGGGATCAGGGGACGCTCTACTATTGCTAGTACATACTCAATTCCAGCTGTACAGAGAGTTTCCAACTCTCCCAATCCTCCCCAACCCCTTAATGGATCTCCCGTTATCTTTGCTGATCAAGTTGCTATCTCAGAAGAAGCCAGTATTTTAGCTGGGAGACCGATCAGACGGAAGCTATTTTCCTTTGGTCAAGAAGCAGCTGGAGAATTAATTACACCAATTGTTTGGACAAAGTCGAACCTATCTCGAAATTCTCAACAACCAAATTTGGATGAACGATTTGTGGTGCGTCTGAGTGAGCCTCTAGTGGATCAAGATAACCAAGTTTTGCTCAAAGCTGGTACCAAAATTGTCTTTCTCTGTGACATGGTTGATGATAGTGGACTAGTCAATAGTGATGCGATCGCATTAATCATCGATGACCAAGAATATCAGTTACCCCCAGGAGTGATTAGTCTCAGAGGAGATAAGGGTAATCCCATGGTGGCGAATGTCTGGGATCGGGGTTCTGATGATATCGCCAGAAATGACATGATCGCCTTCTTGTTTGGTTCTGCTGCCAAAGTCGGAGAAGTACTCAATCAACCTGAACGGAGTCAAATTATCACCTCCAGTGGTTTTGGCTCAAGCCAGTCTAGCACCTTCACTAGTCGAGACCGCAACCTATGGGGAGCAGTGCTTGAGGGAGGGTTTAAACCTCTTGCTCAGGACATTGTAGAGCGTAATGCTTCAGCAACACGCCGACTACAAAATTTGCCCAAATTGTGGTATATGGGTGCCGGGAGTTCCGTACAAGTTTTTGTCAACACACCCTTTGAGCTGTAGTAGCCTGTCTTCTGAATTCATAACCCTGAATTCAGAAGACGGACTTAGCTGATAGCTGAGGGACTGGATCAAGACAATACTTATAGCAATCGAAGTAAAAGTTAAGACATATTTCTGTTCCCTGTTCCCAGATCCGCTGTTCCCCCCTTCCGCGCGGGGGGTTAGGGGGGATCCGCTGTTCCCTTTAAAACACAATAGTATGTCCTAAACTATACTGCCATTGCTATACATTTTGACGTTTGAATTTTTCATTTTAGGAGCTTGTAAGTAGCCATGACTAATTTTTTTTCAGCCTTGGAAATCAAATTAGGTCAAGAGTTAAAAATTACCCCAGCCAAAACTCAGATTTTTTTACTATTTGCTTTATCCCTTTTTCTAGCTAAGCCAGCTTGGGCAGATCCTGGTAATTCAGCTATAGCAGTCAAACGGGTAAGTCTAACCTCTTCTGGGCAATCTTCAGTGCCTCAAAATAGCCCAATTCCAGTAGCATTGGCTCCAGGATATGGAGTAAATATCAGTTTCATTTCTACTGGGGAAGTTATTGAAAAACTCTGGATTGATAATCCCTCATTCGTTGCTGTTGATGTCGATGGTTGCTTAGATAACTTAGTTGCTAAAAAAAACTGTGAGTATAATCAGGCAACTGTAATTCATTTGCGCCGGATTGAACAACTTGATATTCCTGGTATACCAAAGACAAATAGCACACTTTTGACAGTAGTTACTCGTTCTGTTGAGGGTAGGCAAATTTACTTATTTAAAGTGACTCCAGCTGACCGACCTAGCGAAGTAGTCATTGAGTTTAATAAGCCTACTCCTTCCGTAGACTTTATAGTCGTCGATGCCATAGAGCGGGGGATCTTTCGAGCAACCTTACAAGGACTTTTAGTCAAGGGTTCAGAACTTCATAGAAAGTTAGATAATTTCGTAGTTTTTATCAAAGACGGTCAGACTATTTCAAATGCCGCCACTCAAGCCGGTATTTCTTTGGAATTGGCAGATAAATTGCAAAAAATGGGTCGTCGTCCAACTGTTCCAACAGCCATTTCACAAATGAATGAACAGAAAAACACCATTGAAGTCCTAACTAAAGAAGTCGTAATCCAGGAGAAAAATAATGAGCAGTAAGCATCAGAGAAAATCCAATAAAAATAAACCTTGGTTGCAAATGGATAAGCATAGGCGAAAAGGGTTTATTTTACTATATTGGTTCGTCACTGGCTTAGGTCTTTGCTTTTTACTTTCTGGTATTCTTATTGCCTCTGGATTAAGAATGCCAACAGCGGTCGCAACTCTTACTCCTGTTCAAAACAGTAAACTACCAGTAAAAGAAACGAAAATTGAACCCAAGGTAGAAGCACAAGTAAAACCACACGTAAAACCAAACGTAAAACCCAAGGTAGCATTAAATGCTGCAAGTTATCCTCTGAAAGACTATCTGCCAACCACCGCTTGGGAGGGAACTAAACTACCAAATTGGAATCAAGTCACCTTCGGAAGTTTTCCCGGTATTTCTCAAGGGGGTTCTTTTCAAGCCTCCTCAGACGTGATTAAAGCCGTAGGTTATGACCCATCAAGGATATGGTTAGCTGGTCAAACACCAGACCAATATATGAAATTAGGAGACTTTCAGCAGATATTTGAGCTACAAAATTTTAGCTTGAATAACATTATGTCCCTAACCGGATTCGACTTAGGAAATCTTTCCTTAGCAGATTTTGGGTTAATGAGCTCCCAAACCTTAGGTAGCTTAGTAGACGCCATCCCTGATTTGGAGAGATATACTATAGAACAGCTGCAACCAGTCTTTGGTTTACTATCGATCAATTTGGCCAGTAGCTTTGACCCAACAGAAACCTTAGGAGACTTTTTAGCATTCTCACCCCACCTCAGAGACCTTTCCTTTGACACCCTTGACCTATCAGGTTATACCTTAGATTCCCTACCTGGTATTGATGTTGCTCCCTTGGCTGCATTTAAGGATTGGCAGAATACCAATATCGCTCAAGTTCCTGGCTTATCCCAAGTACCATTTTCCCAATTTCCCAATCCGATTCAAGCACAAGGAAGCGCCATTGGTATTTTGGATATTGCCTTTGGCATAGCTGAATCTCAACGCTATAATACCATTTCCGGTAGTGATCAAGAAGGATTTAAAGTTCCCTGTGACAGTGAATGTGCTCATATCGAATTAGCTGGTCAACCAAGTATCAAAGGTAAGCAGTGGATTAGTGGTAAATATCAAGAAGTTCAGGGAGGTTCCGGTTTTTTAGGACAAATAAATGATGGGATGGAACCCACTGGTAGACACCCCTTTGGCGATGCCTTTAAGGTAGTAGTTTGGGATACATCAGAAACAGAAGGCTCTGCTGGTACAGCCTTGTTTTTCCGCTATTGTATCCGTAACACTTTTGTGGATTTAGGTTGTACACCCTATTTCATTGGTCCTGTACCATTTCTATCCTACCAGGAGAAAGATCCAATCTTTTTAGGCTTACTTTAGTCATTAATTTGAAAATTGTTAATTGTTACAGGACTTACGCAAAATTAGTATAATTAGTTAATAACGCACCCTACCGAGAGATTGATTGCATAAGTCCTGTGTTTATTGTCCTTTTTCAATTTTCAATTTAAAAAAAAATGAAACAGACTCCAAATCATGTTGTTAGTCTACCTCCGGGATTAATTTATCAGCAACTTACCAAAGAAAATCTTATAGATTTTTCCCAAACTAATCAGGGAATCACCATCACCAGCTGTTTGATAGCTTTGGGTTTGCTAGCGATAATACCGGATGGCAAGAAAGGTCAATTAGCTACAGGTTATTGGGGAGGGAAAAAGGAGAAAAAAGCTGCTCGTAAAAAAGCTCAGGCACAGATGGCTAATCTTTCCAGAAACTCCGTTGCTCTCTACGTCGGCACTCCCGAAGACATTCAGAAGCGTCAGGAGCAAGAATGGATAAAGCAGGGGAAATTGAAAAAGCAACTGAAACCTGAAGCTTTCAATTGGTTTAAGCCTGCTGCCGAGTCCTTATATCTTCCCGATGCCCAACGAGGAATTGCCGCCATTGGAGCCAGTGGTTCAGGCAAATCCTTTTCAGTCTGTGACCCTCTAATTCGTTCATCCCTTGACCAAGGATTTCCTACAATTATATATGACTTCAAATATCCAGCGCAAGCAAAACGAGCTGTGGGTTATGCTTTAAAAAGAGGTTATAACGTACATATTTTTGCCCCTGGTTTTCCCGAGTCAGATGTCTGTAATCCCTTGGATTTACTCAAAGATGAAGAAGATGCGATCGCAGCCGGTCAAATCGCCCAAGTCATTAACCGAAATACAGATTTAACTGGCGGAAAAGCCAGTGGTGATAAGTTCTTTGAAGATGCGGGTGATAGTTTAGTCGAAGGAATCTTTTTGTTAACAAAGGCAGTTGGTACCTTAGTAGAAAATCAGCGATATTGTGATATAATGACAGCACAGGCAATTTTAAGTTTGCCTGACCTAGTTAGCCGATTGGAATTTGCTTCCCAGGAGAAATTAAATGTCTGGACCACTCGCCCCCTATCCCAAATCATTAGCATCAAAGAAAGTGAAAAAACCGTAGCCGGTATTATCGGAATTGCTCAGAGAACCTTCCAAAAATTCTTGAAAAAAGACTTTATGGGAGCATTTTGCGGAAAAACCACCTTACCTTTAGATTTAGAAGGAAAACAACTCATCGTCTTTGGGTTAGATCGAAATAACCGGGATATTGTCGGACCACTATTAGCAACAATCCTCCATATGGTAATTAACCGAAATGTATCCCGAATTAAACCTCGAACAGACCCTCTAGTTGTTTCCCTAGATGAGCTACCAAGTTTGTACTTACCCCAGCTGGTAAACTGGTTAAATGAAAACCGAGAAGATGGGTTTTGTGGTATTCTAGGCTATCAAAACTTAGGACAATTAGAAAACAGGTATGGCAAAGAGCTGACCAGAGCTATTCTAGGAGGTACAGCTACAAAGTTCATCTTTAATCCCCAAGATCCAGACTCCGCTAAAACCTTCTCTGACCTATTAGGAGAGTTTCAAATTCATTTCAAATCCAAATCCAAGAGTAGTGGTACAGGGGGCAGTTCTCACTCTAAATCCGATCAAAAAAACAAGCGACCACTTTTAGAGCCCGCTCAGTTTATTAAATTACCTACTGGTAAAGCAGTGATCATCAATCCCGCTTATCAAAGAGCCAAAGAAAGCTATGTGCCTTTGTTAGAACAAATTCAAATTCCTGAATCTGATCTTAAAGAGCAGGAGTGGTCAGAAAATTTATGGGAGAGTATTCGAGAGCATTTAATTAAAGTCAAGAGAGCATCTCACCGAGTTTCTAATCAGCAAAGGGTGCGTCAACTTAAGGAGAGAATGGCATTAGTAGAGCAATTATTTCCATTGCCAACAGATGGAGCTAGACAAGCACCAGCATCATTTTCTCCTACCCCAGCACTAATCCCAAAATCTGGATCTATGTCATCCACGGCAACTTCTCATTGGCCTCCACGTCTATCTGATCAAGATGTCTCACCAGACCTTCTGGAAGGAAGTTTTTAATGAGTTACTTTCATAGAAGTTACAGGTTACAGGTTACAGGTTACAGGTTTCAGGTTGCAGGTTGCAGGTTGCAGGTTGCAGGTTGAAGGTTGCGTAGGGTGCGTGATAAGACGGGCTCGCCCTCATTTTCCGCCTCAACGCCCGGGTTGGGACAGCCCGTTCGATTGTAACGGGCAAGATGCCCATTCCACCCACCGGGTCAAACAGTAAAAGCGATGCAGCTTCGGAACAGGGGAGGCAGCGCGGTCTTGGGGGTTCCCCCGGAGACGAAACCTGATTACGTTGAGCCTTTATGGTTGGTAGGTTATGCAAAAAAGGGTTAAAACTTGAGGCGCGACCCCGTAATTTAATTCGCCATAGGAAAGCGCGCCTCCATTGATTAAGGCTCAACTGTCTTACGGTAACTTCAAACCACTCGCGCTTTGCCGTGGTTTCCCCCACTCGCTATTGCATCAAGACAATGAGATGCACCCTACAGGTTGCAGGTTGAAGGTTGCAGGTTGCAGGTTGTTCGCCTTTGGCGTTCGGTGAAGGGTAAGTTGCCATCTGATAACTTTAAAATTGTGTAATTGGAGGAAGCCATGTTTTCTAACTATAAAATAAATCCTGTAGATGATTTAGATAAGGCAACAAATAACGTATCCGATCTACCCTCATTACCCATCGACTATTTTCCTAATGTGATTGAGATTTTTGATCAATATGGATTATTAGCTGGCGTAGTGGTGTCCAAAGGCATACCCTATGAAATGCCTAGGCACAAGGATCAGGTCAGTGACTACAATGCTTGGTATTTTGATGGACAGCTTTGCGTGTTTTATCGAGGAAAAAATATTTTGCTTGATCGCACTCAGAACTTGCAGCACCGAGCAGCAATTTTTGGAGCCTTAGGGTTGGGAGCATTAGGAGTTTAAAACCATGGCAAAAGTAACAATAGTCAGTGAGTCCTATGTATCATCTTTACAAGGACAATACCAAGGTGTCATTTCCAAATGGTCAAGTGGACTGGCAGCATTTAAGCAAAAGCAGCAGCAAAAGCAAGAACAAAATCGACAGGCTCAACAACTCAATGGTCAGGTATACAATAGTAATCAAGAGCCTGAAATTAAAATTACCGATGAGGATAAAGTAGTCTATGGTAAAGATGGAGATAAGTTGGTCAATGACTTGAACTCAGACATCATTGGTCAGTTGACTTTAGCCAAAGAGTCATCTGTAGGAGAGATGATTGGAGTCACCAATAAAAAAGTAGAATTGGATGGAATCGTTATTTTACAAACTAATGATGAAGGTGTGGTAAAGGTTAACGCTTTTGATGAACAACAGCTACAGGGGCAAAAACAAAAGATATCTAGTCCAATTCAACCACAAAACCAATCTTTAAAACCAAAAGTCCAACCCGTAAAAGCTAATACTGAAACCAGAGGTGGATTATATTCAGTACGACGCTCAGTGCAGGCTTTAGAGAATACACCACTAAAGCAGTTTTTGCAGTGCCAGGTTAATGAGATGCGTATGCTTCGTAGTGCTCAAAAACAAAAACAAGAAGCTATGCAATCGGAGTTTCTATCTGAATTGATTGAAGCCCGAATGCTTCAATCCAAGCAGCCGAGTTGGTGGGAAAAGGTTGTTTCACCGATTTCAGAAAAAGTGGAAAAATTCAAAAATGCTGTGTCTAATTACCATGAAACATCCCGTCAAAAAGAAGCTGCTGCTACCTTAGTACGCTTAATCAATTCTCAAGCATCACCAGGACAAGATACCTATGAATCAGCAGAGTATACGATTCATCGCGAGGATAATTCCTATGCAATGAGGGACAAAAAAGGTAAGGAATTGATAAAGTTTCGCGCTGGTGCTATGGGGGTCACTGTACAGGGAGAACCCAAACTCAATGAACAGCAATATCAAGAAATTTCACAGGTAAAAAAGCAGTTAGATTGGGGACAGAAACCTGAGGGAAAGTTTCGGCAATTAGGAGCTTCTGAGGCTGACTACTTTAGCCGTGTCAAGGCAGTTGCAGATACATTGGTCGAGTATGCCCAATCACAAGGAAATACTGTCCAGGTTGAAGGTAAACTCAACTATAACTGGAGAGCAACTCCCAATGGCGATATCACAATTGCGGCTAAGGACAGACGAGGAACCATCTTTTCACAGCAGAAAGGACAATTTATGTCCCAGATGACACAACGGGATTTATCCTACTTTGAGCAAGCCTTAAAACCTTTAATGAGCCAAGCGCCACAACGACTAGTTCAGCCCTCTCGATCATCAGTGCAGTCTCTAAAATCTCAAAGCCTAGGTGCTCCTAACCCCTTTGCTCACTCCAGTTTAACAGCACTAGCTTCAAGCAATGGACAGGCTTTTCAACCGCCAGCTAAAACACCTTTCTCGGAACCGATTAATCTCAAACAGAAATCAAAGGAGCTATCTTTGTAAGGCTTTTTGTTAACTGTTAACCCTCAACAATAAACAACCTGATATAGCAATCCTCTATAATTCGTGAACAGTCACAGGTCTTACTCAGTAAGGATTCAGCTATCAGCTATCAGCCATCAGCCAAGGCCAAGTTGGCCGTAGGCCACGCTACGCCAATGGCCACGCTACGCGAACAGGTATAAGCTATAATGTATTAGCTATAATTTATAAGCTATAATGCATCAGCTATAATGTATTAGCTATTAGCTATCACCCAAAGGCTGACTGCTGACTGCTGACTGCTGAATGCTTACCTTACTCAGGACTCATTACTTTCTTAGCAAAGACTAGTTTAAATGGAAGTATTGTTCACAAATTATTTAGGATTGCTATAATTTCATTTTGAATCAATAACGTTTGCTTGAAAATGAATATACCCGAAGTTGGGACATTATTAGAATGCTATGGAGCAGTATCTATAGGAATTCCCTTGATTGAAAGACACAATGTACTCAGGTGGATTTGTCAGAGTCTTACCCAGGATGGAGTATTCCTGGTTTACCTCTGGAATTTAGCTAGTCGTGGATTTCAGAAAATTGAATGGGATGGAAATTATGATACCTTAGAAAGTTCAATGGTTAATGTCCTAGAAGATCGTGAGCCATTTGCACAGGTTGTTGAAGTGTTGAATTTTTGTCAAGCCTATTCTGGTAAAGCTCTATTTATCTTAGAAGATTTACCGTCTTTACTCGATAGTGCTGACAGTGGGCAAACCATAACCATCAGAACCTCATTGTCTAATGTTCTCTACAACTTTGGTCTCTCAAGCGATAAGTTTCTAATTCTTTTGGATACGGGGGAGAATGAGTTACCTCGAATTTTAAACTCAATTATTCCTGCTGCCGAATTTCCTTTCCCAGAACCCAAGGAAGTCACGGCATTATTAAAAACTCATTTAGTAGAATATGGTTTGGCTGACCAAGAAACACCTCTAGACGACAGACTAGCTCGGTCTATCGGGGGATTGACTCCGGAAGAAATTCGGATGGCAGTCAAACTGGCGGCGAAAAAAAATAAATACGCCCCCATAGTGTCTTGCCTGTTAAGCGATCGCTCTGAAGAGCGCGCCAAAGGCGAACGCAAGCAATTTCATATAGCAGTCAACAAAGCCCAATCTCAATCAGAGCTAGCCAAGCAATTAATCAATTACAAAATTCACAGACTCAAAGGATTTGGTTTAGAGTTCCTCAAACCTGATGTTGGGGAATTTGGGGGATTAGATAAACTGAAACAAGCCTTGGAATGGGTGAAACAAGATTTTTCTGATCAAGCCAGAGCTTATGGGATTCCATTGCCCAAGGGATGGCTATTGATTGGTCCTCCAGGAACAGGAAAAACCTTTGCTGCCAAAGTCTGTGCTCAAACCTTAGGATTTCCTTTAATTAGCATGGGAGTGGATTTAGTAATTGGTAGTAGTCCAACCCATTTAAAACGACTCTTGCGTCGAGTTGAGGCCGCGAGTCCTTGTGTTTTGTTTCTCGATGAATTGGACAAGTTTTTTGATTCCCAAACAAATAACACCAAACAAATTCTAGGAATTCTATTAACCTGGTTGCAAGAGAAAACAACTCCCACATTTGTGATTGGAACTCTCAACCGATTAGATGCTTTGCCTCCAGAATTAACTCGTGCTGGCAGATTTGACAAACTGTTTTATGTCGGTTTTCCCAAAGAGATTGAGCGGTTTGAGATTTTTAAACTCCATGCTAGCCGATTTGATCCTCGTTATCGGGAGGGAAATGGACCATTAACAGAAAAACAATGGCGTCGATTATTGAGTGCGACACGAAAATGTACTGGAGCAGAAATTCGTGCCATTGTAGAATCAGCAGTGCAGCGAGTGTTCCATCAAGGTCAGAGAACTCCTTTTAAAATTGAATTGGAAAATCTATTAGAGCAGCGAGAAGCAATGACTCCCTTGTATTCTCAGGATACCGAGAGAGTTTTAGCAATGGAAAATCGAGCAGAAGGGGTTTGTAAGCCTTCCTCTTCACCAGATAAATCAATTTTTGCTAGGGAAATAACTACCTTGTGGGGAGAACGATTAAATGTTGGGTCTTAAGTGATATCATGTCCCGATAATTATCCTTAATACCAATTTTTACAGCACACTATCTCCCCATCAATCTTCTTTATTATGGGTATTCAACCGGACTTAATCTGATATCTAATCCGATGTAATGAGTAATGGGTAATGGGTAATGGGTAATTGTGATTACTCTCGTACCATTACCCATTAACACTTAAGCCTTACCGATTACCAACCAGTTTAATCAAGGAATTTTATACCTTGATTAGGTTTAAATATAGCAGTCGAAGTAAAGGTTAAGACATATTTTGTTCCCTGTTCCCTTCCCCCCTTACTAAGGGGGGTTAGGGGGGAACCCTGTTACCTTGAAAACAAAATACTATGTCCTAAACTATACTTTCCTTGCTATAACTGCTGATTAAGACTTAAATTCCAGCAGAGAATTTATCCCCAGTTTGCTGCAAGACGATAGGAGATAGACAGCTTTAGTATTGCCTTTCAGGGCAAAGTATTCCCAAATATGAAGACAATCTCCTAAACTCATAGTTTTCATTATCCCTTGAGTTTCTGTATAACAGTATAGTATCTTACCCGAAAAACCTTTGGCTTTCAATTTTTTTAGTTTTCTCCTTGAGTTAATAATTCCCACCAGTAAAGCAACCGATGAGCCTATGGCATCCATGGCAGCGGATAAACTAACCCGAAACTCCTGATCATCCTCTGTCTTTAATATTTCTAATTGGGATTGACCAATTGTAATCCTAGTCGGGGTTGCTTTTAGCAAATCTGAATCTTGGTTAATTAAGTTTACCCTTGGTTGGATTAATTGATTTGGGTCTTTCTCTAATTGTTCAATGAGTTGCTTTAAGGAAACTGTTTGATTTTTATCCAGGTAGGGGGGGATGAGATTGTCTGAAACTAAATATTTCCAATAAGCCAGTAAGCTGTTGAGAGGATAAACAGTCAAGTTTCTCTGGGAAGGAGTAGTAACCCATAATTTTTGATAGCCATTTTCTTCAAGAAATTGTTGAGCTTGTCTTGGAGACTGTCTAATCGGTATAGACATTTGCCGTAAGCTAAAAACAATTTGGTTATCAAGGCTATAAGCTCCTAGGGTGACTTCCTCTAATTGAAGACAGATATGATCTACGTGGGGATAATCCAAAAAATCATCATCAATTATCTGAGGATCAGTGTGATGAGTTTGAGCAATTAGGTGGGTCATAGCCATAAATTCCTTCTTCTAAATCCCTTGATTTAAGTAAGCATATGCGCTACGCGCAGGCTACGCCAACAGCTATTGGCCGTAGGCCACGCTACTTGAGGTGCAGTCAGCCTGAGCGTAGCGCGTTAGCTAACTGCTGAATGCTTACTGATTTAACCTGTTCAAGTTTTTGACTGTTTCTCTTTCTTGGTAGTACTCTCTAAGCAGAGCAACGGATTGATTATGTACATATAACCCCTTATAGTAACGTTCCTTTTTTCAGAGAATTTTTATCGTTTCAGGATTTTAACGTCTCTATGTAACAAATATTTACAAATCTTGTTATTATCGAATTTTATGGCTATTTATAAAGAAGTAAGCAAACAAGGAATTAGGGAAATGGTAGGAAGTAATCTTTCTCAAGAAAACCTCTCCCACATCAAGCAACCTGAAAGTCTGTCAGATTTAATTGACGAGAGGGATAAGACGGATTACTCTCTATTGGAAAAGCTGTTAGAAGGACGTTCCGATAGCTTTAAGGCAAAAATTTTAGATTTAGTTGTTGCGACAGAATTGGACGCTAATGACCCGCTATTCCTATTTTTGGTAGCAACGTCCAGTTTGGAAACAATGTTAGCAGATACTCCTAAATCCTTAGAGCAGTTATTCCGAAGTTGGGAAAAGGATATCCAGCAGATGATTGATGTCGTGGGGCAATCCACCGTGGATATTCAGCGCCAAGAAATTGCTAAAGCGATCGCTCTTCAGAGCGCGCCAAAGGCGAACGCGTCTGCCATAGAGCAATCAAAAGTAACCATAGAATCCAAGTCAGAAAGACAGCCCTGTTCCTATCCACCCAAAGGGTCAATGGATTTTCCGATTGTTAAGGCATCTCCTTTTACAAACATTACAGCCATTTGTGGAGCTGTGGTTTTGTCATTGGTTTGTGGACTAGGAGCGGGTTGGGGGCTATCTGAGTTAAGTCAACCAAAATTAGACCCCAATGGTTCTAGACAACTAACCCTAGACGAAGCAGCTACCTTAAATTGGGCAATCAGTAAAGAGGGCAAATTAGCCAGAAATATAACCAAATGGAATGCGGGCTATTTGGATAACTTAGAGTGTCAAAAGGATGCCATAGAGGCAGGAATCCGGTTAAACTTTGGGGGAAAAAAAGCCACTAGCGGCTATTGTCTACTTTGGGTCGCCCCTCCGAGCCAGCGCAAGTATATAGACGACAATAAATAAGTGAACCCTATTTTATCGCTATTTTGATAGAGATCAGTGTCGGTGTTTTGGTAATGGCTAATAAGTACGAGCCTTATCCCGACCAGAAGTACCATTTCTCTTATGGATTAGTGAGTGCTAAATTTTTCTGATGGTACTCCATAGCTTTAGTGTAGTTTCCTTGAGAGTAATAAGCGGCTTTCAGACTAGCTATGGCTTTTTTTGCTGCCTTCCGGTCACCGATGGCTTGGGCAATACTCAAACGTTGTTCATAATATTCAACCGCTTGGCCATAATTGTCTAAAGCATCATAAGCCTTTCCCAAGCGACCTAAAGCTTGTTGTTCTAGACGGCGATTACCTATTTGTTGAGCTTTGAGCAATTGCTGCTGAATATAGTAAATCCCTTGAATATAATCTCCTAGTGCCAAGCAAGCATTACCCAACTTGCCCAGAATTTGTCCTTCTAGGGGAAGATCACCCATCTGCTGTGCGATCGCAAAACGCTGCTCGTAATAGTCAATAGCTTGAGCATAATCACCGATGGAGTAGCAGGAGTTACTAAGATTTCTCAGAATTCGCTCTTCCAGCTGCGGTAACCCAAGACTCTGGGCAACATAGAGGCTCTGTTGCTGGCAAGCTATTGCTCGGGGCAAATCCCCTAGTGCCTTATGGGCCAATCCTAGATTGTTCAAGGCAGTCACTTCTCCCAGTCGGTCTTGGAGTTGCCGCATAATAGTTAGGCTTTTTTGACCATAGTCAATGGCTTTGAGGTGATTTCCTTGGTGACGGTAGGCATTTCCCAAAATTCCCAAAACCTGGCCCTCAAGACGCTGGTCTTTGATGTCTTTTGCGATCGCAAGACTTTTGTTACTATATTTTATGGCTTGTTGAAAGTTGTCCAAGGAATAAGCAGTCAGGGCCATACCACTCAGAGCTTTTCCTTGACCCCGTCTATTTGCCAATTGCGCATACATTGCTAGTGCTTCTTGAAACGACTGTCTTGCTGCGGATAATTGACATCGCTGGTGCTGCTCAATCCCTTTCTCTAAAAGTTGAGCAGCTTCACCGGTGCGATGGTTTGACGCAAGGTCATGAACATTATCTGGAATGTTGTCAGGTAATGTAGGAACGAAAGTTTGGCGTGCTGCCTCTACTAGACGCTCCCTATATTCGCTGTCATCACACGGCAACCGGCTCTCCATTCCTATTGCCTCTTACGGATCATCAAGAGTTTTGTAGTTTTCTAAGTTTGCGCAATCGAGTAAAATCCTTTGCCATATATTCCCTTGTTTTGAATTGCTCAAGGTCGTATCTCATCCCTTGAGTGAGATACCACGGGGCAAAATAAGAGGATATAAAGGCTTTTAGATTTAGTGCAGCTCGACCTAACAGTACTAGTGCGGGTACTTTACTACCATGATAACCGCATCAATGCTGGTTCCGGCAACTTTACATATATCATAACAAATGATATACTAACTCTAACTTATGGATGATTTAATCTCAGCAAATAAAAATCCCTAGGTCAGCATTCAGCCTAGGGCTAATGGGCTTAGGGCATACTACCCTTGCCAGCTAAAATCGCTGTTCATGATCAGTGCAACAGAAACGAGCCTGCCCGATCTAGGAATCTGCTGACAGGCTCATCGGCCAGCAGGTTACCCTGTTGGCGGTGGTATAACCGCATAATCCCAGCACTTTGAACCTGTGGAGATCTCAAGACTAGGATTGATCACGGCAGTGAACTGTCAACGGTTAACAGCCAACCATCAACACAACGATATGTCTAAACCTAGAGAACTAAATCTGTTCAACTAAATCTGTTCAACTACATCACAGTCAGCAGAGTTTCTGTAGATGATGTTGCTGCTGACTTGGTAGTCTCTGGTGTGCAATAGACTTCGCAGGAGTTATTGGGACTTTCACTCAATTTCACCTTATGAAGTTGGACATCCAATTCTTGAATTGGTTGTTGCAATAACTGACAAATATAGATAGCAATATTTTCGGCAGTAGGAACAACCCGGGCAAAGTATGGAATGTCTTTATTGAGGAAAGTATGGTCAAAAGCTTCCAGGACATACTCATCCATGACTTGCTGCAAGGAGCCTAGATCAACAATCATGCCAGTGCGCGGATCCATTTCACCCTTAACTGTCACTTCTATGTGATAGTTATGTCCATGTCCGTTGGGACGAGCACACTTACCGTAAATCTGGTAGTTTTCCTCGTCACTGAGGTCAGGATGAGCTAGTCGGTGAGCAGCGCTAAAGTGGTTACTGATAGTCAGATATACTTCCATACCGTTTCCTTGATAGTCAGCCCAGAGTTTTGGATGTTCAAATAGCTGAATCTTCAGTAGTGGTAGATAGGTAACCAAGCGTTGCCAAATTACTCGTGCTATGTTTTCGGTAGTAGGTAAGGTTTGCTGAAATTCTGACCAAACCTCATTGAGATAAGCGTAGTCAAGTTGGCTGGTGACCTCTCGTTGGATCACCGTTTTGACTTTAGACAAGTTTTTCACCATGCCATACTTATCCAACTGAGCGGTCAGGGAAACGAACAGAACGTAGTTGTGTCCGTGTCCAGGAAATCTGCTCCCCAAACCAAACCGCTGAAGGTTCTCAGCTTCACTCAGTTCTGGTAACCAGTATCGGTGGCTGGCTGAAAACTCAGCACGGCGCTTAATGACGCATTCCATGTCAAGTTAGGTAAACTAGACTTATTTTCAGGATAAACTAATTTGGATTAGTGGTCGTTGGTAAGCTAAAAAAATAATATTGGTTACCCATTAGCAAAAATCTTTAACTGTGTCTTTAGCTTCCCAGAGCAGATGGGAAGCTATTCTGAACAGTTCTTGACCTGTGTGTAGGTGGTAGTCGTCGTAGTTAAGGGTAAACAGCTTTAATTCTTCTATCCCATCTCCTAACTGATTAAGACAGTAGTAGAGGTTAGCAGCAGCACTGGCAACGGTGGCAGGATTAGGTTGAGACTGAAACAGTCTCTGAGCTTGATGGAGATGATCACCACACTCTTCCAGATAAGCTTCAAACTCTGCCATGAGTTCATCATCAAACGGGTCAGCGGAGAGTTCATCAAGTTGAGCCTCTAGAGGCTCAAGGATATGACTAATCCGGTGGTTTACAGGTTGATAAATTTGCTGCAACCATTCCCCTAGCTGGGCATCAGTCTTTTTTCCCTTTTGCCGATGATGCTGGTAATGTCTTTGGGCATGAGCTGTTCGCTGTTGTCGATTCTGAGGCTCTAATGAATCCTGAAAGTAATTCCTCTTTTGGTCATAGGAACGCCGTCGCTCAGGGTTACTGAGTACCTCATAGGCAGCATTAACTTGGATAATTTTTTCCGGATCAGCGGTGGGGCTGTTGCTATCTGGATGAAAGCGCTTGGCTAGCCGTCGGTAGGCTTGTTTAATTTCTAGGGTCGTAGCGTGGGGATGAACATCCAAAGTTTGGTAGTGATTCGAGTCTGACATGGGCTACACTAAACCTACTGAAACCGGCAGCGATAGTATAATTGAGGTAGCAACTAAGCTCAATCCTTATATTTCCATCGATTTCCAGAGGTTTTAGGATAACTACTGAACCGAAGCGCCTTGCCCCATAACACTAATCAGTGGTGGCGGTTGGCTCTTGGAAGAGGGGGGTGCTTAGGTACCGTTCCCCAAAACTCGGTTGAATCATGACAATCAGGCATCCCTCATTTTCTGGACGTTTGCCAACTTCAATAGCCGCTGATAGTATGGCTCCAGTGGAAATGCCGGAAAGAATTCCTTCTTCACGGGCTAAACGACGACCGTATGCGATCGCATCATCATCCGTAACTGTAATCACCTCGTCAAGAAGTTCAACCTTGAGTACTTCTGGAATAAAACCCGCACCGATACCCTGAATTTTGTGAGGTCCTGGAGACCCTCCAGAAAGTACAGAACTACCAGCTGGTTCAACTGCGATCGCTTTAAAACTGGGCTTGCGTTTTTTGATCGCTTCAGCAACACCAGTAATTGTACCACCCGTACCAACTCCAGCCACCAGGAAATCCACCTGTCCTTCCGTATCGTCCCAAATTTCTTCAGCGGTGGTACAATAGTGAATTTTGGGGTTAGCTGGATTACGAAACTGTTGCAGCATATAGGCATTGGATGTGGTTTCTACAATTTCCTGAGCTCGCCTAATACAGCCACCCATGCCTTCACTACCTGGTGTCAGTTCCAACTGAGCACCATAAGCTCGCAACATAGCCCGTCGCTCGATGCTCATTGTCTCTGGCATGGTTAGGATCAGTTGGTAACCCTTGGCTGCCGCTGCCATTGCTAGAGCAATACCTGTGTTTCCCGAGGTCGGTTCCACCAAAATAGTTTTGCCGGGGGTAATCCACTCATTCTGCTCCGCTGTGTTGATCATGCTAACACCAATCCGGTCTTTAACAGACGAAGATGGATTCATGCCCTCTAGCTTGGCTACAATTCTAGCGACACAGCCTTCTGCTTGAGGAATACGGTTTAATTGTACTAGAGGTGTCCGACCAACCAGTTCGGTAATATTTGGAGCAATTCGCATAACTGTTGGAAATTCTGAGTTATTAGTTGTTATCCATCATCCATCCTAGTATTTTTTGACACTCCCACCCCTTCAAACAAAAATCCCCGCCTAGGGGCAGGGAAACCTAACTAATTCTCAATAGTCCTTGGGCAATTAGCCAGGGTCTTTAGAAGGTGAATGTGGTTCTGATGGTACCAATCACAGCATCATCATTACCGTCACTCTGCTCTGGATTAATCACCCAGATCACACCAGGAGTGATAGAGATATTATCGGATAGCTGATACTTGTAGAAGCCTTCTATGTGAATGGGGGTATCAATCTCATTCAAATCCGAATAGGGGACTGCACCACCAAAGAAACCTAACACACTACCTTCTTTCCCAAAATCGGGGAAGGCTAAACCACCGCCGTAACTCCAAATTTCACCATCTCCTTCACCAATCACAATCACATCGGTGTAGTTGAAAAATCCACTAAAGGAAATCTTGTCGGTGAGGCGAAACGCTAATTCTGCTCCGTAGGAGTTGGTTACCTTGTCAGCTGAATCAGCTATACGACTAGCAAGAAGTGCTTCTTGATTTAAGTTGGCAGCACGAGTACCTACTATACCATCTTCTCCAGCGCCTTTGCTGAATATGGCACTGTTCTCTTTATGGAAACCATGGACGTAAGTAAAGCCCACACCAATGCGGTCGTTGACGTTGAAGTTCAACTGACCCAAGGCAGAATAATCACCATTGAACAGACCTGAACCTTCATCAGGATCTGACGCATTGCCAGCTAGGTAACCCAGTGTGACAGTACTTGGTCCAATCACGCTCTCTAGTAAACCGAGTTGGAAGCTAACCCCTAAACCAGCACCACCACCAATCCGATAGATGGGGTTTTGTTGAGAAAATGTGGATAGAGAGCCACTACCACCATCGAAGTCTTGGAAATAGGGATTGAGTGTAGGAACGTAATCATCATGCCGACCACCAAAGGCAGCAATGTAAGTTGATACTTGACCAAACGGACCAATAGGAATGTCACCGTAATAGGCTAACCAGTCAACTCCTATATCGTTCCCGTCACCAGTACCATCAATCTCAGTGTTAAAGGTCTGGGTGAGTTCTGGGGTAATCTCACCCCCCGCTGTGAAGGCATTCAGGTTACCAGCACTCAGACGAGTTACTAAACTGTCTTGACCAGTGAAGCTGGTGTCGAGAACTAAACGAACCCTGTCACCAAAGACAACTTGGTTATTGTCATCTTCCCCAAAATCACCAAAGTTATTGGTCAGGGCGAATATGACTTCCCCTTCCAGTTTCGTAGTAGTGGAGAATTGGTGATCCTCTAGGAATGCGACTCGACCTTCGAGGTTATCGACCCGTGCTCCGAGGGTAGCCAGTTCTGCCTCAAACTCTTGAATCAGCCGTTGCAGCGTTTCTAAGTCTTCACGGGTAATAAAGTCAGCAGTACTAGCAGCAATTAAACGCTCAATCTGGTTCAAACAAGCGTTCAAGCCAGCCGCAAATTCGTAACGGGTGGTAGCACGGTTGCCACGGAAGGTGCGGTTTGGGTAACCAGCGATACAACCGTAGCGCTCTACCAGACTACGCAGAGCTTCATAAGCCCAGTCTCCAGGAGAAACATCCCGCAGTTGGGAAACACTAGTTACCTGATCTTGGCTGTTACTGCCTTCTTTACCGTAGCGTTGAATTTGATTTAACAGCTGGCTGTTATCTGAGGCTGAGGGGACGGCTTGGGCTATTTTTGTTTCTGCCTCCGGTACGTCTACCTTAGGAACTAGGGTATCGGCCTTTAAAGTTAATGATGTTCCCTCACCCAAGGTGGAGCCCATCGACCTGGAAAAAACTGGGGTATCCTTTACTTCTGGAGCAGTGGGGGCCGCCGCGATCGCCATTGTCTTTACTGGGACAGCTTGAAGTGGGGCAGCTTCCGTAGTAACTTGATTCTCAACTGTTAAGGAGTTGGCCTTGTTGGCTGCCTGTACCTCATTGGTACCAAAGGCGAGAGCAGCACCCACTACAGCAGGACTTATCAGTAGGGACTTCAACAGTAGTTTAGACATCTTCTCTTAATCCTCACACCTTTACAATTATTGAACTCTCCCCCGGATCAATCACGGAGGATGGTGACATACTCCCGACGCTGACAAGCACGCGACAGCACGGGCTTCTTACCAACACCAGCTACTGCTTAGGTTACTCGGTAAGCTTTATTAACGACACGGGATGCCCCTCCGCGCCGGAACAATACAAAAAAGTTCTATTTTCTTTGTACTGCAGGTGCGACCCGTGGCGAATTTAATTCGCCGACGGAAAGCGCACCTATGGAATTTTACCCATCCACAGATAACTCAAACTATCAAGTTTTTTCTGAAGGTCACCCCATATTCGTTGGTTGTCAAGGTTCAGGCGCGTAGGTGGCGGTTAGCTCTTAATTTGTTTTTCCCTACTATCCCTAGTACATCGCATTGGAAAGCTCTGTTCCGACCCTTGCCCCGCGCTCCATCCCTACACTTACTCTATACGGTAAAGTACGGGGATTCTCGCGGTTTAGATAAGAATCAGCGCTATTGCGATGAAACCTATTAACCTATTACAGGAACAATTTATTAGAGGAACAATTCTTATACTATAGCCTTTATCGACAAAGTGCTATACAAACTTTTTTGCCAATGCCTGTGAATGAACTTCTGCGCTAGCTGCGGGTCTATTGCTAAAGCAATTGTCACTTATTTAGAGTTATTGAAAGGATATTAACCCAGCTCTGAAATAACTTGCGCTAGGTCAAAATCTTTTGAGGTTAAGCCACCACTATCATGAGTGGTTAGAGTAATCGTTACCTTATTGTAAGAAATCTCTAGGTCAGGATGGTGTCCTGCAACTTCAGATGGTTCAACAAGTTTATTCACAAAAGCGATCGCTTCTACAAAACCCTTGAATGTCTTTTTACTACGCAGGGTTTTCCCTTCCACACTCCAGTCTTCTAGCTGACTCGCCTTGGCTTGAATTTCTGCATCGCTGAGTAGTTGAGCCATGATGGTTAGATCCACTCCTTCAACAATCCCAAAAAAAGACTATCCGCTCTCACGGCTAGTGTTTTGGTTAATCCATAACACCTGGTGTGAGAGCGGTCTAGCGGGTCTTCTGATTGAAACCAGGCTGCCGAGAGGAACTCTTAGGTAGCCCTGCCTAAGCAGTCATATAGATTCTCCGTAGAGAATCCAGCTAACTCCTAGAGAACAGCCCCGGCGCACAGCCGGCTAACTCCAACCAGATGACCCATGAGTTTACTACTATCTTCCATGGGCATCACCTCCTTTAATCCCTAAGCGGTTTTTTGTACCTTTCCAGGATTATTACCTTTTCTTACAATAACAGAGTATCCCTCAAATGGCAACCTCTGGAAACTAGCATAATTATAAGTTCAGCGAAGATTGCTCAGAACGTTCCAGTTTTCTGTTTCTAGAACTGCTCAAAGCCCCACCTCCAGGTGGGGCTTTGAGCAAATCCAAGCGCTAACCTTAATTCGGGATCAGCCTTGGAGTCTTACAGAGCGTTACCGCGAGGCAGTACTTCCTCAGGGAACTCAAAGTTTTGGTGAGGTTGGTCTGCTGGAGCCATCCAAGCCCGCAGACCCTCGTTCAGCAAAATGTTCTTAGTGTAGAAGGTTTCAAACTCTGGATCTTCTGCTGCCCGGATTTCCTGGGACACGAAGTCATAGGCTCGTAGGTTCAATGCTAAACCTACAATTCCCACTGCACTCATCCACAAGCCAGTTACTGGCACAAACAACATGAAGAAGTGTAACCAGCGCTTGTTAGAGAAAGCAATTCCGAAGATTTGAGACCAGAAGCGGTTGGCGGTGACCATTGAGTAGGTCTCTTCCGCTTGGGTCGGGTTGAACGCCCGGAAGGTGTTGGCTTTGTCCCCATCCTGGAACAGGGTATTTTCTACCGTTGCCCCATGAATGGCACACAGCAGAGCACCACCGAGTACTCCAGCTACGCCCATCATATGGAAGGGATTCAGTGTCCAGTTGTGGAAGCCTTGCAGGAACAGGATGAAACGGAAAATACCCGCTACTCCGAAGCTAGGTGCAAAGAACCAGCTGGACTGTCCCAACGGGTACATCAGGAACACGCTGACAAATACTGCAATCGGCGCACTGAATGCGATCGCGTTGTAGGGTCTAATGCCTACTAGACGAGCAATTTCAAATTGCCGCAGCATGAAGCCAATTAGACCAAACGCTCCGTGGAATGCCACGAAGCTCCACAACCCTCCTAGTTGGAACCAGCGGGTCAAGTCTCCTTGAGCTTCTGGTCCCCACAACAGCAGCAGGGAGTGTCCCAGGCTGTTGGGAGGAGAGGATACTGCTACGGTCAGGAAGTTGCAGCCTTCGAGGTAGGAAGAGGCTAAGCCGTGGGTGTACCAAGAAGTAACAAAGGTGGTACCAGTTAGCCAGCCCCCCAAAGCCATGTAGGCACAGGGGAACAACAGAATGCCTGACCAGCCAACGAATACAAAGCGGTCGCGCTTGAGCCAGTCGTCGAGGATGTCAAACCATCCTCTGGTGCTGGGGGCGCGTCCTACTGCTACTGTCATAGCAAGGATCTCCAGATATATATAAGTACGGTAAGCCGATTTACTTTCTTGCCAACTTTGCTACCTTACTAAAGGGCGTCTAAGTAAAGAAAAGTAAAGTTCGTCTAATATAACTATCATAATATGTCATAATTCTTAATTTTGCTACCCCCTTAAAAAAAAATTAGGTAATAACTGCACCCAAGATACCGCTCTTACCCCGGTTTGGGCTGGGGTCTAAGATAAGAAAAAGAAGTACATTTATAGAACGCGCTACGGCTTGATACTCCATGTTCACCATTGACTTGATTCTAAGGAATACACCCATGCCACTGTCTGTGCAACGTAAGTCAGAAGAAGAGGCGCAAGCGACCTACCAGGAAATTTTGACAGCCATGCGCTCTGGGCATCCTCAGTTGTTAGAACTCAGCTGCGATCACCAGCCAGAGAAGAAAATTGGCGTTCTCAGCGATCAGATCAGTGCAGCAATGATTTCTCAAAAATCTGGAGCCACAGGCTCAGGACGTACTCCCGGCTTCTTTGCCATGGCTGAATAAATTCATGGAACAGCAAGATATATAATGACTCAACCAGCAATTCAAGTAAGAGAGGTTGGCTTCAACTGGCCTAAAGGGGGGACAGTTTTGCAATCTTGCTCCCTGGAAGTCCCTAAGGGGGAGTTTTGGATGCTCTTAGGAACCAATGGCAGTGGTAAATCAACCTTACTTAGATTACTGGCTGGTTTATTGTCCCCCCAATCCGGTGAAATTTACCTAGCGGGTTCAGCAGGTTTTGTTTTCCAGAATCCTGATCATCAGCTAGTGATGCCTACCGTAGGTGCCGATGTAGCCTTTGGACTGGTAGCAGAAAAGCTCGACCTAGCTCAAGTTCAAGCCCGGGTAAAAGAAGCTCTAGCTGCGGTCAATTTACTAGACCTAGAACGACGCCCGATCTATGCCCTCAGCGGTGGTCAGAAGCAGCGAATTGCGATCGCTGGTGCGATCGCAAGACAGTGCGAGATTTTATTGTTAGATGAACCCACTGCCCTACTCGATCCAGATACCCAGATGGATTTAGTATCACAAGTGCGAAATTTAGTCAAAAGTAGAGGATTGACAGCCATTTGGGTTACGCACCGTTTGGATGAGTTGGATTATTGTGATGGAGCATTTTTGTTAGACCAGGGTCGGGTCATTGACCAAGGTCAACCGGAACGCCTGAAGCAAAGACTGGTAAGTCCTAATCACTGATTCTCGGGAAGTTTCCGGAAAGTGGTAGGATTTGTAATCGGCTAACTGTTAACAACAATAAGTGTTATAAATAACACTTATTGTTGTTATTGTAATATGATATGTTTTAATAGTTAAAGGTTGAGTGTTATTTTTGCTCAATCCTTTTGCCTTTTTCTCAAGTGCAATTTATACTAATATAAAGAAATGTTAAATTTATTCTGGCCAATATGAGCAGTCCATAGGGACTGTAAATAGTATAATCCCATGGAAAATGTCTTGTTCTTCACCGCTGGCTATTTTACTAGTTGATGGCTATAACGTCATTGGCTCTTGGTCTTTCCTGAAAAATACCCGTGATCGTGATGGTCTGCTGAGTTCTCGCCAAGAGTTAATTGAGACCCTAGCCAATTACAGTGCCTTTGTTGGCTATGACACTGAGATTGTCTTTGATGCTCACTCACTCAATACCCCTAACAGTCGTGAGGTGATAACTAATAATTTATCCGTTTACTACACCGATTTCGGGGAGACAGCAGACACTTACATCGAAAAATTTTGCGCCTCCTATAGAACCAACCTTGTTCAACCAACTAAACGTCTGATCGTCGCTACCTCAGATCGGGCACAGCAATTGACTGTTGTCGGGTATGGTGCTCAATGCATGTCTTGCCAGCAGTTGCTCAGCGATGTTGAATTCACAGCTCGTCGAACCCGCCGCAAATACCGACCACAGAAATCCTCTCGTGGTCGTTTTTTAGTCAATTCCTTGGATGCCAAGGCTCAGCAGCGCCTAGAACAGTTGCGAAATAGTATCAAGTAAGGGGAGTGGAAAAAAATTTCCTGATCAAACACTTGACACAAACCAAAATATCCACTATTATTATAAAAGTGAAATCAATAAGCCCCCATCGTCTAGAGGCCTAGGACACCTCCCTTTCACGGAGGCGACAGGGATTCGAATTCCCTTGGGGGTATATAAGCAAGAAAAAAATACAAGAGTAAGCACTCAGCTATCAGCTATCAGCTTAAGCGCTACGCGCACGCTACGCGAACAGCTTTTTAATAAAAGAGGTAAGCATTGGTTTAATCTGAGTTAAGTCTGCTGACGGCTGACCGCTGACGGCTGAGCACTGACGGCTGACGGCTGAATGCTTACATACAAGAATTAAAGGTAGGCGATTTAAGATATGATTGCCTACCTTTGGGCTAACCTATCCAGTCTTTCTCTAATGGCTAAGTTAATCAGAGAACGCAGCAAAATCAAAAACCAGAATGCGGAAAAGGCAAAGGCGGCTATCGCCCATCCACTATAAGGACCTGATAGGAAAATAGTACCGGCTACCAGAGTAAATCCAGTTAAACAAGCATAAATTAGGCTTTTTAGAGCAAGGGTGATCTGCTTGAGAGTGCGATCGCTTTCTACAGAACGCACCCGCAATTGTAACTCTCCCAGCTCGAGCCGCTCTTCTAAGCGTCGAATTGCTAGTTCGGTAGCGCTAGCCTTACGTAAGTTATATTTCACAAAATCCCTAGCTTGTTTAGCTAGTTCCCCCACTATATTCCCCCGCCCTTGAAAAACAGCCAGGCTTTTAACAAAAGGCTCTGTAGCAGCTAACAAATTATACTGGGGATCTAGGGAACGAGCGATCCCATCAAGAGTTGTTAGTGACTTTAATATAAATGTCAGTTGTGCTGGTAGGCGAAAAGGTTGCTGCTCAAACATTAAGTAAAGTTCGCTACTGATTTCCTCAAAAGCTTGTAATTCTATGGGCTTTTCGGTAAATTTTTCCAGTAGGAAAGCAACTAATCGCTTGACTGGCTTGAGATCTGACATGGGTTCAATTAACCCCATGTAAGTTAAACTATTAACGACCTGATCAGTGTCCTTACGCAGTACAGCAAAAAAAGTCTGGAGCATTTGGTCTTTAGTCATGGACTTGACCTCCAGCATTGTGCCAAAGTCATAGAAAATCAGACTGCCCTCTGCAGAGACTGCCATATTTCCAGGATGAGGGTCAGACTGAAAAAAGCCATCTTGTAATAACTGCTTGAGGTAGCAACAAATTCCCAGCTGAATAATTTCTTTAGGATTTATGCCTAGGGATTCCAGGCTCTGACGGTCATCAATTTTAATCCCCGGCATATACTCCATAGTCAAAACTTTTTTAGTTGTATATCGCCAGTAGACTTTCGGGACACTAATACGAGCATAATTGCTGAAATTTTGACGAAAACTCTCAGCATTCTTCCCTTCATGGATGTAGTCAATTTCTTGATAGAGCAGGTTAAAAAACTCATGGGTGATGGAATCCAAATCATATTTTCTGGTTCCCGGAACAAATCGATTGACAAAACGAATCAATCGATGGATAATCTCAAAATCTAGGTTAAATAGCTTTTCTAAGCCAGGACGCTGAACCTTAACGACTACATCTTCCCCGGTGTGCAATCGGGCTTTATGAACTTGTCCCAAACTCGCAGCGGCTAGAGGAAAATGCTCAAAATCCCGATACAAACCATGAATGTCGTGACCCAGTTCTGATTCAATTAGAGTTATAGCATCGGTTACACTAAATTCTGGGATCCGATCTTGTAATTGCGCCAAGGCATTCACATATTCTAAGCTAAGTAAATCAGGGCGTGTGGATAGTGCCTGCCCAATCTTGATGAACGTTGGACCTAAGTCTAAGAGCTTTCTAACTAACCACTGGGCTCGACGATTTCTTTGCTTGGGGGAATTATTAGCCGATACCTTGTCCCACCATAAATAAACCATAAACTGCGCTGCCGCAGTAAAAATATCGATCTGGCGAGCCAGGGGAGAATAGTTAGGTTGTTGCCAACGTGGTGGCTTGGGCGCATCAGTTGTGAGCATACTCAGCTATTCATAGTTACTCCTATTCAATCCGGGAGTATAAATCAGATCATATCCACTTTAATACCTATTCTTCCCAGTTAGTCTTCCGAGCTATTAGTCATTAGTGATTAGTTTTGCCTTCTTACTTACTAATGACTAAGTTTTACATAAAAGATTGAACCTGGGGCAGAGTAATTGTGAAAGATACCCGAGAGGTGCGAGGAGTGTCAGACGGGCCAGTGGAGACATCTACTGTGCCATTGAGATGCTGCACTAAGCATTTTACTAGCGCTAGACCCAAACCAGTACCCTGAACTGCTCTTTGGGTCATCCCCTGACCGCGATGGAATTTATCAAAAATATGTCTGAGGTCTTCTGGAGAGATGCCCTGACCAATATTGCTCAAACTCATCACAATCTGCTTCACCGATTGCTGGATTTGCTCAGTTACCTCGATCACCACTGTAGTATTTGGGTGAGAATACTTGCCAGCATTGGTTAAAAGTTCCAGCAAGATACGGTTAAGGCTCTCAGCGTCGGTGTTGATCAAGAGCGATGGTAGTGAACTATTGATTGTTAAGGTTAAGCCTTTCTGCGCCCATTTGTACTCAAAGGATTTAGCCAAGTGCTTAATCATCGGCATCAGGTCAATTCTTTGCAGCTGCAGTTGGGACTGGTCAGATTCCAGCTGCTGTAGACTCAACAGGTCGTTAATTAGCTCAATTTCTTGATTACACTGTTGCTCAAGGATTTCTAGATATTTGGCACGACGCTCAAGATCAAGTTTGGGTTGACGTAACATCCGAATCGCTAGACTCATGGCAGTCAAAGGTGTCCGCAACTCATGATTCATGCTACTGAGAAATTCGTCTTTGAGCCGATTTAATTCTTTTAACTGACCCATTTGCTGGCGAGTTCTTTCGTATAACTCTGCCTGAACTTTCAGACTATGTTGTAACTGAGCCGTGCGTTCTTCAACAAGGGATTGTACTTGCTGGAGAGTCTGATTTTGGATAATAGTGCTACTAACTTGTGTACTGACCCACTTGACCAAGTTGATTTGATTTTCTAGCCAAGGGCGAGGTTGACTATTTTGCAAGACCAAGAACCCCAAAACCTTAACGGATAGCAAGCCATGATTATCTGCCCCAACCAGAGGACAGATCAGTAACCCTGGCAATAGGACCTGA
The DNA here is from genome assembly GCF_010672265.1 of Moorena sp. SIO3A2. Taxonomy (NCBI): domain Bacteria; kingdom Bacillati; phylum Cyanobacteriota; class Cyanophyceae; order Coleofasciculales; family Coleofasciculaceae; genus Moorena; species Moorena sp. SIO3A2. Next base: position 436,295 of record NZ_JAAHHC010000011.1, read on the forward strand.
TCTAGGAGTGAGATGCTCTGGTGGTCAGCTTTACCAATCGGGTGATCTGGTCTATGGGTAATGACTATCGGTTCAGGGGCTTGCTTGAGAGCCTGTTGGTACCAAGAACACTCAGAAACTGGGAAGGATTTATTTAACAGTGCGTCGCCTTTTGAAAATAGATCAGTAGTAGAGGTTTCCTGTAACCATTCACAAACGACTGTCAGATCATGTTTTGGTGAATGCTGTCCTGGTACAGTGCAACCAAGGGGATTCGTTTCATCTAAGAGTAGCAGTAGTGCCCGTGACACCTGAAGTGCTTCAGCAACAGCCGTGGTAGCTATCTGGAAAATCTCCAGGAGATTGAGAGAGCTATGCATCACTTGACTCAATTGGTTGAGCAGAGTTTGGTCTCGAGTAGCCGCCTTCACTTGGTGGGTTAGCTGAACTTGAGAAATTGCTACTGATACCCATTGGGATACAACAATTAACTGTTCTTGCTCTGTCTTTGTCCATTGGTAAGGCTGGGCTTTTCCTAAAACAATTACCCCGTTGACTACAGACTGAAACTTTGTGGAGGTCTTCAGTATTGCCCTGGCAGATAGCACTTCTTCACCCAAATCTAAGTTAGACCAAGCATCGGATTTTTGCCAATCTGAAATTGCCAGTACTGAGTCACTGCCTAAGTCATCCTCTGTGGTTAAGAGTTCCAGCAGTTGCACTGGATTTTTGTAGTATCGGTGTTCTGGGTCGAGGTGTTGATCAGCACGCCACCAGGCTAGTTGGGGTGTAGTGCTAGGGTTAGCCAGCCCCCCAATTAAACAGCTATCCACCTGAAAACTCTCTCCTATAGCCTTGGCCAGCATGGCCAACAGAGTTTGCGTTTCTGAGGTATTTAGTATAGTCTTAGCAATTTGTTGCCCGATCTGAGCTAACTCTGTCGGGTAAGGCATGAGTGAACCCTGATGTTCCTGGCTAAAGGTTGGTTCAAATGTACCTGAGAGACGGGACTTGATGGAATTTACTCTTGGGGCAAAAATCGCGCTTTCTGCATCCATTATGCTAGTTGCACAACTTGTGAATACTGGTCTTGACTAGAGCAACTGTTAAAACAGTAATCTCGCTAGGATTAGTGTTCCCGGCATCAGAGTGCTTTTGATCAAGAGATTGGAGTTTTTTACGACAACCGACCTACACACCCGTTCAATCATCACTGCTGGTTAGAGGAGAAGCTGTGGGTCGGTGGCACAACTTGCATCATGTAATCGTCACAGTTGAGTTAAACTCGTCCCCGGTGAGCTTGACCCGTAATTAAATTCGCTTTAGGTGCGCGCCTCCTAGGCCGGGTTCCCCGGCCTAGGAGGCGCGCCTATCGGCAAAGCCGACGCGGGGCGCGAACGGGCGCGCACCACGATATCAACAATGGTTACTGCTCGAAATTCGTCTACCCAATTAATTCTGATCGGTAGATTGGATGAGGGCTTGTTGGAGTTTCGACCTAAGGCACAGAGCGTAAAAATCCCAAAAGGCGCGTGCCTCTGAGTTGGGTAGACTAGTAGTACCTGGAAACCCAGGAGAGAATTGAGAAACTCCAGATATCTCCCCTGGGATTGAAATAGATTCACTTTGAACACCTTAAACACCTTGAGCACCTTTTTATACCGTTTTTTAAACAAAACTGATTTAAAACTTCAATTCAACACTACTAGGAGCGCTTCTTTCTAGCTTGTTTTTGAGCTTCCTCACTGTTTTTTCGATAAAGTATAACCCGATAACGAGCTATCTGGTAGCGTTGGTCATCAGGTTTTACCGTCTCCATTAGATTTGATGCCCGTTCCCACTTAGCTGCCACATCTAACCATTGAGCTGAGGTTTCGACACTTTCACCTGCTGCCGCTGCTTCTTGAGCTAGGCGCATTGCTTCAGTAAAGGGGTCCCGAGTAAAGGGGGGGTCTGGATTACTAGAAGATCCCGATGAAGAAGAATTGGCTGGGTCTTTTGCCGAATGGTCGGCTTGAGTTGGGTTTAGGGATTCGATTTCCCTCCCAAACCAATCATTCAGTAACCAACCTACTAGGATCAGGAATAAACCCAAACCTAACCCAATCACAACACCTTGCCGCAATCGACCTTTTTTACGTAGTTGACTGTAAGAAGCTGGCGGTAAGACCAGTTGCTGACTCGGTAGTTTTTTTTGGCTCAGTTGACGGGAAAATCCTGGTGTTAGAGCCAGTTGCTGGCTCGGTAGGTTTTGGCGATTGTTGAAGGTTTGAGCCAGTTGCTTGAAGAAATTTGGCCTAGTAAGGGTTATGTCTTCGTACCACAACAGCTGATTGTCTGGGTCACGGCTAATTTCTTCTAACCAGAGTAATTGTTCCTCTCGCACGATGCGGCTGTTGATCCTGACACGACGAATGTTACGCGGTGAAATTTCTTCCAGAATTTCCTGGATTTGACTGACTAGAATCGATTGTTCCAGCTGTTCCGGTTTTGCTGCTTCACACAAAACTTGCAATACGCCATCAGCCAGAATGGCTCTAGTTCTCACCCCAAAATCGGCTAATCGTTCATTCAGTGTTTGAATAATTGCCACCACGCTACCCTGGTGGGCTTGTCTAGCAATATCTTCCATGGTACCAGACATTTTTTTTAGCTATGACATTGGATTAGTGTGTTTGACTTTACTTAATATAGTTTTTCCCTTTAGAGTACCAGGATCTTCCATTAGTGCATGTATTGTTAATTTTTCTTGCCCCGTGGAGACCACTGCTAAAACCCAGGTGGATATAGTAATTATCAGAATCATGAGGTACACAGTTTTTTTTATTCCCCCTACCAGTCCCGGAAAACCATACTCGATCAACTCTCCCGGTGCGCTTACAGTCGTCGAATTAAATTCCCATGGTAGTGCGCGACCCAAGGCCGGGTTCCCCGGCCTTGGGTCGCGAAATACGTTCTCTAATATTTCCATTTTCTTCTATTTTTAAGGCTTTTTGAAGTATTGTTTTTTGCTGTCAGATAATTTTTTGCTGGCATATTTCCTATTATTGGGTTATTTATTAATTTTTATTATACCAATTTAAATGCCGAACAGCTTAGCATCGGAATTGTTTACAACTTGCATTTGCCTCAATTAACTTTCTTCCCATCCCCCCATGCCTCCATCAATGTTTACAATTCAGATGTAAACGGAAAAGCTATTACCAGGTTACTATAGCAATCCTAAATCATTTGTAAAATCACTGGACTTTTTAAAAACTAGCTCCAACTCCTGTTCCTTCGGGTGCATCTCATATTTGTAAAAAATAAGGAAAGTGTGGGAAGTGTGGGGCGGGGGCGCGGGAAGTGTGGGGCGGGGGCGCGGGAAGTGTGGGGCGGGGGCGCGGAGATTTTATTATAATTTTTGCCTAATTGCATGCATTGAGATGCACCCTGTTCCTTCTGCCTTCTGCCTTCTGCCTTCTGCCTTAAAGCAGCCCATTTCTTTCACGAATCAGATAGGATTGCTATAGGTTGCTAGGTTAAAGGTTATCTTCTGAACCTTGGCCTTTCGGCCACGCTACGCGAACAAGCAAACAAGCTTCAACCTGGAATTTCTACCTGGTGTGTTCATGTTCGAGTATGGGTCAATAGTTAACTGATTATTTTGTATTTACTTTCTAAACTAATTAATACCATTAAGAAATCCCCTGCCTTCAGGCAGGGGATTTAACCTAAGTGCTCATATCTATATTGTAGCTAAATAATGGCACATCCTCACTAAAATTAATAATTTTAAACTAAATTAATTGCTATAACTAAAATGATTAATTTTTAACAACCCCCATTGGTTTATCAGGAATTTTTTGTGAAAATAGGGCAAATAAAAACAGAAAGCTTAAGTTCATAACCTTAACCCTTAATATAATCCTGCCAAAATAGATAATTAATCTAACTTGGTATTATTACTCTAGGTGACGACATGGGATCAGAAATGTAGCACCTAATAAGACCAAACTAGCCATTGTTATTGGCTCAGGAGCAGACTCTAAATCATCAACACTCACTAAAGATTGATTAAACTTAAATCCAATCGGATGCTGCCTAGGAGATTGCTCCCAGCTGAAGCTAGCTTCATCAGTGGGATTTTGACTTGCTACCCAAGAGATACGATCATTAAGACCCTCCAGCAAAATACTGAGAATAGAGCCTGGTGCAACGGTTTGACTACTAGCTGACTGAGCAAGTGCAGAAACTATACAGGCAGCAGCAGCAAACGTTTTCAGTAATACTTTGAACTGAAAGTGATTGCTGAAGATAAGTTGTTTCCGTTCTAATAGTGTATTAAGCTTGACTGGTGAGATATCTAAAAACTTCACTCCTGCTTCATATTTAGCTGGTGAATCTAAACCAATTTTCCTTTGCCAGGCAATTTTCACCATAGAAGTAGCTGTGTAACTTATTCCTGGTAAGCAGAACTGAATTTTTTTATGCTCCCCAGTTTTTAATGGTTTGTTAATGTAAATTTTGCCACCGCCTTGACTCAGATTAACTACTAAATCATTTTGATCTGAAATCAGTCCTTCTATCTGATAATTTAGTAAGGTGATATGACGCGGAAATTTCCTACGCTCTTTGAGTAAATGAGTGTTAGTCAAATTAATCTCCTGAAAGATAGGTGTTAGGAGTTAGGAGTTAGGGGTTAGGGGTTTGGTGTTTGGGGTGCATCTGTTACTTGTAAATCTATAACTAAAGGAAGTGTGGGACCCAGGCGCGGGAAGTGTGGGGAGGGTGGGGAGAGGGGGAGATAGGGGGATTTTTATTAAGGGTAATTGTCATAACATGATATTAGTCTTCTATTGTCCTGAGTGTTTTTGCATGCATTGAGATGCACCCGGTGTTTGGTGTTTGGTTAATGGTTAATGGTTAATGAGTAATGGTTTTAGTACTTAATGCCTGATGGTTAATACCTAATACCTAGAGTCTAGAGCCTAGGATCTAGGATTTTTTAGTAATTTTTTATTTTGGTTGTCTTGATGATTAACACCTTTTGAGAATTTTTGATGGTTGAGAGGATGCAGTTTTATTCCGGTTGCCTAAGTTATAGTTTTGTTTGATTAACCGATTGTAAGTTCGATAGGGCATATATTGCAAAGGATTGTAGCCAGAAAACCGTAATATCAATACACAAGCCCAGGAATACTTGCCAGAAATAATTGCTTCTATAACTTGATTTAATTGTTCAGTACTCATAAATCTATCTATATAAAGGTAGATGCAGCTAAGCAAAGGGTTTACTTCACTTTAGCAACTCCTAAGGAAGTTGTGCTAGGTGAAGTGCTGAAATGATAGCAGATGGTAAGATTACCGATCCTGCTGTGTATAAATCTATTCTTTCGAGCATAGGTTTGCGTTTAGGTTTGCGTTCAGGTTTGATTTAGTAGGATTTATGTATGTTTATGTATACTTTTTTTTTTGGGTATATGAGCATCCAAAAAATGTTATAATTACTCATTAAAAACAAAATTTAAAGTCCATTAAAACTGCCATGAACCTTGACAAAGTCCATGGCAGTTAACTTATTGGATACTAGAGGGGCGACAAGCGCCCCTCTAGGTTAATAAGTATAAATAACTAATCAGATAATTCCAATTTCTGTGTAGGCTTGTTATAAATATAGCGTTTATCACAGTTATGAGGTACAGTATTCTTTGAAGCTGATTCCCTGTTAGGTGCGCTTGACCTTGGCGAATTAAATTCGCCACGGGTCGCACCTGAAGATGCAGCGCATCCCTATTACCTATTACCTATTACCTATTACCTATTACCTATTACCTATTACCTATTACCTATTACCTATTACCTATTACCTATTACCTAAAATACCTAAATTGTGTACCTCATAGCTATGATAATTGCTATACATACTGTTTCGTGGTAATAGCTAATCGGTAATTCCTTGGTCAATTCCCAATTTCCTTCTTCCCAATTACCAGTAAATCATCTTTAGCCTCAATCACTGAAAATGGTATAATAGTTGAAGGTTGACTGTTCTTGATGTTCACTCCTGATCAGCAACTTGACAAAGCGATGCAGTGGCTCATGGGGGGGGACTTCCATCAGCCACTGCATCAAGACATCAACTATCTTTGATTGCAACTTATACCAAGTTGAATTAAAATTAATACTTAAAATTAATACTTAAAATTAATCAGTAGTAACTGCTTGCCCTATTAATCATTAACCCCATCACCCGTCATCTGTTCAAATGGTAATATCTTTTCTGGAAGCGCAATTTAGTATGAGGATTAGGTAGAGCAGGTGTTAGAAGTCTTAGCCGGATAATTTTTTAGTAACTTATTCAGCTGAAGTTGAGGCGTTGAAATAGGTGTTGCTGGCAGACCCAAAAGACAATCTATACTTTCTGGTGAGACTGTTGTAAACTGTAAACCAGCTCTATAGTTTGCTAGGGAATTTCCTCTAGATTCTTGGCACCACATGACTTTAACTGTAGCATTCACTGTGTAATTTTGTGGCCAAAAAAATTGTATTTTTATAACTTGACCGACTGGGATAGCTTTTTCACTGTAAATGGTGCAACCTCCTCGACTAATATTAACGACTGGCTGACGAGCTGAGAAGAGACCAGCCAATCGATAAGAAATGGAAGTCTGTTGGCGAGGTGATCTTCTTTTTTCTTGCATGCTGCTGGCATTAATCATACCCTTGACATTGATTAAGTAAAACGTTTGCCTGTCTTGATGCAAAGCGCGAGTGGGGGTTTACCCCAAGACCGCTTAGGTGCGCTTGACCCGTAATTAAATTCGCCATGGGTCGCACCTCTGCATCGCTTTTATTTGTCTTTATTTGTCCATTGTCTCAACCCCAGGTTTATGCTATGGTTCATCTATCTGTTTGACTCTGTATGGTTTTTGTATGAGTTTAAGAAGACTTGACACTCCCCGATCATTAGACGCGGGGATTCTGCTGACAGATTAGACTGTGGTAGCGCCCACAACCTAATTCTCGCTACGGTTGTCAAAGACCGTCTACCCAGTCGGCTTAAGTCTATACCTAGCTTACTGGCTACTTTTCTTAAAATATTTGCACTACCATTTAGATCCGCATTTACAACTGAATTATCGCCACTACGGTAAAGACCACGCTTAATACGCTTTCCTGATGCTTTCCACCCATTTGGTTTTTCGCCAAATTTAGGCAGGGAGTCTCCATCAAGGTAACTAGCTTTACTTGTGTAAGCTTCTTCAGTTACTTCTAATCGAATCCCATGGATTTCACACAATTGTCTTAATCTGTCTTTGAGTTTGCCAAGAGGTATTTGAACAAAATTTTGGTTATTCAATCGCCCCATATTAGCATTACTTTTTAAACCTTCGTTCCATCCCAAGACAATCGTATTTATACCGTATTTTAAACAGTGATTGATAATTAGCTTAGCTGCTTTATTGATGCCGTCCTTAATGCGGTGGTTACGCTTCCGAGTTACTCGATCAAGCCAACTATCCCAATAGCCTTGTGGTTTACCCTCTTTTCTGCTTGACACCTGCTTGTTCCAGTATTGGTTAAAAGCCTTCATTGCACGGGCATCAATCAAAAACGAATTGCCTAGGGTGTCAACACACGCTGCTAAATTATCAGCGGTTCCAACATCTATACCTAATGCTTCATTGCTGGCTAAATTTCTCTGGTTGTTCTGAACTGGGATTTCATAAGACACTTCTAGATAGAAGACGCCATTTTTGGGGAGTATAGTCCATTCCTTTATTTTTCTTCCTTTTAAATTACTTGGAAAAGGCAAGGTAAAATTCTTAATCCCAAACCAGCGCCTAACAGTCAAACCAAGATAAAATTTAACCTGTCCATTAACTAGTTTTGGCTTTTGACCACCTGAATTTGGATAAGTAACCTTGAACATCTTTGAGCCTTTTAAGTAGCTGGGAGGTTTTGGTCTATGTTGCAACTTTCCCTTGAACCATAGGTCTCTTAGTTTTTTGTAAGACTTAAATGCTTCCGTGACACTTAATAGTGTTTGTTGGGCTGGAGTCGAAGGAAGTGACTTAGATATCTTTGTTTTTCCTACACTTGGTTCATAGATTAAGTCAAATTTTCCAGTCAATATTAAACCTGTCTTGAAAAATGTTTGACGAGCAAAATACACCCCCATATTATAAAGCTTTCCTGACTGTTCACATAAATATTCCAAGATTGCCTTTGTTTCTTTATCCGGGTACAGCATTATTTGCTGTACTCCTATGCTCTTATTAGCTTGAGCCATTATATATCGTTAATTATTCTCGTTATATCGATTAGAATCTACACTGGTAGCGACATTAAATTCCGATAAACTTGTTTTTTTAAAAAAAGCTATAAAAATTAAACTTAAAATTTACTTATCTAGTCCATTTATCCTAGAAAATAAAAATTTTAATAAAGTATTTATCTGCAAAAATAAAGATAATTTAGCCACATTTTTTCAAAATTATTTACAGAAAGATATGGTAATTGTAAGTAGAAAAATATTAAAAATTTATCTGTATAAATATATCATCAAAATGCGATTCACCAGGTAGTCATAGCTTTGAAAGGTAGATTTGAAAGGGAGAAGTGCTAACTACTTAATAAAAGAGTTTACCGATCTTAATAAACTTCCATCTTTCTGGACAAACAGTTATTTTTTTAAGGGCAGCGGGGAAAGTAAGTACTGAAACCATTCAAAGGTACATTAACGATCCTCATCACGGTTAGCTTACTAGGTGGCTTTAGCAGGGTAAGCGCAAGAATCAATAAGCTGTGGCTTATTGATAAAAAAACGGGATCATTCTCAACAAATTAACTCTATTGCGAGTAAAGTTCTACGAGATTATAGGGGTTTCGAGCCACGAGCAACCGATATCCGACCAATGCACATGATGAGCCATTTTTTCTTGCGCTTACCCTGGTGGCTTTAGCCACTAGGTGGCATTCCTCCCCGGTCATTAGACACCAGGGCTGTTTCATTCTCTAGAAAATAGAAGATAATCAGATATAATTAATCTTAAGTACAAAAACTGAGGATATATCTCAAATTATGGCTCATTGTCTTGATGCAATAGCGAGTGGGGGAAACCACGGCAGTCGCTCATGGGGGAGACCACGGCAGTCGCTCATGGGGGAAACCCCCAAGACCGCGCTGCCTCCCCAAGACCGCGCTGCCTCCCCAAGACCGCGCTGCATCGCTTCACTGATTGCTGCCTTGATAGAATCAAAGCCATGTGCTCGAAGAAGAGTTAAAACCCATGTTTTGAGCAAAGATAAGTTTAAAGGAGCTTGTCCTGACGTTTGCGGACTAATATCTTCTTCATAGATGACGTCTTTTACCCAAGGTCGAGAATTTTCAATGAGCCAATGTCCTCTAATTCCATTGGCCAAACCACGAGATAATGGTGGTTTTGAACAAAGATAATAACTGATGCTTCTATAAGTCTCATTTCCACGAGTTCCACTGCGTTTGAAGTTACCGTAAGGTAGTGGAGCCAAAATCTGCCAAGTTTTAACCCTTCTATGCATAGCCTGCCCACCATAAAGGCTCCACTACCTAAGGTTTCGTCTCAGAGACTTTAATCACACAACCAGCTCCAATCCATTTGGGGTCAAGGTTTTCGGGTGGATCAAACACTTCAATAAGACGATAAGTATTACGGTTTCTAGTTTTTTCATAATGGGTCACTTTTTGTCGTGGTGTAAGCTGGTTTGATTCCGTTTCTATTTGTTGATATAATTTGGGTTGATTTTTTTTGACTTTAACTAGATAGTCATTCCCTGACTCGACGATGGCTGCCAGAGTTTTTTTTGACAATGAAGAGCATCAAAACTAAAAACTACGGAGATGAAACCTTGAACAGTGGAGCCTTATTACAAAAGATTTAACCCTTTTCTGCATAACCGATCACCCATAAAGGCTCCACTGTTCTACGGGAACTTCAAAACCTGTTAAATCTAATAAGTCAATTAATTCTCGAACGACGTAAATTTCGCTTTCCTGTTTGTTCGACATCATTTTTACCCCTAAGACTAATCTTCTTTGATGAGCAAAAGCCGAAACACAACTGATCAAGTTTTGTTTCGCGTTATCGTAGTTACTAACAGTATTTTTGAGGCTCTTCCCATCTATGGATATCCATTCTGAAGAGGGAATAACACCATAGTGTTGACTCCATTTATTAAATACAAGTTGGAGTTCTTCGTAATCTAAATTAACCATGACTCTTCTGAGCACTGAATAAGAAGGAACACGAGCATGCATGAATTTGAAGTCTATAGCAACCCTAAATAGCTTGTAACAGATATAATATAAATATTACTCTTATTATACAAAAAATAAAATATGAATATTATAGATGAATTATCAAATTTTATTAATCAAACAATAGAGCCCAAAGAAATTAAAAGAGCCATAGCAGTTAAAATGATTCTCCAAGGAAAATCTTATCATGATATTCAAGAATTATTACAAGTTTCTCATGGGTTTATTAGTAAATGGAAAAATCAAGCAATTTTTGAGGGTGTAGACAGTTTAAAACTTAAATATAAAGGAAAAAAAAGTTACTTAAAACCCGAAGATAAAGTTAAAATAATTCAGTGGCTTAAAAAAAAAGACTATCTGATATTATCAGATTGAAAAAATCATTTACTTCATGAATATCAGGTGGTGTATAAGTCTGATCAAAGTTACTATTCTTTATTCAAAGAAGCCAAAATAAGTTGGAAAAAGACTCAAAAAAAGAATCCAGCAAAAAATGAAGATTTAGTGGAAGCAAAAAAAGCGATGCAGCGCGGTCTTGGGGGTTTCCCCCATGAGCGACTGCATCAAGAAGAAGAAATTGAAAATAAATTAGAAAACTGGCACTCGGACATAAAGGCACTTAAGCTTGCAGTGTTTATGATTGATGAATGTCATCTTCTCTGGGGAGACCTGTTAGGTTATGCTTGGGGAAGAACCAGGGTAAGCGCAAGAAAAAATTGCCCATAATGTGCATTGGCTGGATATCGGTTGATCGTGGCTCGAAACCCCTATAATCTCGTAGAACTTGATTCTCAATAGAGTTTAATAGTTGAGAATGAACCCAGTTTTTTCTCAATAAGCTACAGCTTATTGATTCTTGCGCTTACCCTGGGGGAAGAACAGATAAAAGAATACAAGTCCCTATTAAAAATCAAAAAGATAGACAAACATATTACGGAGCATTAGATTATCAAAATCAAGAATTTATAATGAAAGAGTATTCGGCGGGAAACACAAAAAACACTATCAATTTTATCAACTATTTACAACGCCAAAGACCAGGGAAGAGATTAGCTATATTTTGGGATGGTGCCAGTTATCATAATTCTCAAGAATGGCGAGAATATTTAAGTAAAATTAATCAAGATTTATTAGAAGAAGACTGGCTAATAACTTGTACAAAATTTGCTCCTAATGCTCCGGAACAAAATCCGGTAGAAGATATTTGGTTACAAGGAAAAAGTTTCTTGAAAAAATTTTATCATATTTGCAGTTCTTTTAAAAAAGTAAAGTGGTTATTCAAGTTTTTTACTGATGGTCAAATATTTGATTTTCCCAAACTTTTTAAGTATGGAATTTTGCCACAACCTATTTAGGATTGCTATATTAATCAATTCCCTTCGATGACGTTCCACAAATCTACCTAATTGTCGATAACCCCAATAACCACTCATCATTCCCATAATTATGATTAGAAGCACCAGCCAGAGAGGATGACGAAGACCATGAGGATCTCGATGATCAGGTATTTGTTTGAGATAGTCGATTAAGCTTTTTTCGATGATCCATGGGATATAAGGGAATTTAGCCCGGTTTTTCCGGCTATTGCTTCAATATACACCTTTTTGCTCTATAATGAAACAGCCCTGGGTCATTAGACACGGGCTTTCCTGCTACCTAGATCTTTATGAGATAATCGTAAGCATTTAGCGATCAGCTCTGGTCTACTAAGCTTTTGAAGCCAGGAAAACTTAGGCATTTGGCTGAGGACAGTGAGTACATGATTATTCCTGGGACTTCCCTCAAGAAGCTGATAGCTGATACGCGACACGCGCTATAGCTGAAGTCATGAGGGTAGACACTGCTGAGCTGCATGACGCTGTTGTAATAATGGAGGACACAATCTATGGCTTATTTCTGGTTCAAGGCGTTTCACTTCATTGGTGTAGTGGTTTGGTTTGCCGGTCTGTTTTATCTAGTGCGTCTGTTTGTCTATCATGCAGAGGCTTCACAGGAGCCGGAACCTGCCCAAACCATTCTCAAAAATCAGTATGAGATTATGGAAAAACGTCTCTATCACATAATTACTACCCCAGGTATGGTGGTAACGGTAGCGATGGCAATTGGTTTACTGGTCACAGAACCAGAAGTGCTCAAGCAAGGTTGGTTACATATCAAGCTGGCTTTTGTAGCCCTTTTACTGGTCTATCATTTCTATTGCGGTAGGATTATGGGACAGCTGGCTGCCAATCAATGCAGTTGGACTGGTCAGCAGTTCCGTGCTCTCAATGAGGCACCTACTGTCTTACTGATGGTAATTGTTTTACTGGCAGTGTTTAAGAACAGTTTGCCTACAGATATTACGTCTTGGTTAATTCTTGCGATGATTATAGCAATGGCTGCCTCAATTCAGTTGTATGCCAAAAAGCGGAAGCGGGACAAAGAGAAAAGCTTGGCTACCACGTCCCAAGCAGAGCCTCAGCTTTGATTATCAGCTTTGATTAATAGTCATTGGGGACCGATGTTAGTCCCCACAGGAAAGTATAATAAGGGCTTAATGTTTTTGCCCTGGAAGTTTACCGTTAACCGTTGACGTGAACTGCATCGGCTGGGTCACATGTTTTGTTTATTTTTACCGACTTAACTTATCAACCACCATTAACAAACAATCCATAACATCTTAAAGTTGCCTTATGTCCGCTATACCACTTAAATTAAATCTTAATGATGGTTCGGTGTCTTTTCCATTCACCGCCGATGCTGCCAAAAAATTGCAACGTCAGCTTTACCAACTGATGCAGAGTCTGAAAGCTGCTGCTCAGGTATCTAGTGGTGGTAGACCCAAGCCTCAACAACCGATGGAGTACCAATTTACTGGGGATGTCTTTCTTGAGATTTTCTGCAATCCCAATATCTATCCTTCTCCGTTTGCTGCTAAAGTCTTAATTACCCTCAGAGATGATCGCATCCGCTTGAGTACGGAAGCTGAACTGACTCGTGTAGTAGAAGATGTTAACCTGTATTTGGAACAAGTCAGCTGAAGGCTGGGGTGTCATTTCCAGCAATTGTTGTCCCGTGACATCCTGCCTAATGTCTCTCAAGAAACTAAGGTCAGAGGCAACAGGTGGGATAGGGGCAACAGACGGAGATGGTGAAGATGGGGAAGAATTTGTTAACCGTTTCGGCTCTTCCATAGCAGATGCACTGCACGTCCGTGGGACGTCCTTAAGAAAAAATTTATGGTAAATCGTTAGTATAAATGAACTCCAACAATCTCCTGGAATTACTGCAAACTGGGTTTCGCGCCTCCTTGGGGGCAACAGCCTCTTTCGTTGAAACCCTGCAAGACCCTCAAAAGCGTGAAGAAAGTCTGGCTCAGTTTCAGTCAGATTTCAATCAACAGGTGACTGAGTGGGCGGAAAAAGGAGAGACTACTGAACTTGAAGCCCGACGTTTTATTGAGCAGATGTGGAATCAACCAGGTAATCCCGTGGGTACACCGACAACTGGTACCTCCAGTGATCCTGCTGCAGCATCATCTAGCAATCCTGTTCAGTCCAATGCACAGGATGATATTGAGGAACTGACAACACAACTTGCTGATCTTCGTAAGGAGTTAGAGGAATTGCGTAAATCAGACAGTAATAGTTAGATTGAAATAGTTAGATTGACACGGAGCGTGAAAAAACTCAGGTCTGAGTGGGAGACTAAAGTGGGAGACTAATAGCCTAGAAATCAACCACGGGAAACAGAAACTCCGCTCAATCTCTGACATTTCTGTTCCCATCTAATGGATTTACCCACTCAGGGCTGAGATACCATCAACTCAAGGCTTTTGATTACAAATGGCAGCTTTGTTACTCCCCAACACTATTCCCTGAAGTTTGCTGATATATACTCAACCGCTGACGGTTGCCCAACCCATCTAGTAAGTCACTATAGCCTTTATCGGTGGCATTGATGGGGTTTTGTTAGTTACCTACTCGATCGCACTTTTTTGTCTTAGGATCAGCTTCTATGCCGTTTGACTGAGGTCGCTTAGTCATTTTCCCATTGTTGAGAACCGATCAGGTCAGCAATACGGTCTCTTAGCAGGAATTCGCACTGCTCTAGCTCACACTCCACACACAGCCATTCTCGAGCTGGAATATATTGGCAAAGAACGTAAATGGGCTGTTGACGACTGACAAATCCTTTATCCACTAAGCGACGTGCTTCGTCTTGGATCACATCGATTGAATAACGGATAGAAGGGGTAGATGGCACTGTGTTAACACTCATGGATATCTTATCAGCTTGATCTAAAAAACGGGGATACGATTATATTAATCCAAATTTACTTACTGTGAAATAAAATTATTTCAGTATAAGAAGTTACCATTGACCAAGATTTGTTGATAAGGATCTTCCAATACTTTGGGCAAGTTGTCAAAGTCTAACCCATGGACAGCTAAAATGCCTACTGGGTTATGACTGAGCCATTGGTCATTGGCTGTAGGAGCTACCTTTCTCTCAAACCCCCTGTCTCTCTAAGGACTACCTGGCTGCCAAACCCGTCTGACCACCCCCAGATACCATTGGTTAAGTAATCAGAATATGGGATATATTTTATTGGCTGTTTGTTAAATAAAGCTTAAATCCTTGCTTAGGGTGGGATAGGGGGCGAGTACTGTGAAAGCTGATCAAGTCTCTCTTTATGCAAAGCGCGAGTGGGGGAAACCCCCATGAGCGCACCGGTAGTCGCTCATGGGGTGGCCTCCTTTGACCGCGCTACCTCGCTGCATCGCTTTAACAGAGCTGTCCGCCTTAACCCACCCATATTCATTACTCTAGCTGTCTTAAGATTTACTTTATAAATAGTCTCTTAATAATCCGGGGATGGGGGATAGGAGTACAGCTGGAATTATCGGTGGTTTTCTATATTGGATTGGTGATTTTGTCAACTCCTATTACTTGACCAGGGCTATATGCTTCTGTTATACTAGTGGTTATTTTAAAATGTCTAATTACTATAGGTTTTGGAGTAGTTCATCTTCATCTTGTCCTCTGCTCAAGCTGTAGAGGGGCAAATTGGCAAAAATTAGCTTAAAACTCCCTAAAAATTAAATAAATCTCACAAAAGTATCTATTGTTGAGCTTTCGGGTAACAATGCTTTAAGAGCGATCGCTTGAGCTGCTGGCATCTGCCCGTAAGAAAATACATATGGTGTTTCCGGTGGCAACTCTGGCAGGAACTGCTCTAACACATAAGGACTACCGTAAATCACGAGAGCTTGTAAATCCCCAGTTTTCAACAACATCTTAAGCCATGCCCTAGCTACTGCTGTCAATCCAGCACTACCCCGAAACGGGTTACCTCGGATAAATAGCTGTAGCAGAGTAGTTTTAGCACCAACAGGATTATCGACTACTTCCGAAGGTAGGGTCGTGTGACTATCAACCAGTTGGAGTTTGTAACCCAGCCTTCTTGGTAAAGCGACTGCTGGTGTATGCTGTCCCAAAAAGTCACAAGCTAAGAGATCATCGACCAAAATTAGATTACGTAACGGTTGATTACTGCTGCTGGGTATTGATGATAAAGCTAGAAAACCTCTAGTTATCTGGGAAGCCTGGAGAATATCGGCTACAGTCGTGATTGTGGTTGGTTGAGCTAGTTGCGAGAGCCAATTGGGGTTGGGTTGAAATGTTATCGGTTGTTGAGCTGGATCATCGTCTAAGCCCGACTCCAGGACAGGTTGTGAGAGGGGGTTTTGTAGAGATGCTATTTGTTGTGCAGTGGAGTGTTCGTCTAAACCCTCTCTTTGAGAGTGATAGCCCACTTTACGTTTTGCACGACTTATGCGCTCTACTGATGCCTGAATCCGCTGCCGTGAGATCCGTCCTTGTTCGACTGCTTGACAGACTGCCTCAATTGCTGTTTCGGGATTAACGGGCATCAAGAGAATATCAGCACCGGCTTCTACAGCCATGACTGTGGCTTCATCGGCACCATAGCGATTAGCAATTGCCCCCATCACTAGAGCATCAGTCACAATCAGTCCTTCAAATCCCAAGTCTGTGCGCAACAGTTGAGTCAAAATTCGCTCAGAGAGGGTGGCGGGGTGTTGGTCATCCCAAGCTGTAATTAGGAGGTGAGCGGTCATGATGGCATCTACCCCAGCAGCGATCGCATTGGTAAAGGGAGGCAATTCAACCGTAGCTAGTCGCGGTGGTGAGTGGGGCAAGATTGGTAAATCCAGATGGGAATCTGTCGCGGTATCGCCATGACCGGGAAAATGCTTGGCAGTGGTTAAGACTGGATAGGGTCGGGTTCCTTCGATAAAAGCAGAAGCCAATTGGCTAACGATTTGAGGGTTATCACCAAACGACCGGACATTGATAACAGGATTTTGGGAATTGTTGTTGACATCAACAACTGGTGCCAGGATCCAGTTAATCCCAATGGCCAACGCTTCAGTAGCGGTGATTTCTCCCATAGTACGGACATACTGCAAAGCTGGCTCAGGATCGTTTTGGGCAATGGCTCCCAGTGCCATCGGTGGGGGAAACCAGGTGGCACCGGCAAACCTTTGACCCACACCTTCTTCAATATCAGCAGCGATCAGTAAGGGAATTTTTGCCCACTCTTGGAGTTGTTTCGACCTAAGGGCGAGTTCCACAGCACTCCCGCCTAGTAAAATAACACCCCCAATACCCAACTCTTGCAACCAACGCTGCAATTGCTGGGCTGGGGGTTCCCAAATCGGATACTGAATTTGGTGATCAAATAGGTAGCCGGATGCTCGAACCACTACCATTTGCGCCACCTGTTCTGCTAGGGAAAGGTTATTTAGATCAGGCAGTGACTTTGGGAGAGAATTCAAGCTTGTGCTCCAGAAATATCGTCTTCGAGTTGCTTGCTCTGGCGTTCTTGAGAAAGCTGATTCAGTAAGTTCAGCATCTGATCGCCTCCTTCGAGACCACGGTCTTCAATAAACATGACCTCTGGTGTGCGGCGCAGGCGAATCCGCCGACCTAGTTCTCGGCGGACATAACCTGTAGCTGATTTTAATCCAGCCATTGTTTTAGATCTTGCCTCATCAGTGCCATAGATACTGACATAGATCTTAGCGTGCTGCAGGTCGCCAGAGACATCAACGTTGGTAATGCTAACCATCCCACTACCGACCCGGTCATCTTTGATATCGTTAAGCAACATGTGACTAACCTCCTGTTGAATTAGGGAGGAAACCCGATAAACACGGCGATTTGTAGTCATGACGTTCCCTTTGTTAAAGTATGGGCATCATCGAAAGCTGCGCGCACCTAGTCTAAACCTAGTCTAAACCTAGTCTAAACCTAATCTAAACCGGACTGAAGCCGAGCATGCCACGTAGGGTGAAAACCAAGAATAGAGAAACTCCCACGACTATGCCAATTAATGCGATCGCAGTTAGGGGGCGGTTCAGTAGTGGTTTTACCAGCAAAAACAGGGAATAGAATATCCCTAGAGTAATACTGATTAGATAGCGTGGGTAACGAGATACATTTTTAAAAAAGTCTTCCATTATCCTATAAACTATTATCGTGCCATTTTTAATACGTAAGCATTCAGCTATCAACCCTTAGCTATCATGACTCATCAACAGGAGGTAGTAAACAAGCTGGGGGGTGCTGGTATCGCTGGTTGAAAATCCCTGTTCGTTTTACTCATCCGACCCCGTGTAGTTAAAGCGCTTGCTAGCTGATAGCTGATAGCTGACGGCTGATAGCTTACTTTAATACTGGTAGCACTTTTTTAGCTTCTTCCGTACTTATTCTGGTAATTTGTAATAAACAATGCCAAAAATTTCCCCCCTCTTAGTAAGGGGGGATTAAGGGGAGTTAGCACAGGATAATTAGGGGCTTTACCCTACAATCACTTACTCAACTCCTTGAGGCAAAAGCTCTCGGTTTTCCTTACGACTGACTTGCACCTTACCTTCTTCATTGACATCAACAAAGGCAATATCTCCTTCCTTAATGCGACTGGACAGAATTTCTTCTGCCAGCACATCCTCCAACAACCGCATGATTGCTCGGCGTAATGGTCTGGCACCGTAGCTGGGGTTGTAACCCTCTTCGATCAAACGGTCTTTGAATTTATCGCTTACTTCTAGAGTAATGCCTTGTTCGTACAGACGACCAAACACTTCTTTTAACAGAATCTTGGCAATGTCCTTGACTTCTTCTTTGGTCAACTGACGGAAGACGATAATCTCATCTAAACGATTCAGAAACTCTGGGCGGAAGTACTGTTTAAGTTCTTCGTTCACTAGATTCCGAATTCGATTGTATTGGGATTCTGCTTGATTATCGCTGAACTCGAAGCCCAGTTGTCCGCCACCCTTTTCAATAACCTTGGAACCGATATTCGAGGTCATGATCAGCAGGGTGTTCTTAAAGTCTACCGTCCGACCCTTGGAGTCAGTCAACCTGCCATCCTCTAGGATTTGCAGTAGCATATTGAACACATCTGGGTGTGCCTTTTCAATTTCATCGAACAGCACTACTGTGTAAGGACGACGTCGCACTGCCTCAGTTAGTTGACCACCTTCGTTGTAGCCCACATATCCAGGAGGCGAACCTACCAACTTACTTACCGTATGGCGCTCCATGTATTCGGACATATCTAGGCGAACCATGGCTTCTTCAGACCCGAAGAAGTAAGCTGCCAATGACTTAGCTAATTCTGTCTTACCAACCCCTGTAGGTCCAGAGAAGACAAAACTGGCAATAGGACGGTTGGGATTCTTTAAGCCTACCCTTGCTCGACGAATTGCTCGGGAAACGGCTTTAACCGCATCTTCCTGACCAATCAGGCGCTGATGCAGGGTATCTTCCATGTGCAGTAGTTTCTCTGACTCTGATTCAGTCAGTTTTTGTACCGGCACACCAGTCCAAGAGGCAACGATGTGAGCAATGTCCTCTTCATCTACAACTGGGCTTTCATCAGTACCCCGAGATTCGCTCTTCTTGCTTTGGGCAATTGAGCGAATTTCCGCCTTTATTTCCATTTCGCGATCGCGTAGTTCCCCAGCTCGATCAAAGTCCTGGGAGCGTACCGCATCATCTTTTTCTTTTAGGACCTGACGCAGTTCTTTATCTAGCTCTTTTGCTGCTGGGGGCAACTGGGAGTTAATCAAACGCACTCTGCTTCCTGCTTCATCGATCAGGTCAATGGCCTTATCTGGCAGGTAACGGTCGGAAATATAACGGTCTGAGAGGTTTGCTGCTGCTTCGAGAGCCTCATCGGAAATTTTCAATTTGTGGTGTTGCTCGTAGCGCTCCCGCAAGCCGTATAGAATCTCAATAGTTTCTTCTACTGACGGTTCACCGACCATTACTGGTTGGAAACGACGTTCTAGGGCTGCATCCCGCTCAATGTGTTTGCGGTACTCATCCAAAGTTGTCGCTCCAATGCACTGCAATTCTCCCCTTGCTAAGGCTGGTTTGAGGATATTTGCCGCATCAATTGCCCCTTCAGCTGCACCTGCACCAATCAGGGTATGAACCTCGTCAATCACCAGGATTACGTTAGATGCCTGACGAATTTCATCCATAATTTTTTTCAGGCGTTCTTCAAACTCACCCCGGTATTTGGTTCCAGCAACCAGTAAGCCAATATCGAGGGTAACGACTCGCTTTTCTTCCAAAATGTCTGGAACATCATTGTTAGCGATTCGTTGGGCTAAGCCTTCTGCGATCGCAGTTTTCCCTACCCCTGGTTCTCCGATCAATACTGGGTTATTCTTGGTACGGCGTCCCAATATCTGGATTACCCGTTCTATTTCCTTTTCCCGTCCTACTACTGGATCTAGCTTGCCTTCACTAGCCATTTGGGTTAGGTTTGAGCCAAACTCATCGAGAGTAGGAGTCTTTGTACGACCTTGAGATGCTCCTGCTGTGACTTCCGCCGTTTCACCCAACATTCGGATAACTTGGGTTCTGACTTTAGACAGGTCTACTCCTAGGTTTTCCAAAACCCTAGCCGCTACGCCTTCTCCCTCCCGTATTAGCCCAAGTAGCAGATGTTCTGTACCAATGTAGTTATGGCCTAGCTGGCGAGCTTCTTCTAGGGATAGCTCCAGAACCCGCTTTGCTCTGGGGGTAAAGGGGATTTCGACAGCAACGAAGCCGGAACCCCTGCCAATAATTTTCTCAACTTCAATCCGAGCGTCTTTGAGATTTACGCCCATAGATTTGAGGACCTTGGCAGCTACGCCAGTTCCTTCTCCAATCAAACCCAGGAGGATTTGCTCTGTGCCTACGAAATTATGACCTAGGCGACGTGCTTCTTCCTGAGCCAGCATGATCACCTTAATGGCTTTTTCTGTAAAGCGTTCAAACATGGCGTATTCCCATCACCTGTTGCATGCCCGTGTAAGCTGATTCTAGCACAGGTAAATCAGCCCACCGTTGATTTTTACACAACTTGCAGCAATTGAAACAGTTATTTACTTACTTCCCAGCCATTTCTAGTGATTAGCCATTAACCAATTTCCAGGTCAATCGCAGCCAAGCGCTGTTTAATTTCCTCGTAACAATCGGCCATTATTTTCTCAAATTCAGGGGTTTTCAGACCCCCTCGCCATAGAATCAGAGCATCCTCCCCAGTGTCTTTGTAATAATTTCTACGTCGTCCAGCTTTAGTGAAGCCGAACTTTTGGTAAAGAGCCAGTGCTGCTTGATTAGATGGTTTCACCTCTAAGGTTGCCCACTCTAAATTACGCTGTTTAGCATCTTGTAGCAATGAATAAAGCAATAATTGACCCAAACCTTGACGTTGGTAGTCAGGATGCACTGCCAGAATGATAATATGGGCTTCCTCCAAAATTGACCAAAAACAACCTAAGCCTACCAGCCAATTGGGTAATGAGGTGATGGGAACACCTGTGCCTTCAAGCAAAGTTGGTTTTTTGCCCCCTTTTGGAGGAGCTTCCAAAGCCAACAACTGACTGTTGGGGCTATCCAACTCTCGCTCGTAACCCGACCGAGTCCAAAGTCCACCAAAACACAGCTGATCTAGTGCCACTGCGGCACTTAGGTGCTCTGCTTTGAGGGGTTTAAGTTTTAAGACAGTCACAGCCTTCAATTGTACACTGATTAACGAGACGCAAGTTCCAACTGTAAAGCAAAATCAGGAAAATAATTACATAATGCTATCGACTCAACCCATTGAGGTTCACAATTCAGGGCTTCAGTATCTCAATTCATCTATCACTCCAGACCCAAACAATGGTGGGTCAAACCCCTCACCAAATCAGAAACTGCTACCTCTAACCGCCAAAGTCAACAGCCGTGACTGCTTGGAAATTGGTGGTTGCGATGTGACGACTCTAGTCGAGCAATTTGGCTCCCCCCTTTACATTGTGGACGAAGTAACCTTTAGAACTGCTTGTCATCAGTATCGGGAAGCCTTTGCTAACTACTACCCCGGAGAATCCCTGGTTCTCTACGCTTCTAAAGCTTGGAATTGTTTAGCAATTTGTGCGATCGCAAACTCTGAAAGCCTCGGAATCGATGTGGTTTCTGGTGGTGAACTCTACACTGCTCTACAAGCTGGTGTTAGTGCTGACAAACTCTATTTCCATGGCAATAATAAATCTACCAGTGAACTGGAGCTAGCTACCGAGATTTGCTGCACCATCGTAGTGGATAACTGGCTGGAGTTAAAAGCCCTGGCTTCTTTACCACAAGAGAATATCCGGATCATGATTCGCTTGACCCCAGGGATCGAGTGTCACACCCACGATTACATCCGCACTGGTCACCTAGACAGTAAGTTTGGCTTTGATCCCGATACCTGGGATCAAGTTTTTACCTTTATCAGCCAACACCCAACCCTCAACTTTGTTGGTTTACACGCCCACATTGGCTCTCAGATTTTTGAGAGGCAACCCCATCAAGATCTGGCGAAAGTGCTAGTGGAGTGTATTGTTAAAGCGGCTGACTACGATTTGCCAGTACAAGAGATAAATGTAGGAGGAGGCTTAGGGATTTGTTATCTAGAATCCGATGACCCCCCTAGTATTGATGATTGGGTCAAGGGAGTCTGTGACTCCGTTGTTGCTGCTTGCACTTCTCGGCAACTCGTCCTACCGAAACTGCTATCGGAACCCGGGCGTTCCATTGTTGGTCCAGCCTGTGTCACCGCCTACACTTTGGGTAGTTCTAAAGTCATCCCCGAAATCCGGACTTACTTGACAGTTGATGGAGGTATGTCAGATAATCCGCGTCCCATTACCTACCAATCCGTTTATCGCTCTGTCGTTGCCAACCGGATGTCAGCTCCCCTGACCGAAAAAATCACAATTGCTGGTAAACATTGTGAATCAGGGGACATTCTGATTAAAGATGCCACCCTACCTCAAACTCAGCCAGGAGATATTTTGGTGGTAATGGCTACTGGTGCCTACAATTACAGCATGGCATCTAATTACAATCGGTTACCCAGACCAGCAGCAGTTTTAGTCAAGGACGGAGAAGCCCAAGTGATTGTGCAGCGGGAAACTTACCAAGATTTAATTCGCCTAGATCGTTTGCCCGAACGACTCAGACCCAGAGCAGAAATTAGCTAAAAGCTAAAAGCTAAAAGCTAAAAGCTAAAAGCTATTGGTTGTTGGTGGTTGACTTTTGGGTAACCGCCAATCATTAACCATTAACCATTAACCATTAACTTTTTAAGAGCTAATCACTTGGCTGACGCTAAAATCAAGCCAGTTCGACTCCATCTCCATCCTTAATTCTTTCCTGAACGTTCAATGCCTCCGTTGCCGGGTCCTGTTACTGACCATAGCTGGGCTCAGTCATTGTTGCTTCACAGCATCGATGTTGGGTTGGTTCTAGCCCTTACTTATCTTGTGCTCCTCATCATTGGGGAGCGCCGCACATTATGGATGGTTCGAGGGCTAATTGTCCTGATGTTAGCCGCAGCAGTAAGTAATAGGTTAGGGTTGACGCTATTGAGTTTTGTGCTAGAAAAGTTGGTGGTTGGCTCAGCTGTGGCAATGGCTGTCATCTTCCAATCAGAGTTTCGTCGATTTCTTGAACAGTTAGGTAGAGGAGAGATTGTGCAGTTGTTTCAAGGACAACGACGTCCCACTCCTAAGCCTGACAGTGTAATCAATGAAATCGTAGACGCGGTCAAAGAGTTGTCTCAAAATCGAGTTGGCGCTTTGATAACTTTAGAAACTAATGGTCCAATTGATGAGCGGGATGTTTCTGTACCGGGTGTTCAGCTAAATGCTGAAATTTCTAAAGAACTACTGCAAACCATTTTCCAAACAACTACGTTGTTACACGATGGAGCGGTATTAATTCGTGGCTCTCGGGTTGTAGCTGCGGGGGTAATTTTGCCTCTTTCTGAGCGCACAGCCTCTCGGAAGCTGGGGACCCGCCATCGGGCTGCGATGGGAATTACAGAACGTGTCGAAAATTGCCTTTGTATTGTTGTATCTGAAGAGACGGGTTCAATTTCTTTGGCGGAAAAAGGAGGATTGTACCGACCACTAACTAGCACAAAACTCAAACAATTGCTAGAGGAACGATTTTCCCCAGTCGTGGATCGTGAGGTAGTTGCTCCAGGTCTACGCAACCTAGGTCGCCAATTCAAGTCCCAGGGACGGGTGCTAGTTTCACGTTTCCTCCGTCTTCCATCATCAACGTCTCAAGAGAAAAAATAACTGCTATGCAAACTATCCTAAACAAATTACCAAGCGACCTTTCACCAGACCGTTTGCCTAGGCATGTGGCAGTGATTATGGATGGCAATGGTCGCTGGGCAAAACGCCGAGGACTACCTCGGGTTATAGGACATCGGCAAGGGGTGGAGGCTCTCAAAAAACTACTTCGTTGTTGTGATGATTGGGGAATCAAAGCCCTGACCGCCTATGCATTTTCTACAGAAAACTGGGGACGCCCCTTAGAAGAGGTGGAGTTTCTGATGACCTTGTTTGAGCGGGTTTTGGCTAGAGAACTTCAAGAAATGATGGAGGAGAATGTTCGGATTCAGTTTGTGGGAAATTTGACCGCCTTACCGCAATCGTTGCAAGCACAAATTGAGCACTCTATGAATGAAACTCTCAATAATACTGGCATTCAGTTTACTGTGGCTACTAACTACGGAGCACGCCAGGAAATTATACAAGCCTGTCGAGCCATTGCTACTCAGGTACAGCTTGGTCACATCCAACCAGATGACATTGACGAAGCCCTATTTTCACGCCATCTCTACACTGCCAATGTCTGTGACCCAGACTTGCTAATTCGCACTAGTGGGGAAATGCGCTTGAGCAATTTCCTGCTTTGGCAAATGGCTTATGGGGAACTTTACATCACAGATACCCTATGGCCGGATTTTGACCGTGGACAGTTTCACCGTGCTTTGTCTACTTATCAGCAGCGCGAACGTCGGTTTGGAAAAGTCTAAGATTGACACTCCCTCACTAAATCACGCGATTATAGTGAGGGATTCTTAAGAGCATAAAACTCTTAATGGCTGAGCCAAACAGCCTCTAAACCCTCCAATAAAATCATCAGGCTTACTTGTATGTTTACGAATTATGTTTAATGCTCCGTTGCAATCGGCGTTGATCAGCCAACCTTTACTAGTCCGGTATAATCCACGCTTTATTCTTTTCCCACTGAATGTGTAACTTTTGGGGTTATCAGCATTCCATACAGGCAATTCATCTTTATCCAAGCTAGATGCTTTACTGGTGTAAGATTCCTCCTGTTCGATCAACTCAATCCCATACCGTTGACAGAGGCTTTCCAGCTTGTCTTTGAACATATAAATCGGAATTTGGGTGAATTTTTGATTGTTTCGCTTGCCCATATTGACCCTCTGTTTTAGGTCAGGGTTGTACCCGATAACAATCTTGCTGATTTTGTTCTGTCTGCACCAACTTACAACATATCTAGCGGCTTTTTTGGTAAAATCTCTGATTTTGTGATTACGTTTTCTTAATAGCCTAGCCTGTCGATTGGTTAAGGTTTTAATACCTTGCAAGTCCTTAATAGACTGAAGTTTGGCGTTGCGTTTGTTATAGAACTGATTCTCAGACTTGATTCTTTTACCGTCAATAATAAATGACTTCTGAGTAGTACTAACACACGTAGCAAAATTATCAAGCCCCAAATCTATTCCTAAGACCTCACCAGTTTGCTCAACTTGGGTTTCAGGGTCATCCTCATAGCAATAGCAAACATCGAAGTACCTAGCGTTCTACTTAGGAAGAACTCGGATTTCTTTAACTGTTTTAGATCTAAGCCTTTCTGGAATAGTAAACTGAACTATTCCATAGTCTTTTTTGAACTGGCGAGACATAGGGACAGTAAATACCCAGTTTTTTTCCGGCAGTTTACTCCAGTCACGCTTCCTTATAGGATAGGGATAACAAGAATGAAGTACCCGTCTTTGGGAAGGTAATTTGGAATCTTGACTTTTTTCTGGTAACCGACCTTAGATTTAAGTTTGATCAGACCAAAGAAAGACTTAAAGGATCTATCAACAATCTTTAAGGTCTGTTGAGCAATATCAGTCGGCAATAATTTGTAGTTTTCATTATCTTTTGAGTGGTGATAATTACTTTCGTATCGTAGATGTTTCCGTTCTTGAAAAAAGTATTGACGGACATTATAAAGTCCCACATTGAACATATTTTTGCTCAAGTGACACATCTGCCTGAGAGCATCAGACTGTTGCTTGTCCAAACGAAGATTATTAACTTGAGTTAGCATTCAGTATTCCCGCTCCCGACACTACTATTATAGCGGGAATCTACAGAACACGCAACAGATCCAGTCTCCAATTCCCAAGGGTCAGAAGTTACCCCAGCGAGCAATCCCTCGCTGGGGCAGCCTTTATGGTTGGGAGGCTTGGCTGAAAAGGGTTAAAACTTTGAGGCGCGACCCATGGCGAATTTAATTCGCCTATGGAAAGCGCGCCTCCATGATTAAGGCTGCCTTATTTTAAGGTTTCGTCTCCGGGCTGTTTGGGTCACCTGCGGGAGCACTTTATACGCCCCGTCTCCCGCGCTTCATGCGCGGGTATAACGGGAGTCCCCTTGGAGTTGAACGATGGTTAAAGGTTTTTTAGTTGCTCGCCTTTGGCGTCCCTTGTAGGGTAGGTTTTTTCGTTAAAGGTTTTTTAGTTGTTCGCCTTTGGCGTTACCGTAGAGTAGGTTTCAGGTTCAAGGTTATAGCTTATAAAAGCTATAGCATTTCTCATAGTTATGAGGTACATTCAATTTTCATTGACCCGACTCCCTACTCCCTCAAACCCAAAGGGTGGGGTACCTCACCCCATTGAAAACTGCTATAGTTGGAACATTCAACCTTCAACCTTCTAACCTTCTAACCTTCAACATTAAACCTTCAACATTAAACCTTCAACCTTCAACCTTCAACCTTCTAACCTTCGCCTTTCGGCCACGCTACGCGAACAACCTTCTAACTTTCAACTCAAGCAGACCCTTCACCGACTAAGGACCACAGAAAACTGCATCTTCTATATCTTTGCGGCTGAGGGAATACTTGAACGATCGTTGAATATCTTGTCCATCTTCCCCAGACTTGAGGTAGCGCACGATTAACTCCTCTACCTCAAGGCAAAGTTCGGCTTTCCAGGTAGGTCGATCAACACGCCAGCAATGTAGATCCTTACTGTCTTGTTCACATCCTAGTCTTTTCAGCCACCTCTCTATTTCAGGTAGAGGGTGGTTATACAAGGGGGTATCACCTGGCGGAAGTGTCATATCGAGTCCGATTAACTATTTATAATTATTGGTGGTACATCAGTATAAAATTTAAAATTGTCAATGGTCACCTGACAATTTTAAATTAACAATTAACACAATTAAAATTTATGGTATCAACCCTATTATAAGGGATTAACTAGAATTATAAGGGATTAACTAGAATTAATATTCTAAGTTATTCTTGATCAGTTATTCTTAGGAATGGTTTATCTGGAGATTTTGGGCTGATTGGTTATTAACCGGTATTTGACTATCCAAATTATCAGGTTTCGCCTGTTGAATAGAATTAATCTCGGGTAAGGTAAGCAAATCATGACCACTGGGTTTAGAAATTAGCAGAGCAGATTCACCTTGGGTTAATCCAATAGCTATGGCTAGTAGTAAGCAGCCTAAAAAGGTTAGTCCTAAAATGAATAGGACAAAAATCTCCCCAGCTGAAAGGGGGCGGTCAGTGGGATCAAGGTAAGCTGAGGACGAGGATCTTGGTGGCTTTTGATTAACTGGATTGTTTAAACTAGGGGGTGGCTGAATAACATTGAGGCGGGAATAACCAATTTTTTGGTCATACATTGCTCGTCGCTCTGGATTACTCAGGGTAGCATAGGCTTCGTTCAGCTTTTGGAATTTAATCGTGGCACTTTCAGTGGGTAAGTCGGTTGTATCAGGATGATAGCGCTTACTGAGTTGCCGATAGGCACGTCGGATAGCTATGGGTGATGCACTAGGGTGCAATCCCAGTATTTCGTAATAGCTCGTGGGGTTTGAGCTTTGGGGATTCCTAATGTTTTGTCTGACCCGATCTTTTGCCACCGCAGTTTTATCCTAACTGGTTAGACAACGCTTTCGATTATTGTGACATCTGGAAGGATGCTGAGCTTTTAATCCTCACACAAAACCCGACAATTCCGGTAAACCAAGGTTAACTTCGTGTATTCTAAGGAGCATGGGAGCGGTTATCCTGACTCGTGCTTAGACGACTCCTTTTCAACTAAGGTTTAGCCAATTCCCTTATATAGAACTCAGGTAGGTTAAATGTGACATGCCACGCCACGAATTGCTGACAACAACAGCCATCCCAAGGTATTAACCCGAAAATCAAACAGAGTTACATCCAGCAGATTGAATAGAGTACAGCTGCCAAAAGCCACCAGATAACTGAACAGAATTAAGTTGTCTTGATGCCAATCTTGTCTAGTGGTAGGGGTCGCAACGGTTGACCAAACCCTTAATAGTTGGATACCTTCAACCATAATCCAGCCAACTAATCCACTCAACATCAGTGTGCCTGGGATGCCAGTTTCAGCAGTCAACATTAGAGGTAGATTATGGGGATGACCAAGCCAGACTTCCATTTGTGACTGGTAAAGAGGAGTGAAATTGCGTAACCCCCAACCCAACCAGGGACGTTCCTGAATCATTGACCAAGTAAATTGCCACTGGGTTGTCCTCAAGGTAGCGATGGGCCGGTCGGGATACAACTGGTCAGACAATCGCATCCAAAAGTATGCTGGGACAATACTACGCAGCCATTGACGCCCTAGCATTGGACCAAATGATGCCCACAGAACACTACCAACAGCAGCAGTAACTGCTGTGACCAGCCAGTACCAACCTAAGTAAAGGGCAAAGGCAAGGCAAGCCAAAACAGCGATTATCCAAGCATTGCGGGAGTTGGTCAAAACTAGTGCGATCGCATTACCGATCACCACCACACTCAAGAACAACAGCGGATAATCGAATCGATGCCAGCTCCAACGCCTAGCTTGAAACCTCTCAATCCACAGCCCTATCCCTAAAATTAATGGTATTTGTAGATAAGCGGCTAGGATATTGGCATACAAAAACACTGAATCCATCCGACCTGGAGGATTCCCGTTAGCTACCAAGGTTGAACCAAAGACTAGTGATAATAGTTTTGGGCTAGTCCAACCCAAAACCATCTGAGCAAAACCCATTATAGTTACTGCTAGGGAAGGAATAACTAGAATCCAGGCTAATTGCCTCAGCTGTGCTGGGGTTTTGATTAGGGTAGACAAACCAGCGAAAACGGCGAAGAAGGGGATAAAATTCCCTAAACCTAGGAACGCTTCTGTGGGGTTAAATGCTAAGCTAGCAGTAATGAGCAGCCAGATACTCAAAATAGCCAATCCCCAGTTTAGGGGTTTTGAGATTATACTGGTGTACTTTTGCCGCCAAGTATCTCCCACAGCTAGAACTAACCCCACTGCGCCTAAAGCTGGAAATAGGGGAAAGATAAGAGTTCCCAGCTTAGCGCACTTCCAACCTATTTGTAGGTGATTGTTTGGATGTCTATTCTTTCCCAAGAACCAATTAACCACTAACCACTACTATCAATCTAAACTGGTTCCCAGCACTCAGCACGAGTCAGGCGAATTTGTGCTAAGGTTAAGATTGTTGGAATAATCCGACCGTAGTTGGTTGCGATCGCTCTCCAGCCTAAGTCAACGAAGAAATAGCTCCACATGATCGGACCTAGGCAGGCAAAAACACTCCGAGTAACCCCATAACGAGCAGCACTGAGTGCCATTCCCTGTCGTGCTGTTTGTACTGTCAAGTAGTTCTGAAACTGAGCTGCTGCTGCCAAACCCCCCTTCACTAGGGCTTGTTTAGCCACCTGATAGCGAGCGAAATGCAGGGCAAACTGGCGTGCCACCTGTTGCAGTATTATTGGCTTTAGAATCGAGGTCAATGCTAGGGCGCTACCACCTTTGAGTAAAAAGTCGATAGGATTGTGCTGGATTTGTACAGGTAAGGGTTCAGGGAGTTTTGACTTAGCTAAGCATTTCTGTACCTGTACTGTTAGGGATTGCTGCTCTTGGGTTGGTAAGCGTTTCCAGGTTTTCTCCATTAGGTGAAGAAATATTTCTGCTTCCAAGTCAGTTGTAGTCAGACGTTGAGAATAAGGAATTTTGAGGTAACGACAAACTTGAATCAGGGCTTGTCGGTAGGTTACTTCACTCGTGCGTCCCTTGAGTACTGTTACCCCATCTGCTGCCAAGAAGCGAAATCGGTCTTCCAGGGAATCCAACCAAGCTTCACGGTTTTGGCTTTGGATATCGATTGGGTCAGGGAGCTGAAGGTAATCTAAAGGATTAAACCTACGACAGAATAGAATGTCTGTCACTTGTTGTAATTCTTCAACGGTTGCTAACTCTAACGCAGTTCTCAGCTCATCCAACGTTCTTCCCTCCACAACCCCGTTTTTACTGCTGTCCTCTATTCTACTCCTATCATTTTTCTAGTAGGAGTTTGAATCTACTTTGATGTAGTAAGCTGTTAGGCCTTTGGCAGCTATGCTGAAGCGACGGCTGCGCCTTCATGGGGGGATTTGTCCCACTCGCGCTTTGCATCAAGATACGGAAAAGAGTTTCAGGTTTTTTTTTGATTTAATAAAGCGATGCAGTCGGCCCCACGCGGGTTTCCATCACTCGCGCTTGGGATCAAGACAATGTCGTTTAAATGCCCGACAGCTTATGAATGAGAAAAGGATGGTCGATAACCCTCAATTCTTCAGCCTTTACAGGCAAGGGGTGAATCAAAGATGTAAGGATCTTGCCATCCGCTCTACCATTGAGCTACCTGCCCCATTTATTTGTTGGTGTAGCGGAGCGGGATTTGAACCCGCAACCTCCGGTGAATCAAGGGTGGGGTTCGTTTAGAAGACGATAACCCTCAATTCTTCGGCCCTTTCGGGCAAAATTGGCGCTCTCCCATTGAGCTACCCGTTACAGAACAAGCTAAACCCAAACCAGATTGCTAAATGAGTTGCTTGAGTTACTTTTATATGACATTTGTAATATAAAAAATGAAGCGTCAAGTTTGGCTCTTCCGTACTTGTTATGCTAAATTAACACTTTGCCAAAGGGACTGAGGCCGTAGGCCACGCGGGGCGCGTTCGGAGCAGGGACTTCGGAGCAGGAGGAAGAGGCAGCTATATGGGAAAAATTTATGGTTAAATAGCCTCATAACCCTTACACAGTAAGCTTTTCGGGGGGGGTAAACTATAAATTTAGCATAGTAGGTACTGAAGAACCTCAAGTTTTTAGGGGCAAGATGAGTCAAGAAATTTACCGCGATTGGCGCAGTCGTTTGACTCCAATGGTTTGGCTCGAATTAGGGTT
This sequence comes from Moorena sp. SIO3A2, assembly GCF_010672265.1. Classification (NCBI taxonomy): domain Bacteria; kingdom Bacillati; phylum Cyanobacteriota; class Cyanophyceae; order Coleofasciculales; family Coleofasciculaceae; genus Moorena; species Moorena sp. SIO3A2. Next base: position 467,458 of record NZ_JAAHHC010000011.1, read on the forward strand.
ATGTTGCGATCGCAACAGAAGTCTTTACACTTACCAGAGCCGATCCGGATCAGTATGCTACTCTGGTAAACGGTGACTACATTAAAACTTCCGATACCCAGAAGCCAGAAGATTTTGACGAAACTTTCATTGATGAAGAGGCGAGTTCAAGTTAAACCCAATTCTAAACATCAAAAGATAGAAGACTCAGACGATGGGACACTCAAGGTGCATTTGAAGTCACCACCTGTAGATGGCAAGGCCAATCAGGAGTTAATTGAGTTGCTGGCTCAAAGGTTTAAAGTACCAAAGTCTCGTATCCAAATTAAGTCAGGTTTATCCTCAAGGAATAAATTGATTGAAATCAACACCAATGCCTAGCTAGCTGCAATAGGTCACCCATGACCAATACCGTCAGGATTAGCCCAAATGTAACTTAAATCCCTGGAATTGGAGGATTTAGCCGAAAATACAACCATCCAAAATCCAAAAATCCCAGTTGATAGCCTTCGTGCTAAGCACGGAGCTAGAGTCCAAACAGAGCCAGACTGACAAGCAATCGGATATGCTTAGTTTTGGTGTATTAGTATCTTATCGAAACAACACAAGTGTCAATCTCTTCATCTACTGCCCCACAAGTCAGCACACTTCAGAAAACTGTAGTTACTATCGTTATCGCCATGTCCCCTGTGGGAGTAATCGCTGCGATAGTAGTTATGTTCCTTGAGAAACTGAACGTCCAGCCTCTCGATATTGGTCTTTTTCTCGGGATGTACATCCTGAATTTCATCGGGATTACCGTCGGGTATCACAGGCTTTTTAGCCATCGTGCCTTTCATACTGGACCCTTTATAAGGGCATTCTTAGCCATTGCTGGATGTATGGCAGCTCAAGGACCAGTCACTAGCTGGGTTCACCATCATCGCTGCCATCATATTTACTCTGACCAAGACGGAGACACTCACTCACCCCATCTTCACCAGGGAGGATTTTGGGGATTTATCCAAGGGTTTTGGCATTCCCATATTGCTTGGATTGTGAATGTGGATTGGCAGCCTCCCTATAAGTATGCTCCTGACCTAATCAAGGACAAGCTGATCCGAAGAATAGACAACCTCTACGTCTTTTGGGTATTGCTGTCCCTGTTAATTCCTGGTTTCCTGGGTGGAGTCTTGACTGGTTCTGTCTCAGGAGTCTTAGGTGGTTTAATCTGGGGCGGAGCATTTCGGATTTTTCTGGTTCGTCAAATCACCTTTTGTGTCAACTCAGTTTGCCACCTGTGGGGAAACGAGCTGTTTACTACCTCTGATATGAGCAAGAACAATCCTATCGTCGCCATCTTGACCCTTGGTGAAGGGTGGCACAATAATCACCATGCTTTTCCCAACTCAGCAAGATTTGGACATTATTGGTGGCAACTTGACCTGGGTTGGTTCTTCATCCTGCTGCTTCAGCGCTTAGGACTGGCCTGGAATGTCAAATTACCATCCTCAGACCAACTGCAACCTAGAAACATCTAATCCCAGGATTAAGAATTTCAGGTGAACTACCTTTCGCTGCGCACGCCCCTCGCGAGGGGCTTTCTAATTCACGGGGTACTGTCTTGTAGACACTTGATAGATAATCTCTCTAGATGTTCCCTCCCCCTGTTAAACTAGAAAAGGCTATGTTGCTCAAAGCTAAGGTTTTAAAGCCTTGGAATTCAAGACCAAGCTGCGCTATGGTCGTGGCTAGGATGTCAAATCCAGGAGAAAAACATTCGTGCTAACACTGGGCGTAAATATCGACCATATTGCCACAATTCGTCAGGCACGGCGCACTGTAGAACCTGACCCAGTGGCAGCAGCGGTGTTGGCAGAGCTTGCTGGTGCGGATGGCATCACCGCACATCTAAGAGAGGATCGACGTCACATTCAAAATAGGGACATTGCTCTGTTAAGACAAACGGTGCGAACTCATCTGAATTTGGAAATGGCACCTACCGATGAAATGGTAGCGATCGCTCTAGATGTCAAACCCGATTACGTTACCCTCGTACCAGAAAAACGAGAAGAAGTGACTACCGAGGGAGGGCTAGATGTAGCAGGGCAAATGCCTCGCCTTACTGAGGTTGTAGCCCAGTTACAGAACACTGGCATTCCCGTTAGCTTATTTATAGACGCTGATCCCGCCCAAATCGATGCTTCTGCTAAAACAAAAGCTAAATTTATTGAGCTCCACACGGGGAGTTATGCAGAAGCTACTGATGAAGTCAGTCAGGCTAAAGAATTAAAAGTTTTGGCCTCCGGATGCCAACAAGCGATTGCTGCTGGCTTACGAGTCAATGCTGGTCATGGTCTTACCTACTGGAATGTTTACCCGGTTGCTTGTATCGAAGGTATGGAAGAACTCAATATTGGTCATAGCATCATTGCTCGGGCATCTCTGGTGGGTATAGAACGGGCGGTCAGAGAAATGAAACAAGCGATGCAAGGTAAATTTTGAGCTTTCCTCAGTAACTGAAACTATGCAAACTTACTACTACGTTTTAGCCAGTCAACAATTCCTTGAAGAAGAACCATTGGAGGAAGTACTTCGGGAACGTACCAGGCACTACCATGAACAGGAAAAAGAAATAGACTTTTGGTTAGTCAACCAGCCAGCATTCTTGGAAAGTTCCCAAATGTCCCAGGTCAAGCAGGAATGTCCGCAACCAGCAACGGCGATAATTTCTACTAATCCTAAGTTCATCACCTGGTTAAAGCTGCGCCTAGAATTTGTCAAAACTGGTGAATTTCAGGCACCATCAGATAGTATACCTGACCCTCTAGCGTCTCTGGCATCAGTTTGATGGTTAGTTTTTTGCTTCCAAGACAGTGGCTATGGGTCTACTTTCTAATCATCTATGACCAGGGAAACAATACAGTTTATTTTACAAATTTTATCGATAGCACTGGCTGCTTTAGCTGGTGTCTTTGATTCGGTTTATGCTCAACCAATAACTCCTCAATGCCAACCACCACAAAACGGTGAGTACATTTTGTTAGTGCTTAGCCGAACTAGGAAAAATCACGAACAAATTCAACGAATTTTACCCAACACTGCAAAAACTAATTTTTGTCAATATTTGGAAGACATAGTAACTCGCGTTGGGGGTTTCAGAGGGATTAACGATGCTAAAGATTGGGCACGCTATCTGGATCAGGTAGTTGGATACTCAGCTTTTGTAGTTCAATCTCCACCGTCAAGCCAGCCTAATACTATACAGACTGCTACTATACAAGGTTATACTCCTCAGGGATTGGGTGATGGTTATGCAGTTCTGGTGGACTACTTCAATCAACCAGAAGTGGCATCCCGACTAGAGCAACTACTGGGCGTCAATGTTGGCTTGGTTTCTTATGCTCAGCGACCTTACTTACTGACAGTACACACAACTAGTGAAACCCAAGCTAACTCAATCTTAAGGCGACTGAGCGCAGGGGGGTTTTGGGCAATGGTTGTTGATAGTCGCCGAGTTACCCTACTAAAACGTAAGGTGGTTCGCTTTTAACTAGTTCCGCTTGAACTAGTTAATGGCAAATTACTAATTAAAATTACTAATTAACATGATTAATAAGCCGTTGCTGCTATACAAGAAATAGCGATACCTAACACCAAACCAACAAGCACCTGAAAGGGTGTATGACCTAATAATTCCTTAAGGCGGTCTTCTTTCAACTCTTTGTCTTCGCTAAAAAACTGATCGATAATTTGGTTGAGAATTCGAGCTTGCTTACCGGCAGCTTGCCTGACACCAGCAGCATCATACATGACTATGATGGCAAACACTAAAGCGATCGCAAATTCTGGAGAAGCCCATCCCACCGTTTGTCCTACACCAAATGCTAAGGCAGTGACGAATGCTGAGTGAGAACTAGGCATTCCACCAGCAGTCACCAGTATCCGAAGATTAAGTTTGCGATTTTTGGTTAGATCAACCAAAAATTTAAATAGTTGAGCCACCAGACAAGCGATGAGCGCAACCAGCAACACCTGGTTGTTTAGGATGTCGCTAAAGTCCTGCATAATTATTTACTTTAAATTGGTCATTGGTCATCGGTAACTCAGCATTGGGGAAACGATTAAGGATGAAGGATCAAGTATGAAGTTATGAAGTATGTTCCCCCGATAGCGTCCCTTCTAGGGTATAATTAAGGATGAAGTATATTTGTTTTTGGTGTTCCTGTAGGCTAGGATTAAAGACTTCATCCTTTAACTTTCGTTGGCCTTACCCCAATACCAAGTACCTTAATGAGTGCGATTCACAATAAAGTCAGCGATCGCAATCAGGGGTTGAGCCTTTTCCCCAAAGGATTCAATTTGAGCTTTTGCCTCATTCACCAGCTCCTGGGCTTTGGCTTTTGATGCCTCTAGCCCCCATAGGCTAGGATAAGTAGCCTTTTGTGCTTTAATATCCTTACCTGCTGTTTTACCTAGTTCCTCCTGGGTAGCAGTTATATCTAGGATGTCATCGACAATTTGAAATGCTAAACCAATATTTTGGGCATATTTGGATAGCCTTTGTAAGTTAGCTGCCGTTGCCCCTGCCAATATTCCACCACAAACTACACAGGCTTCTAGCAAAGCACCAGTTTTATGAGTATGGATAAAGGAGAGGGTTTCTTCTTTAATATCCGACTTACCTTCTGATTCGAGATCAAGCACTTGACCCCCAACCAATCCCGATGCTCCGACTGCTTTAGCCAACCAAGCAACTACCTGCAAAACTTGGGGAGCTGGTACATTTTTAGTTTGAGCCGCCGCATATTCAAATGCATAAGCTAATAAACCATCACCTGCGAGGATGGCAATGTCCTCACCAAATACTTTGTGGTTAGTTAGTTTACCCCGACGGTAATCGTCATTGTCCATTGCTGGTAGGTCATCATGAATCAATGACATGGTATGGATCATTTCCAGAGCGCAGGAGGTTGGCATTGCCATCTCCACCGTGCCACCCATCAGCTCACAGGTAGCTAGGCACAGAATCGGGCGCAAGCGTTTACCTCCAGCCAACAGAGAATAGCGCATTGCCTCGTAAATTTTGTCCGGCTCCATTCGGGGCAGAGCCTGGTCTAAAGCTGACTCAATTAGAGCCTTTCGCTCTTTTAAGTAAGTTAGTAAGTCTAAACTTGGGGATTCCCTCTTGGGGGTAGGTCGCCCCTCCGTCGCTACCATGCCTTGATTCCTTGATTATCTGATTCCTCTAACAATTTTACGGGGCTGGGGGTCTTCTTGAAACTACCTTGTCTAATTCTCCTACTTCTCGTTTGATGAACAAAACTCTTTACTGATGCTAATTAGGATTGTCGAGTTTTGAAATTTATGAAATTTATCAGTAGCGCTAAACTAGAGTCTAACCCTCTCAAACCCAACATTTAATATGTTCGTAAAACTTACAACACAGATTTATAATAGTTTTATATTTTATAGCTTTCAGTCTTCTTAATTAGTTCTTTTGTTGACCAGGCCTGCTGTGACATGAAATTATTTTAATCATAAACAACGGTTTGATTGATTGTTGTCAATCTTCACGAGAGCAAAACTGTTCAAGAATACCTCTTTGTATAACTAAGGATCGTATTATTTAGTAGCATAGCCACTGTCATCGGTCCGACGCCACCAGGGACAGGGGTAATATATCGGGCTATTTCCTGAACAGAGTCAAAGTGGACATCTCCCAGAAGACGAGATTTTTCTTGTTGATCACTAACGCGATTGATACCAACATCAATTACGACAGCACCTGGTTTTACCATGTCACTGGTAATCAGTTGAGGTCGTCCCACAGCTGCTACCAAAATATCAGCGCGACGTGTCAGCTCCCCCAGATCTTGGGTGCGCGAATGAGCAATTGTTACTGTAGCGTTGGCTTCTAGTAGCATCAGTGCTAGGGGTTTACCTACTAAAATACTACGTCCTACCACTACTGTCTTTTGACCAGACAAATTAATCTGGTACTCTTGCAACAGGCGCATTATCCCTGCTGGTGTACAGCTACGTAAACCAGGGTCTCCCCGCAGCAGACGACCTAGATTAACAGGGTGTAATCCATCAGCATCTTTATCCGGATGGATTTGGTGCAGTAATGAAACAGCATCTAGGTGGTCGGGTAAGGGCAGCTGGAGCAGAATTCCATCTACACGCTGATCTTGATTGAGCGAGTTAATGGTTTCCTCGAGTTCTGTTTGGGAGGTGTTACTGGGAAAATGACGACCAAATGAAGCAATGCCCACCTTAGCACAGGCACGTTCCTTATTACGAACATAGGCAGCGCTAGCAGGGTTGTCACCTACCATCAACACTGCTAATCCAGGAGGTCGTCCATGTTTCAACATCAGCTTCTGTGTCTGTTCTTGCAGCTGGGTCTGAATTTTTTTAGCTATGGTCTTACCATCGAGTATGTTCGTCATTGGTCAATTGGGTTAAACAGTGTAGACGGGTGTACAGATGCTGCCTACTTGGGTTAGAACATTGTAGATGCATGGAGCGACTTACCTTAGGCTGGGGAACGAACATTCAAGTTTCAACCTACTTCCTTTTTCACTCCTCCAAACAGAGTTCATTGGCAACTGACAACTGAAAACATCATAGGATTTCAATATGCCAACTAAGTATTGGTCAACTCTTTTACCGTTTTGGGTTTTACTTGTAGGAGCCGGGACTGTTGGCTGTAGTCCCTTAGCCCATAATGGCATTCATCAGCTTAATATTAGCTACCCTGGTGTAAAGGTCACAAAAATCGGTGAAATACCACAAAATCAGAATACTATCGATACAGTCTACCTTCGGGGTAAAGTTACTAATCAAGCACCACTTTTAGATGCGAATGCTTATGAACTCAAAGATGCAACTAGTACCATTTGGGTAGTCTCTCAGGGAACTTTGCCCAATATCGGTGATCAAGTCTTGATCCACGGTAAGGCTCAATTTCAAAGCATTCCCATTGCTGGACAAGATTTGGGTGAATTCTTTATTCAAGAGCTTGAGCAGCTACAACGGCAAGTCTATCAACCCAAGTCCCCCTTACTTCCAAGACCCACAGATGAGCAGTAAGCAAGTTCAAGTAGCGATCGCTATTCTCTATCGGCAAGGTCAGTTTCTGATGCAGCTACGGGACAATATTCCTGGTATTCTTTACCCCGGTTTGTGGGGTTTATTTGGGGGGCACATAGAACCCGGAGAAACCCCAATCGAAGCTCTCAGGCGGGAATTGCTGGAAGAAATTAGCTATGCACTACCCTCAGCATCTTTGTTTGGCCATTATCCTGAACCCCATGTGTTACGTCATGTTTTTGCAGTACCCCTGACCGTGGAAGTCTCACAATTGGTCTTAGGGGAAGGCTGGGATATGGGGTTGTTGACTCCTGAGCAGATTCGCCAGGGGGAGTCTTATTCTGCCAAGGCTGGTCAAGTGCGACCCCTTGGTCCTGCTCATCAGCGTATTCTACTGGATTTTCTGGAGAAGCGATCGAGCTTGGTATAAGCGCCCTTTTAACCGGAAACCTGGGCAAGAACAACCAGATCACCTACCCTAAACCCAGGGCCAAAGGCGAACAACTGGATAACCTTAAACCTTCAACCTTTCACGGACAACACAGCATGATTGACCATAGGTCACGTTGCGCGATCGAGCATGCTTGTTGTCCTTTTTGTGATCTTGGGCATTTCTTTGCACAACCGCGACTAAAAAGCGATTGATGAATTGCCTTTAATTGGTTAAATAATTCCGGTAACAGTGCTTATCAGTATTAAATAGGCTATAATAACACTAGATGCTTAACAACTTCACGTTCATGGAACCGTGGATACTCATACCCCAAACCACATCACCCTTCAACCTGACCAGCTGACCATTACTACAGCAAACCTACTAGAAGCTTTTGCTGATTTCCTGGATATCGATGTGGCAGCAGGAGATGCTGCAGCTGATACCGTGAATACCTACCGCCGCCAGGTTCAGCAATTTGTGAACTGGTGCGATCGCATAAATCTTCATCCAGCCGCAGTTACTAAAGACGACATTAAGCGTTACCGCCGCTGGATGGTAGACACTAAAAAATTTAAGCCAGCGACGGTATCACTCAAGTTGTCAGTTGTCAAGCGTTTTTATCAAGCTGCTGTGGAAAAAGGACTGATTACTATCAATCCAGCCCTTGGGGTGAAACCGCCACGGGAAAAGCTGGACCCGGCGGCAAGGATTACCTATTTGGAAAAGCCTGAAGTTGAGAAGTTGTTAGCAGCTATAGTGAATGATGGTAGCCTTAAGGCAAAGCGGGATAAACTTCTGCTGGCAATCATGATATTAGAAGGTCCCCGTAGCATTGAGTTACATCGGGCAAATGTCTCTGATGTAGTTAAGCAGGGGGGTAATTTAGGAATTCGGGTCGAAGGGAAGCGTAATATTAGAATAGTGCCATTAACACCAGATCTTGCTGAGTTACTGATGGCTTATCTCGAAGCAAGGGCAGAAAATGGGGAAGTGGTCAAACCATCCAGTCCTCTATTTATAGCTGTTGGAAACAGGGCGGGTGGCAAGCGGATTTCCCGGCGGGGGATTCGGCTAGTTGTAGATAGCTATCTTGAGCAAACTAACCTTAAGCAAACACCAGGAAGAACTATATCAGCCCATAGCTTGAGACATACGGCAGGTACGTTAGCTCTGCGTTCTGGTGCTGAGTTACGGCAAGTGCAAGATTTGTTGGGACATGCTGATCCCAGAACAACTTGTATTTATGCCCATGTAGCGGATCGCTGGGAAAATAATCCAGCATTGAAGCTGGGAATTAACCTGTCGTGATCATCTAGAGAGGAAATTAATAGCTAATTATTTCGGCAACTGGGGAACAGTAACTGGCACTCCTCCTTGGTGAAGGGATTGGCTTAAACAAGTGAGAATCTGTACCAATTGAGCACCAACCCAGCCAGATGATATTGATGAAGGTTGGGACAAGCGGAGACTGTTAATAAAGCGATCGCATACTGAATAAAGTGGTTCAAGTGATTCGAGATCAAGAACTTCACGATGTTGACCAGCAGGGATAAAATACTCCCCGTTCTGTTCAAAATAACCATGTTGGATAGTTAGGGGTGCTTGGGCAACCATTTCATCAAAAATCAAGGTTCCCTGTGTTCCTACAATCCCAAGCCGCCGCTGTTTATCTGGATTGAGCCAGCACAGATGAATAAATGCTTGGAAGCCAGTGGGATAGCTAAGTGTGACCTGAACTAAGTCAGCTAGTCCTTGAGGAGTTGAAGGTTGTTCGCATTTGGCGTTCCCGTAGGGTAGGTTATTTGTTATACTTGAAGAATTGCTAACTTGAAACTCTTTTTGAAACTGTAGCCACACCCTACCATTAGCTTGAACTTGAACAGGTAGCTGTCCTAAGCAATGGTTGAAAATAGCAATATCGTGAATAGCTAAATCCCAGAGAGAATCTACATCTTGACGTACTGGTCCTAAGTTAGTACGGGCGGCGTATCCATAGCGTAAGTCTCCTAAGCATCCTGAGTTGACAACCTCTTGAGCACGCTTGACCGCTGGGTGAAATAGATAGGTATGGTCAACCATGAGTTGTCGCTGGTTTTCTTGAGCCAGGTGGCACAATTCTAGACACTCAGCCACATCAAGGGTTAAGGGTTTTTCTGCTAGGACGTGTTTCCCCTGCTGTAGAGCATCCTTAATTAGGGTGTAATGGGTAACTGCTGGAGTAGCAATTACCACTGCCTCAATTGTTGGGAGATACTGTATCGATTCCCAATCTGTTGCTAAACGTACCTCAGGAGCTAGGTTATATTTATCTTTAATAGCTGCCAAGGTTTCTGGGTATGGATCAACCACTGCTACTAAGCAAGCATCAGGGTGTGCCAAGAAATTCCTGACCAAGTGTTTCCCCCAGCGACCTGCTCCCAATATGGCTACTCCGGTTTGTTTCATTTTTGCCCTCTCAATTCCAGAAATGCCTGTTTGGCTGCTGCTTGTTCCGCAGCTTTTTTCGATCTTCCTGTACCTTCACCTAATTGTCGATTTTGTAGCCAGACTTGGGCAGTGAAGCGGTTGTTTGCCCCATGCACTTGTAGGTTTTCGGTCAGATGATACTTTGGGAGCAGTTTGTAGTGAGCTTGAGTCCATTCCTGAAGAGCATCTTTGTAGTTTTGGCGGGCAGGGTCTTGACGAATTTCAGTAGTGAGTTTTTGTAAGTGAGGGTCTAGCCAAGGACGGACTAATTCTAGGGTATGGGTACTTAAATATAATGCTCCCAATATTGCTTCAAAGGCATCAGCTAAGCGGGATGTTTCGCCAACTTTGTCCCCAGCGGCACTATTGGAAACGAGTAAATAACGCTCTAGACCATAGCTGCGAGCGAGTTGAGACAGAATGCGATCGCTTACCAGTACGGAACGAATGGCAGCAAACTCACCAACGGAAGAGTTGGGATAATTTTCCCATAGCCATTCTGAGCTAGCTAAACGTATTACAGCATCACCAACAAACTCCAACTGCTCATAGTTGTCTTCTGCTGAGATACTACAATGAGTCAGTGCTAAATCTAGCAACGACCAATTCACAGCTGTAGTTTTAGATAGTCCTAACTTTTGAACTAACTTCTCTAATTGTTTCTGACGACGGGGATCTTTGATGGTCATGGGTGTCTGTTGTCGTGAGTCGGAAAGTCCTTTGTGACTAACCAGAGTCTGCTGGGAGTACTCATTACTAACGACTAATAGCTAAATTGAGAGAAAGTCGGACATAAGCCGGGTTCTGTTCTCCCTAGCAACAATGAAAAAGCTACTAAAGAGGGTGGTTATCTATCTAGGACGGCTGTTACCAGACGCCTCATGCGGTTCTCCATATCCGGAACTGGTAAAAGACCAACCGTAGTTCCTCTCGACCTTGCTCCCAACCGGGGTTTACCGAGCCAGCACCTCTCGATGCTGCTGGTGCGCTCTTACCACACCTTTGCACCCTTACCTGTGAAAGAATCAGGAAAAAGGCCGGAAGAATTTATTCTTCCTGGAGCCTTCTACCTTTATCCTTCCCATCGGCGGTATGTTTCTGTGGCACTATCCTCACGGTCACCCGCACTGGGCGTTACCCAGCAAGTTTGGTCTTTCGGGAGCCCGGACTTTCCTCAGACTCGCAGAAAAATGCGAATCCGCAACCACCTGCGCCTACTTTCTCTCTACTCTAGTTTAGACTTGATTAGCAGTTGGTTGTTAGCTGCTGGAGTTAGAGTCAATTTAGAGGCACAGAGCATTATCTGTCCCAGGAGCAGCAACTAGGGAAATGCGATGGGACGTTGGAGCCGCTGCGCGAACGCAAAAGCTAATCCTCTAGAATTTGTTGGATTACACTCCTAAGATCTTTGTCATCAGGGCGTTTTGTGAACTGTTTATGACTGTAAATCCAAACAAGTTTGATAACTGATTTACTTGTATTAACTAAATACATCAATCTGATTTGTCCAGAAGCGCCTTGGCCAAACTTCAACTCAAGCTTATGAAATGTCCATCCTTCAGGTAACTTACTCGTTTTTGGGAAAGGTTCTTGACGGGAATTTCTAGGATATGGGTTCTCTATTAAATTGTCTAGGACTTGCGTGACAAGCAAAAAAAAGCTATTTTTGTGAACTTTGTGATCTTTGGCAAGTTTTTTCAAAGAACGATAAAAATTCTGTGAGTTTTCAGTGTCAATCGAGAAGGGATTTGATCCAGTCACTCACTTCTCCTTTACCAATAAGATTTGAAGATGATGAAGCAAAAGCGTCCTCCAAAACTTTTGACATCACCGATTCATATGCGGGGTGCTCACGTTCTATTTCATCAAGTTTCTGCTTACCTAATGCTTTCATATCCTCAAGAATAATGGGCTCAGTTGAGCTAGCGTCAGATCGTAAACCTTTGCGAGCTTTTTGCCAAGGAAACTCGCAGTGGGTCATATTACTAAGTCGAAAAGCATGATAGCCACCAAAATATTCCCAAGTTTCTTCTAGAAGCTCTATCTTCTCATCAGGGATATTTGAGAGGAAGTCTTTTTTAGGGATAGGTAATTGCTTAGCTTCAAACTCACTGTAAAACCTGTAAGCACTAGGGCACACAGGACCGTATCGCCATGCTTGAATTTCTTCATCAAACAATGGCTGATCGTAAAGGGCTAGATGTAAACTTTGTGCATAGTACAGAAGCTTTTGAAGCTTCATGTTGGTCATTTCAGCTTCCATGCCATCATCGTAAGCTTTTACGATGAAATAGCGAGCCGCATTGAGACAATCAACCATAGTTAGACTCGCAAATCTAATTTAAATAACCTTCAATGATAGCAATTTATAATAATTGCTTGTGCTTATCATTTTGACACTCCCCGGTCGCGCATACGCGGGGATTCTTTGCTCAACGAGTCAGCTTGCTCAGTCAGGCCGGAACCAGAAAGAGTAGAGGCCGATTCTCCCAAAGCGTTTCGGGAGACCCGTTCGCGTAGCGTGGCCTACGGCCTCCGCTGCGCGAACGGATCTATGATCCAGGTTCCGGTGTGCCCCACCGTACCTAAGGCTTGTTCAAGGATGTTGATTGCAGCGTTATGGTCTCTGTCTAGGGAGCAACCACACTGACAGACGTGGGTTCTAGTTGATAGAGATTTCTTGACTGTTTCACCACAATTGGAGCAGTTTTGGCTTGTGTAGGCAGGGTTGACTGCAACAGTTATCTTGCCAAACTTAGCGCCAAAGTGTTCTATCCATTTCCTGAATTGATACCAACCTGCATCATTAATAGACTTAGCAAGACAATGATTTTTTACCATATTCTTAACCCTCAAGTCTTCATAGGCTACCAGGTCGTTTGACCGGACTACGCAACGTGCCAGTCTCTTGGCATGTTCTTGACGTTGCCTACTTATTTTGAGGTGTGTCTTACCTAGCCTATTAATCGCTTTCTTGCGATTGGATGAGCCTTTCTTTTTCCGGGAAACTTGACGTTGATATAATTTTAGGCGCTTTTCACCTTTTCTGTAGAACCTGGGATTAGGTTCAGCATCTCCGTTAGAATCTGTGTAGAAATCCTTTAGTCCAACGTCTAAGCCAATGGTGTTACCTGTAGCTGGAACAGGTTCATTAATGTCAACCTGAACGCAGAATTGGACATAGTATCCATCAGCTCGACGGACTATCCTGACTCTCTTGATCTGCTTCTTGTCGAAGCGCCACAAGTCCCATGTACCCTTGAGTTTGAGTTTCCCGATTCCCTTCAAGTCACTAAAGATGATTGACTTTTTATCAGGACATAGCTTCCATCCTGAAGTCTTATACTCTACTGAGCGACAATGTTTCTTGAATCGTGGAAACCCTTTCTTGCCGGGTACTTTTTTCTTACAGTTATCGTAGAAGCGGACGATTGATGACCAGGCTCGTTCAGCACTTGCCTGACGAGCCATAGAGTTCAGCTCATTGGCAAAGGTCAACTGTTTTGCTAGGACAGTGCAATATTTGTTGAGATCGTATTTATTGACCCCTTTATTGTCCATCCAATAGCGAATGCAGCTATTGCGAATAAACTTAGCCGTTCTAATCGCCTCATCTATGGCTGAATATTGTCTCTGCTTGCCGTATGCTTTGAACTCTAAAACTATCATTAGTATCGACCTATTGCTACTAATTTAGTATACAATACATAGCATAAAATTTAGGAACTTTCCAAATATTTTTTTCACGGCTAAAAGCGAGCTATCTCGCTTTCATCCCCGGTCTAAGGACGCGGGGTTTTCAGCATCGTTGATTCCTGATAACCTAAACTAATTCAATAGTACAATTATACTACTAAGCTGCTGATCGATAGCAATCCGATTTGAGTGGTGAAACACCAGAAGAGGGAGAGAGGGGTAAGAAGGGAAAGAATTTCACGATTTTTGTTCACAAATTAATTACCCCCGGGCTGGATCACCTACAGGGAAATCTAGGGTGATGGGATCACTCTCAAATAACTATTGCGTTAAAAATACTCTTTAACAAAGATCGCTCAAGTAGTGTCATGGCTGAATATCGGAATTCAATCAAGGATAGTTGGGTGAGCTACCAATTAAGAAACAAACCTTTGAGTAACTGTGTTAACTTTGGTTAAGTTAACTCAAACCTGATCAGCAGTAAAGATGGTTCGTATTTTACATTTCTTAATATAATTTCATTTATTTATTGATTTTCGACTAATTACCAAGTACTAATTACCAATTACCAATTACCAATTACCAATTACCAATTACTAATTACCAAGTACTAATTACCAATTACCAATTACCAATTACCAATTAGTCTTGGAGCAAGTCCAAAACCATCTAGACTTGAGTCAGCAGTGACAAACAAGTAGAACCTACTCAACAGGAGGGTTTGCATTGACTGAAAACCAAATTTCCCTCCAGACAATCTCGCGTAGTGAACTGCGACAGCTGGTGCGTTCTCAGCTGCAGATACTGCTGGAGCAAGGTAATCTTCAGGGTGCTAAGCAAGTGCTGGTACCAGTACAACCAGTAGACATTGCGGAAGCGATTGAAGGATTACCGGAAGCAATGCAAGTGATTGCCTTCCGCTTATTGTCTAAATCTGAGGCCATTGAGGTGTATGAAAATCTTGACTCCAGTGTCCAACAGTCTCTAATTGAGAAGTTTAAACATCAGGAGGTACTGGATATCGTAGACAAGATGTCGCCAGATGATCGAGCCAGGTTGTTTGATGAGTTACCAGCTAAGGTCGTCCGACGCTTGCAGTCACAGTTAAGTCCCAAAGAACGCCGAGCCACAGCCCTGCTCTTGGGGTATGAGGAGGGAACAGCAGGGCGAATCATGACCCCTGAATATATTTCCCTTAAGGAAAACTTGACAGTTACCGAGACCTTAGAGCAGATTCGTAGCTTAGCCAAAGCCTCGGAAGTCGTATATTACCTCTATATAACTGATAACTCTCGACATTTGACTGGGATTGTTTCCCTGCGGGATTTGGTGATTTCTGCCACCGAGACCACCATGGGTGAAATTATGACTCGTGATGTGGTATATGTCTATACCTATGCAGACCAGGAAGAGGTAGCACGGATGATCCAACGCTATGATTTCCTGGCTGTACCAGTGGTTGACCGGGAGCAGCGTCTAGTGGGTATTGTCACTGTGGATGATGTGATTGATATCTTGGAGCAGGAAGCAACAGAAGATATGTACGCGGTCGGTGGTGGTGTCCAATCGGAGGGGGATAATTATTTTCAAACCAATTTATTCACAGTTGCCCGCCGACGGGTAGTTTGGTTATTTGTCTTGTTACTCACTAATACGGTTACGGGTACGATCATAAAGTCTCAAGAGTCTATTTTGCAGCAGGTTGTTGCCCTAGCAGCTTTTATCCCTTTACTCACTGGCACTGGTGGGAATGTGGGAGCTCAGTCTTCTACGGTGGTGATTCGCGGCTTGAATACTGATGAAATTCGTGACTTAGGCCCCGGTCAAGTGATTGGGCGAGAGGCACTGGCGGGGTTATTACTAGGAGTAATTCTGGGTACGATGGCTACGGGATGGGCTTACTGGTTACAAGGAGATTTGTCAGTAGCCCTCTCGGTGGGAGTGAGTCTGATTGCGATCGCACTTTTAGCATCAGTTGCCGGTTCAGCCCTACCGTTTCTGTTCCGTCACCTAGGCTTAGACCCAGCTCTGATGTCCGCACCATTTATTACAACAGTTGTTGATGTCTTGGGTGTGCTGATTTATTTCAATATTGCTAAATCAGTCTTAGGGCTTTAGCATAAAATACTATATCATAGCAGTTATCAATTGGGTGAGGTAAATTTTGGATTGTAGGGAATAGGGAATAGGGAATAGGGAGTAGGGAGTAGGGAGTAGGGAGTAGGGAGTATGAATTAAGGAAAAAGGAACATAAAAGAAGCAACAGGGAACAAAAAATCATAATCTGTACTTAAAATTGTTGCAAATCGCTAAAATTAACTGTAAAATTAACTTTATAATTAACAGTCCTGGTGCCAGTACTTATAAATCGCATAAGCCAGAGTAACTACACCGGTAACAATGGCCGATTCATCCACGGCAAATAGAGGATGGTGTAGTGGGTAGTTTAGTTTATTTTGGAATCCAACCCCGAGGCGGAACATGCTGCCAGGAGCGTGTTGTAGATAAACCGAGAAATCTTCTGCACCCATAGAGGCTTCCGGTATGATTGAAACGCGATCGCTTCCCCAAGCTTCCTTAGCTGCTGCTTCCAACAACTGAGTTAAGGCTAGGTCATTTTGTACTGATGGTACTCCCCGCTGATAGTTGATGTGATAGCGAGCGCCATAAGCATTACAGACATTGGCCACAATCTTTTCAATCCAATCGGGTAGGCCAGCATAGGTTTGGGGATGAAGCGATCGCACTGTTCCTACTAGGCGGACTTGGTCAGCAATAATATTCGGAGCTCGCCCACCACTAATTTGTCCAATTGTCAAGACCATCGGGTGTAATGGGTTCTGGGTGCGACTAATAGCTTGTTGGAGGGTGGTAATCACCTGGGCAGCAATCCAAATCGCGTCAATAGCTTGGTGAGGGCGAGCTCCATGACCGGATTCTCCCATAATTACGATTTCTAAATCATCCGCTGCTGCTGTTAATGCCCCATAGCGGATACCAATAGACCCTGCTGGAATTGATGGGAAAACGTGAAGACCAAAGATAGCACTGACATCCTTCATGCCCCCATCTTTAACAATCCAGTTTGCACCTTGAGCAATTTCCTCAGCTGGTTGGAACAGAAAGCGAGTATTACCAGGAAAAGTTTCTCCGAGTTGGGATAGAATCATAGCTGTGCCTAAGCCTACGGTGGTGTGGACATCATGACCACAGGCATGCATGACTCCCGGTTGATGTGAGGCAAAATCGAGGCAAGTTTGTTCGGTGATGGGTAGAGCATCCATATCAGTGCGCAGTGCGACTAATCGGTCATCGGTACCACCAATCAGTTCACCGATAAGACCAGTTTTGCCAATCCTTTCTTGTACATGAAGACCACAGGAGGATAGGACCCCAGCTACGTAAGCGGCTGTTTGGTGTTCTTGACCACTCAATTCTGGGTGAGAGTGGAGATGACGGCGGATTTCGATCAGACGCGGGGCAAGTTCTTGGGCTAACTCTTTAATCTGGGAGAGCATGCTGCTAGATAAATGCTAGATAAAATTGTTTCATACTTAACTCTTTATACTTCTTTTTGAATTGTGGCAATAATTAATATTTTATTATACAACTATTTGCGGTAAAAGAATATTGTCTCAATCATCGATTTGTTAAGACACAACCGCTGCTGAAACGATGCCTTGCTCCTCAAGCACTGCAGCAACTCTAAGAATCATGGCTTCATGGTAGGGTGCAGCAATAATTTGTACCCCTAAGGGCATTTGACCAGGACGGTGAATTGGTACCGATAAGACCGGTAAGCCAATGAAGGATAAGGGTTGAGTAAATAATCCTAAGTTTGGACGAACCAACACTTCTTCCCCAGCAATGACCATTTTTTCTTGACCCAGTAGGGGAGCAACACAAGGGGTAGTGGGAGCGAGGATAATATCGACATTTTGGAAGACTTCCCGAATGCGATCGCGAAACCATTGTCGAAACCGTTGCGCTTGAATATACCAAGTGCCTGGAATTAGGGCACCTGCTAAAAAGCGTACGCGTGTAGCTGGATCAAAATCATCGGGACGTTTACGCAAATTGTCCAAATGGAGGTTTGACCCTTCATTAGCTGTAATAATATAAGCTGCTGCTCTGGCTCGCTTGGCTTCTGGGATAGTAACCGAGGCAGTTACATCCAAGCTACTAGCCACTTTAGCCACAGCATCCAAGACTTCTGGTTCTGCCCCTTGAGCAAAATACCCATCAGCAACCCCAATCCGTAACCCTTCAATCCCTTCGTTAAGGTGGGGGACACAGAGTTCTGGGAGACGATTGCTACAAACTGGATCAGCGGGATCTGCTCCCTGAAGGATATCAAAAGTAGTAGCAATATCCCGTACAGAACGAGCAAACGGACCGATATGATCCAAACTAGCAGAAAACAAGAAAACCCCTGCGCGAGACAATCGTCCGTAGGTAGGTTTTAAGCCAAAAGTACCACACAACGCAGCTGGTACCCGGATTGAACCATTGGTATCAGAACCAAGAGTAATTGGTACTAATCCCGCTGCCACTGCTGCTGCCGAGCCGCCAGAGGAACCACCAGCAATGCGAGTGAGATCATGGGGGTTATGAGTTGCACCGTAATGGCTATTTTCCGTTACAAAGCCATAGGCATACTCATCCATATTTAATGCTCCGACTAGGATAGCACCCGCTTGTTTTAGTTTAGTTACAGCAGTAGCATCACGGGAAACAGGAGGATTTTCAGCATTAATTTTTGACCCAGCTAATGTTATTAAGCCAGCAATATCATATAAGTTTTTAACTGCAAAAGGAACTCCTGCCAATGGACCGGGATTGTTCCCTTTAGCAATAGCATGATCAATCTCTTCAGCATCGGATAAGGCTTGGTCAGTGGTAACCGTTGTGAAACAGTTAAGGGATTGGTTACGGACAGTGATTTTTTCGAGACAGTTAGTAATAACTGTTTTTGCGGTGACTTGACCTTCTCGAATCCCAGTGGCAATTCCAATAGCATCATCAATTTGTTTCACGGTTAGCATCCCAATTTAAACTATTATTATGATGATTTAGTAACGGTTATAAACCAATAAGCTTTCTAATTTACTAGAAAAAAAATCAGCATCCTAAGGTTCAAATACCGGAGCAGCTTCGATATCATCAGGTAAGGTAAATTCTGTCACTAAAGATGCGATCGCATAAATTTTAGCGAAGTTTTTGATAACACCAGGACGGTGTTGGGGCTTAAGGTCTAAATCAAGGAGTTGCGCCATTGCTTCGACATAGGTAGCGGTTTCAAGTGTTTTCTTTGTCATTAGTAGTTAGTGTTTAATAATTTAGTAGTTAACATTAATTGTAATCTATAAATATAATAAAATTTTAAAATCTGTCGTTATTACTCAAAACTAAACCCTCAAAACTCGGCAGTCTCTTCAAAACTCTATTCAAACAAACAAAGTTAAGTTTTTCGTTACCTTAAAGATATAAAGACACCCGATATGGCTATGACTCAAACGAAAGCCGAACCCATTATCCGATGGGAAAAACTCCCCGACGAATTTCAATTACCCGATGACCCAGTGGAAAATCTCTATCATCCCTTATTAGCGGCTATCCTGCGAGAGATTCTGGAATTAGCCGGATTTATCACTAACTCAATGCTGATTGCGTCCAACTTTGGACTCTGTGCCAATGTGGACGGTAAAACAGTAGTCAAAGCACCGGACTGGTTTTATGTACCTTCTGTGTTTCCTGTGTTACCAGGGGTGATTCGCCGTAGCTATACCCCTCACACCGAAGGAGAGGTACCAGCAGTGGTTATGGAATTCTTATCCGAAAAGGAACAAGGAGAATATTCCATGAACCCCCGTTACCCCTATGGCAAATGGTACTTTTACGAGCAAATCCTACAAGTACCAATTTATGTGATTTTTGACCCAGGGTCCGGAAGTTTGGAAATGCGATCGCTTAATTCAGGAAGCTATACCCTTCAACAACCCGATGCTAATGGACGCTACTGGATTGAATCTATGGGTTTGTTTCTGGGAGTATGGTACGGTAAAAAATCAGAAATCACCAACTATTGGTTACGGTGGTGGGATAGCTCTGGACATTTATTACCTTGGGGAGAAGAGAAAGTCCAACAAAGTCTACAGCAAGGCTTACAGCAAGGCTTACAGCAAGGCTTACAGCAAGGAAAACTGGAGCTAATTATGCGTCAGTTGAAACGCCAGGTTGGAACAATCGAGCCTACTCTAGAATCAGTCATCAACAACTTATCTGCTGCTGATTTAGATCAACTGAGTGAGGCATTGTTCGATTTTTCCGATGGGTCGGATTTATCCAGTTGGTTAGAGGGACTGAAAGGCTAATCAGATGTAAGCATTCAGCCGTCAGCGGTCAGCCGTGAGCTAAAAGCTCACGCTACTTGAGGTGCGGTCAGCTTAAAACAAGCTATCCGGCTTAGGAGTTCAACGGACTCAAAGCCAAATACAATGAATTCCTTGGCCGAAAGGCCAAGGAACTGAGATTAAACTTTTGCTTACCTCTTTTATTCAAAAGCTGATAGCTGATAGCTGATAGCTGATAGCTGATAGCTGATAGCTGATAGCTGATAGCTGATAGCTGATAGCTGATAGCTGATAGCTGATAGCTGATAGCTGATAGCTGATAGCTGATAGCTGATA
>NZ_JAAHHC010000110.1:0-5461 GCF_010672265.1 Moorena sp. SIO3A2
CAGTATTAGAATGTCTCTTCAAGATGCTAACCAAGTCATTTTTTCACAAGAGACTGAATGGGAACACATTGAAGATTATGGAGACCATTACCTCTAATCTCTCCTAACTGACCAAAGAAAAACCCCCGGTGGAGAGCCAGGGGTTTTTCTTTTTGTGGACAATACTGTTCACCGCTGTGCTATACTAAATGCAGAAAGCGGCTCATCCCGTGCAAAGGTAGCCGCTTTCTGTAAGTAAATCAAACTTATAGGTTGATCATAACATGGATTACGACAGCATTCAAGAGTCCTGGAAAAATAACCGGGAAGAGCGTGACATGGAACTCTCCAAGTACACTCACGAGTCCGCAGAAGATATCCTAGCGAAAGCTGGCGCACTGTTCCAGGCTTACCTTAATGGCACTGGGGTCTGTACTACCAAGCAATTAGCTGAGTATTATGGGGTTTCAGAAAATCTAGTAAACAAAACTCACAAAAATAATAAGGATGAATTTGATTCTGATGGTGTTCAAACATTATCAAGGAAAGAGTTAACTACATATAGTAAGGCTAAGGAAAACTTTTCCTTAGCCTCTTTAGGGGTTAGTAAATATACCTCTACTGCCTTAATATGGAATCCTCGCGGTGCTTTGCGTTTGGGAATGATCCTAACTAAGTCAGCAGTGGCGAAAGAAGTTCGGACATTAATGCTAGACGCTTGGCCAGAAGCTAAGCGGGTCATGTCAGAAGCTCAACAGCAGTTAAAAGAGAAGGATGCCCGGATTGCGGAACTAGAAGCTGAACTAGCTAAAACAAAGCGAAGGACTATTGAGGGGATAGTGCAGGAAGAAGCGCGGGAATGGGATATTCACTTTAATGCTGAATGGCAAGCGCACGCGGTGCGATTAGTTGGGGTGGCATGGAACTGCCCAGCAATGGGAACATTTATCAACCAAGCGGTCTATGATTGGATTCCAGCGAAGGTGATGGAACGCATCCGGCAAGTGAATCCTGTGAACCCAAAAACCAAGCGGCGAGATCGCACTCATCATCAGCATTTTACGGCTGAAGCTGATCCAGCTTTAAAAAAGAAAATTGATGATGCATTAGTAGTAATGGTAATGTCTAGCTCCCGAAAAGATTTTCTACAAAAAATCCGTGATTATCATCAGAATCAAGTGCAGCTAGTACTAGACCTTGGCTAGTTTTCCATCGCGATAAAATGAGATAGTGCAACGCCCTCCATCCGCACCGATTGGGGGGTTTTTCTTTTTGTGGACAATACTGTTCACCGCTGTGCTATAATAAATGCAGAAAGCGGGCCATCCCCTGGTAAGGAAGCCGCTCTCTAAGTCCGAACAAATCAAACATAGGTTGATCATAACATGGATTCCAGCAATAGTCAAAATTTCTCAGCTAAAGTATCTCAGCTGATTGAGTTGTTAAATGCTCCAGAATGGGAAGAGTGGACTACCGAAGAGGTGGCAGCTTTTTATGAAGTAAAAAAAGTTTACATTGTCGATTGCACTCGTAAAAACATGATTTATGAGGAAGGTGTCCCTATTGACGGAGAGACTTGGCTCCCGATACAAATCATAATGATAGGGCACTGGCTTAATGACTATAACGTGTCAAAAGTAGCAAAAGAAGTAAACATGTGGTTTTTGAACAAAGTCAAGAAAAAATAAAAAGCGACTTGACAACCCACCCGGTGAATTCACCTAAGGAATAGTTTTCCTTAGGTGAACTGAATATCAGTAATCGAACTGCTAATGTTTTTCTTTTTGTAGACAATACTGTTCACCACTGTGCTATACTAAATGCAGAAAGCGGCTCTCCCGCAAAAGACAGCCGCTTTCTAAGTCCGAAGAGATCAAACTCATAGGTTAATACTAACATGCTGACAAGTGTAACTATTCAAGCTGTTCACGATTACTCACTAGCTTTGCTCCGTGGAGAAGTGACGCCCACCCTTCAATCTAAAAGAGACGCCGCCCTCCTTTTCATTGATTTCGGAGCAGAGGGATTTTATGATGATCCTCCTGTGTTTTACCGTGCAGACAAAATGATGCATTTTTTTGACTTGACTCAAGGAAAATTTGAGTTTTGTTACGAGCTAATGAAAGATTATTTTGAAAATGCTGGAGTTGTTTCATTGATGGGAGAGACTTGGACCCCTAAAGCTTCCATAATTCTAGGACTTTTAAATCCCTCTAGTCCCGTCGGAAAAGAAGTAAAAGACATTTATCTTGCCTGTTTCCATGAACTAGACCACGATTTTAATTCAGTTAAATTGATTATAGATTATAGAGAAAGAGTCCTGTCTGCTTTGTAAAAGCATCTTCCATCGCGATAAAATGAGATAGTGCAACGCCCCCTCTTCGCACCACTAGGGGGTTTTTCTTTTTGTGGACAATATCCTAATAGGAAACGATTCCCGAAGCTCTCTGTTTGGAGGGGGAGGGTCACATCAGTACCTATCCAAAGTGCCTGCAACCCTTTCATGGCAAGGTTTTTGCCCCCCACATAGAAGGAGAAGACGGAGCTATCTTAATATTAGGAGAAGCTGCTTCCGCTGAACGGACGGATGTGGTGAGTTTGGCGGTGGGACGTCCCGCTAGTAGTAAAGCTTGCCGTTCGCGTAGCGTGGCCTACGGCCTTGCAACCGTTCGCGCAGCGGAGGCTAAAGCCGATACCGTTGGGTAGTTCACAGCACCACCCAAAAAGGTTGAGGAATTTTTGGGTGATCAACTACCTCAAACCCTTACCTGGAGTGGTTTAAAAGGTTATTGATTTTCCGCGAAATTCGTTCCTCACCCCAAGGGATGAATGTGGGCGGCCAACTGGCCAAAAAGAATAGCCCGAGTGTTAAGAAGCAATCGCGACTTTTTGGGAAATAATGGCTGTATCGCTTTCCCAGTATGGTTTATGGATTCGCGAAAAAAGAAACCCCGGCGGGTGCCAGGGTGCTCATAGGTATTTGCTCGTTCACATCATGCCATCAAGTCTGGATCAACGCCCAGTTCCCGCGATAGTGAAGAAGTCACTTTGACACTCCCCATGTATGTGAATGTGGATGTGAGTTAGACAGAGACCATAACGCCGCAATAAACATCTTAACGAGAGCCTTGAGTACGGTGGGGCACACCGGAACTAAAATTAACGCTTGGGGAGACTTGTCCTCTACTCCTTCTGGCTCCGGCTTGATCGAGCAAGACGGGTCTGTGAACCAAGAATCCCCCGGCTTATAGCCGTAGGGAGTGTCAAGTTTTGGGTTGGATATGGTACAGCTTTCTTTTGCTAATTTAAACCAACACGAAATCCTCATCTGTAATCAGGGAGGCATCTACTCCGGTCAATGAGGCAATCTCTGTTCCCGCAAATTGGATGGAGGTAGAGCTGCCGTCCTGCACAGCTTCAATCTGTCCCAAGTCATAACCAACTAGAGCGATCCTGTCGCTGGTGTCCTGGAAATCTTCGATTGTATCAACTCCATTTTCCCCAGATTGAAGAACGAATAAGTCCCGGCCTTTGCCACCACTAAGAACGTCGGAACCATTGCCGCCTACCAAGATGTCACGACCAGCTCCACCGTTCAACTGGTCCTGACCACCTCCACCATCAAGGTAATCCCGGCCTTGACCGCCGAATAAGCTATCACGACCACCGCCACCTCCAAGAGTGTCACGTCCAGCGAGTCCACGAATCACATCAGCCCCGCCTAGCCCAAGAATGGCATCAGCCTGACTGGTTCCTGTCAAAATGTCATCGGAGGAAGTCCCCAGGGTAATCTCGTTGTTTCCAATGATTTCACGAATTGGAGCGATCGTGATCGGACTTGGGTCTACTGGGTCTACTGGATCTACTGGGTCGGGAGTGCCTTCTCCATTGACAGTTATCCTGATTTCGGCAGGCTCAGATGTTAACCCATTACCATCCGTGAGGGTGTAAGTGAACACTTCTTCTTCAAAGGTTTCCCCATCATTTAGACTGTCAAAAGCTCCATTGGGTTGATAGTTGATGCTTGTAGCATCCCCTAAAGTAACAGTTGCACCACTTTCTAATACAACTTCCTGATTTTGAGGGATTTCAGTTCCGTCTGAACTAAAGAAAGTAGGAGTCAGTGGTCCATCCCCTTCATCTCTTCCGTTCCCGTTGTCGTCAAAAAGGCTTGCAAATACTTGCCCATCTTCTGCAATGCTAAAGACATCACTCTGTGCTATTGGAGCAGTAGGGGCTTCCCTAACCACTTGTATGGTAATGAACGCCCCACTAACAGTGGGGCGATTAGATTCGTTGAAGTATGAATAAGTGAACTCAAAGGGAGTTCCTTCCTCTCCCGGTTCTAAAAAGTCGAAGGCCCCATTTGGGTCGAAGACAAAGTCTCCGTTCTCTTGAAAGATAAACGTAGAGCCGTTTCCAAATGTTGCCAATGTATTGCTTGGGATAAATTGATTGCTTATTACCGCTAATAATGTCTCGCCTTCCCCTGGAACGTAGTTATCCGCTCCGCTCCCGTTGTCAGCGAAGAAATTACCTTGGAAAGGGTCTGCTTGCCCAACTTGGAAGAAATCATCTTGTAATGTCATACCGTACCTAATGCCGTAATGGGTACGCTCATTATAATTGTTAATTTCGTAACAATATCTTTTCGTTTTTTTTCTTAATGAATGCCTTAAAACCTTCCACAGAGTGACTCATAGCCATCAATCTACGCTAAACTATTTATAGCGCTATAGATTTATAGCGTTATAGTTAAGCCTTTTCCCTGCCCTCGCAGGGATTTATTGTGACCGAAAACTTCAGCCTACCTATTAGCACTCACTACAAACAAATCATCCCCACACAAACAAATTATCCCCACTATTGAGTGGGCTGAGGTCTGCTTTTCCCTCAACCATACCTGATTCCTTGCCTCGACCAACAAACAATCGAGACAAGAATGGTTAAAGTCATTATTATTGATAAAACTCTTCAACTTCTTTTTCAGTCATCTGATGTATGACCGTATAACAATGACTAGGGGCTTCACTCATTGTTACGTCTGTACTGCCTTCCACTTTTACTGTTTTTAGGTATTTGTAATCAATCGTTCTGTAATGCCCCTTGTTTTCTAACAGTTTTTGTAAAAAATTTTTGTCAGTGTCTTTAAAACTATCAATAGAATCTACAATATCCTCAAGGAGGAAAACCGATCCAATATGGGAGAAAACAGTTATTGAATGTACTGTTTCAAAAGTAATACTAAAAGTGCTGTCGCTAGATAAAGGAAGAAAATGCGTATCTAAATGATAAATATAGCTCATTAAATTATATAAATAGAAGTAAATTAAATTATACTCCAAAATGTTCCATATACCAGTGGCTGATCACTTCGATTGACGAAAGATCAGGATGAGATACACTGAGGTGGAACAAGAAGACCTCAGAAGGGTGCTCTCTTCCTCCGTCTTTGTCCGACAAGAGGGTAAGCGAGTAATTA
>NZ_JAAHHC010000111.1:0-4226 GCF_010672265.1 Moorena sp. SIO3A2
CTGTTGCTATTCCGTCGCCGCCTATGTGTAGTTCTCCTGGTACTCCTATTGGTACTGGTTGTAAGTTGGCATCCAGAATATATACTTGAGTGTTAGATATTGGCCGACCTATAGGTACTGATTTTTCTATGTTACTATCAGCCTGAACTGGGAAACAGCAGGTAAATGTGGTGTTTTCTGTCGGCCCGTAACCGTTTATTAATTGACATCCTGGGTGTTTCTCTACTACTTTCTGCACATGGGTGACAGATAATACGTCTCCTCCTGCTAATAGTTGCTTTAATGATTTTAAGTTTTCTAGTTCCTCTTCTACCATCAGTTGGAATAATCCTGCACTCAGCCATAGGGTTGTAACTTGGTTTTCCCTAATTGCTGCTCCTATTTCTCCTAGGGAGGGTTGATGAGGTGGCATTACTGCTAGGGTTCCTCCGTTAAGTAGACTGCCCCAAATTTCCAGTGTGGCTGCATCAAAGGATATGGGTGCTAATTGTAGGAATATGTCTTCTTCTGTGAGCTTAATATAGTTGGTATTTTTTACCAGTCGCACTACTCCTTGATGTCTGATGTTCACTCCCTTGGGTAGACCTGTCGAACCGGAGGTATACATCATATATGCCTGATGCCCTGATGTTATTGATACTGTTAGGTTTTCTGAACTACCTGTCTTTAGTATATCTGCGTCCAGACATATTACTTGAGCTGCTGTTTGAGGTAGATGATGTTGCCATTTTTCTTGAGTCAAGATGATAGATAGTTGTGCATCTTCTACCATGTAATGGAGGCGCGAAGTTGGATAATTCGGGTCTAATGGTACATAAGCTCCTCCGGCTTTGAGTATGGCTAATAAACCTACTACCATCTCTACTGAACGCTCTACACATATTCCCACTAGGGTTTCTGGAACTACTCCCAATTTTTGCAAATAATGGGCTAGTTGATTAGCTTTGCTATTTAATTGAGAATAGGTCAGCTTTTGCTCTTCAAATACTACCGCTATTGCATCTGGGTTTTTTTCGACCTGTTCCTCAAATAACTGATGGATACATTTGTCTGTGGGGTAATCTGTTGTTGTATTGTTCCATTCTACCAGTATCTGGTCTAGCTCTGGCTGTGTCATTAATGGCAACTTGCTAATAGGTCTCTCGGGAGTCTCTACTGCTGCTGATAGTAAGTTTTCATAATGTGACACCATGCGACTAATTGTTTCGGCTGAGAACAAGTATCGGTTATAAGCACAGAATCCTTTAATTTCTTCTCCTACTGGCCACAGATGTAACTCTAAGTCCATCCGCACTGTCATCTCAGCTCCTGCCCCTTCATACCAACCTACTTCTAAGTTAGGTAAGCTAAAGGATGGTTTTAAGATTTCCGACTGCTGCACCGCAAACATCACCTGAAATAACGGGTTTTGCGATAGTGCCCGTTCTGGCTGCAACTGTTCTACCAATTTCTCAAAGGGTATGTCTTGGTGACCATAAGCTTCTAGAGCTGTTTGTTTAACTCGGTTTAATACTTCTGTGAAACTAGGGTCCCCTCCCAGGTCTGTGTACATGACTAGGGAGTTCACAAAGAAACCTATCAACCCTTCTATTTCTGAGCGGTTGCGGTTAGCTATGGGTGTTCCTACTGCTATACTTTCTTGACCACTGTAACGAGACAGCAATACTTTGAATACTGCTAACAGGGTCATAAATAGGGTAGTTCCCTGCTTTTGGGTGAGTTGTTTAACTTTTGATGTTAGTGCTGCTGGTATGTTTATGGGTATACCTGCTCCATTAAAAGTTTCAACTGCGGGTCGGGGATGGTCTGTGGGTAGTTGTAGTTGAGGTAAGTTTTGGAGCTTTTGCTTCCAGTAGTTGAGTTGGGTAGAGAGGGTTTCACCTTGTAAGTAGTTCTTTTGCCAAACTGCAAAGTCGGCATATTGTATTGGTAGTGGGGGTAATGGGGATGGTTTCTCGAACAGTGTGGCAGTGTAAATAGCCGAGAGTTCTTTGGGTAATACTGTCAGTGACCAGCCATCACTAGCTATGTGATGTAATGTGATTTGCAGTATGTGTTCTGTTGTTCCTAGTTGATACAACTGAGCCCGTATGGGAGGGTCTACTTCTAGATTAAATGAAAGTTCATTTTCTTGTTGGAGTAGTTGTTGGAGTTTGGTGGTAGCTTCTGATGGTGTTAACCCAGTGAGGTCAATTATGGGTAGTTCTAATTCAAAGGGGGGTTGAATTATTTGTACTGGTGTGCCGTTGATTTCACTGAAAGTGGTTCTCAGGGTTTCATGGCGAGCGATGATTTGGTTAAGACTTTCTTGTAGGGCTACATAGTCTAGTTTACCTACTAGATGTAGGGTTAATGGCATATTGTAGGCGTTGCTACTCAAGGCCATTTTTTCTAGGAACCATAGCCTTTGTTGTGCATAGGATAACGGGATTACCTGTTCCCTTGGAATAATTGGAATAACTTGACTTTCCTTGGCAGTTGGGAGCAACTGCTCCTGCCGGAGCTTTTCCAATACCTGTTCTCGTTGTTTTGGCGAAAGATTAGCCAAACGTTTTTTTATATCACTCATTATTTATTAACCTCAGCTAAAATTTGTTCTAGTATATTACTGTCTACTTGCTCCAACTGTTGCTCAACTAAAACTTCCGCTAGTTTGGCTATAGTAGAGCTTTCAAATAAAGTAGTTAGGGATAACTCCATCCCCAAAGCCTGTCGCAGCCTAGACACAACTTGAGTTGCCATCAAAGAATGCCCTCCCAAATCAAAGAAGTTATCGTGTATACCTATCTGTTCTATACCCAACACTTCTTTCCAAATCTCTGCTAATAACTTTTGTGTTTCCGTCTCAGGAGCTACATACTCCGTTGACAGACTATTAGCAAAATCTGGTGCTGGCAATGCCTTACGGTCTACCTTACCATTCGGTGTCAGTGGTAATTGGGACAACACCATTAACCCCGATGGCACCATATACTCTGGCAACCTCGACTCCAAATACTCTCTCAATTCCGGTATGAGTTGTTTAGCTGTCACAGAAGCCAAAGGATTATTCCCATAACTAGGCCAGTTACCACCGATAACTGATTTTTGAGTTAGGGGTGTTAACACCATCCCCTCCCTGGCTAACTCACTGCGCACAAACGTCGCATCCATACATTCTGCACCACCCTGTGCTGCCCAACACAACTCTAGAGAATATCCTAAATCCGAACTTAGCTTATATAGTTTTTCCGGGTCGATGCCGTTAAATTGCTTCTCCTGTAATTTTTGCCTCAACTGCTGCACATTCTTAACTTCCTCTGTTGCTGAGACTAACTCAACCCCAAGGACATCATTCTCCACTCGGCCATTTACCAGACCACTAAAGCAGATGGCTGGGGGTTGTTTTTGCTTCAGATATGCTTCGATTTCTTCATAATTTATACCCGCACCATTCTCTACTGGGGGTTCTATTACCGTTGCTGGTTGTGCCTCTATGTGCAACAGCACGCTATACCTATATTTATTCAGTTCATTATTTTCCCTTCCCCTCTGTAAACGTATCTGTACATGAGTTATTTCTGGATGTTTTTCTTTGAGAGCTATAAACAACTCTGGTGACACCAAAAACTCTGTTTCCTGTTGTATTTTTCGGTCTATCTGTTGCTTGAGTTTTTCTACTGATAGTGAGGGAGTTGCTTGATACAGTTGCACCGAACTGTGAAATGCTTTCATTAATGGCAAGCTGCGGATATCTCCTAGGAAAATCATCCCTCCTGGTTTGACTACCCGGATACTTTTTTCTATTACTTGCAACAAATACTCCACACTCGGGAAATACTGGACTATGGAACTCAGTAATACAACATCGAAACTGTTATCTGCTATATTAGCCATGTCTTCGGCTCGTTTCTGTGCTAAGGAGACATGACCATATTTGTCTGGTTGCTGTTCTATTTGTTGTTTGATGTATTCTAATGAGACCTTGGAGATATCTGTTCCTAAATATTTTTGTGTCTGGGGTGCGATTTGAAATAGCAGCATTCCTGTACCACAGCCTATTTCCCACACACTCTCTGGTTTTTGGGCTAATACTTGAGAAACAATATCCCCTGCCCAAATGCGCATTTGCTCTACTGGTATGGGTTGGTTGTCATAGTTGCTAATCCATCCTCTAGTGTTGAATAGAGGGTCAGTTACTTCACTGAGTTGGTCGTAGATTTGTTGGTTGAATATGTCTTGCCAAC
>NZ_JAAHHC010000112.1:0-3948 GCF_010672265.1 Moorena sp. SIO3A2
GGTTAGTAGACAGTTATGCAAAGTGTCATAAAGTCTAGTAAAGTCTTTTCATAATTGTTAGAATAGAGACATGACACTAGTACCACGACCTAAGGCGGTCGAACTTACGGGACTCTCTCAAACCACTTTGAGGAAATATGCAGACAATGGCATCATCAAATGCGAACGAACCCCAAGCGGGTACAGAATGTTCGATACAGTTAGTCTTGCCACTTTGGGGAAACGAAAAGCTCCCGAGCCAGTCACAATTTGTTACTGCCGAGTCAGTAGCAGCAAGCAATTTGACGATCTCGCCAGGCAAGTCGCATACATGCATTCCATGTTCCCAGAAGCGGAAATCATCAAGGATATCGGTTCAGGACTCAACTACAAAAGGAAAGGGCTTAGAACCATACTGGAACGACTTATGCAAGGATGTCAGCTCACTATTGTTGTTGCCTGTAGAGACAGACTCACTCGATTCGGGTTTGAACTGTTTGAATACCTGGCAGAGCTCAACGGTGGCAAAATCCTGGTTCTCGACCAGCCTGAAAGCTGTCGAGGATCCGAACTCACAGCGGATCTTCTCTGAATCATTCACGTCTTCTCTTGTCGGGTTCACGGACTCCGAAAGTACGGGGCAAAAATCAAAAAAGATTCGGATATTCCTCAATGCTGAACAACGTTCCATTATTCGTAAATGGTTTGGAGTGTCCCGTTATGTATTCAATAAAACCGTCAAGATACTCCAAAATGGCGAAATAAAAGCTAATTGGAAAGCTATCAAAACTGGGATATTAAATGACCTTCCCGAGTGGTGTAAAGCAGTGCCTTATCAAATTAAATCCATAGGGATTAAGGATGCTTGCACCGCTGTCAGGGAATCCAAGAAAAAGTACAAAAAGACTGGGCAAATTAATCGGGTTAGGTTTAGGTCTCGAAAAAATCCTGTTCAGTCTTGCTACATCCCAAAGTCAGCGGTCTCGGAGAAGGGGGTTTATCACACAAAATTAGGGACTTTAACCTTTTCCGAATCTTTGCCTGATAACAGGGGAGATTGTCGATTAACCAGCACGAATGGGGACTACTATTTAACAGTCCCTCATCAAACTACTCAAACGAAAGCCGATAACCAAGGTAGAGTGGTAGCGATAGACCCCGGTGTTAGAACATTTCTGACGTTTTTTAGCGAAAATTCTGTAGGAAAGATTGGTCACGGAGATTTTTCCAGAATTCAGAGACTTTGTACTCATCTTGATAATTTACTGTCAAAAATTAGCAAGGCGTCTAGGAATCAGAAGCGACGAATGAGGAAAGCTGCTAGGCGAATTATCATTAGAATTCAAAATCTAATAAACGAACTCCATCACAAAGCTGCTCGATTCTTAGTTGACCACTTTGATGTGATATTACTTCCAACTTTTGAGACGTCTGAAATGTCAAAAAAAGGAAAAAGAAAAATCCGGTCAAAAACTGTACGGAATTTGCTCACATTTTCCCATTTTAGGTTTAAAGAGTTTTTAAAGCATAAAGCTTCGGAAACCGGCAAAATAGTAGTGGATGTTTGTGAAGCCTATACGAGTAAGACAGTTAGCTGGACTGGAGGTGCGGCTCGTTCTTACTAGGAGCCTCTAGAAACTAGAGGGGTATGAGTAAGGGGAATCGTGAGGGTAACACCCTCAAAAGATTTCTAACTATCTATTGGATGGCGGTGAAAACCCGCCCCTTGAAGAGATAAGTGACTCCCTATCTGGCCACACCGAGCAGGGCGACATCCCTACAGAGTGAAGCTGGCACCAGGGCGCAATCAGTTGAAAAGAAGCAGGTAACAACACTGGCGCTAAAGGGGAGGTGACATGGTTAAACAAGTCCTAGAAAAATGTCCTACCAGCCTACCATAACCTGAAAAACCAATATGGAATGTATCCTCTACTCTCACAGCGTCTTCTCCAGAATAGCTGTAATCTCCGAGAGGAGGATGGGCAAATTGGACTGACCTAAATCACCACAACAATCTAATAGATGGAACGAGTAAAAACGGCAGCAACACGAGGTCTAAGGAACGGTCGAAACCCTAGTAAGTTATGTCAAACTTAATCCCTCCTGCCGGGTAGGATGTGACCGAAAACTGGTCACGGGTATCAAGTATATAGACTTTGGAGAAGAGCATGGGTAGACACAGCAAAAAAGCTAGTGACCTTTGGAAAGGGCAACAGTGGAAGAAACTTCGCCAAAACCTTTTTCGCCTACAAAGACGTTTATATAAAGCAGTTCAAGCTGGAAACCTGAGAAAAGCCAGGTCTCTACAGAAACTGATAATGAAATCCCGCTCAGCACAACTACTGGCCATCCGTCAAGTAACACAGCTCAACAAGGGTAAGAAAACCCCCGGCATTGATGGTAAGTCATCCCTCACATACCGGCAGAGATTAGAGCTACTTGAGCTATTGAACCAATATGGCTCCGACTGGAAACATACTGGACTACGGGAAGTCCCGATAGCCAAGAAGAACGGGAAAACGCGAATGCTGAAAATCCCGACAATCGCTGATAGAGCATGGCAATGTCTAGTGAAATACGCCCTAGAACCTGCACACGAAGCTACCTTTCACGCCCGGAGTTACGGGTTTAGGACTGGACGAAGTGCGCACGATGCCCAAAAACACGTGTTCAATAACCTGAACTCAAGTTGCAACGGCATCACAAAAAGGGTCATAGAACTAGACATCAAAAAGTGTTTTGACCGCATATCACACAGCTCCATAATGGATAGACTGTTAGCACCGGCATCCATAAAACAGGGGATTTTTAGATGTTTAAAAGCGGGCGTCAGTCCGGAATTCACGGAGCAAGGAACACCCCAAGGAGGTGTGGTCAGCCCACTCTTAGCCAACGTGG
Source organism: Moorena sp. SIO3A2 (assembly GCF_010672265.1). Taxonomy (NCBI): domain Bacteria; kingdom Bacillati; phylum Cyanobacteriota; class Cyanophyceae; order Coleofasciculales; family Coleofasciculaceae; genus Moorena; species Moorena sp. SIO3A2. The sequence continues at coordinate 2,878 of NZ_JAAHHC010000112.1, forward strand.
CACTAAATGGAATTGAAAGCCTACACCAATCAATCCGCTACGCGGATGACATGGTAATATTCCTGAAACCTAACGAAGACGCTCAAAAGGTGTTAAAAAAGGTCAAGGAATTCTTAACTGAACGCGGAATGGAAATCAGCGAAGAAAAGACCAAAATAACTCACTCGACAGACGGTTTTGACTTCCTGGGCTGGAACTTCCGAGTCCAGAAAAATGGAAAGTTCCGAAGTATTCCCTCAGCGGAAAACCTAAGAACCATCAAAAAGAAGATTAAAGCCGTGGCCAACAGCTCGAACTATGGTGCAAAAATAAAGGCTGAAAAATTAGCTCCCATAATAAGGGGCTGGAGAAATTACCACCGGAATTGCAAGATGGACGGCTCCCGAAACTCTCTGTGGTTCACTGCAAAGAGAACAGAAGAGAAATTCAGAAAAGAGAAGAAAATCAATCGATACGAATCCGAAAGATTAGTAAAGAAAGCATTCCCGGCGGTGAAATATAAGGAAAACAAGCATATTAAAGTCAGGGGCACCAAGTCCCCCTATGACGGAGACTTGGTGTACTGGAGCCAAAGGAACTCTGGACTCTACGATAATGCTACTTCCAAAGCCTTGAAGAAGCAAAACCATTGCTGTGGACATTGTGGTCACAAGTTAATAGGCAACGAATCTGTACACCTTCATCACCTAGATGGAAACCACGACAATTGGAAACCAAAGAATTTAATGGCGGTTCACCAGAGCTGCCACCAATACATACACAGCAGCCAAAAAGATACTTAGGAGCCGTATGCAACGAAAGTCGCACGTACGGATTTGTAGGAGAGATGCTCCCCTTAATAGGGGACATCGACTCTAACAAATAGTTAACATCGGAGGCAGTAAGACTATTAGGTCTTTGATTGATGGCCGAGTAATGGATTGACCTTTGGTCACGCTTCGCGAACGCGACATCAATGGCGCTCGCGGGATATTCCTAAGAGCTTTGGTAGATACACCCTGGCTGAGTAATCAGCTTGCATTGGTGAGCTAAGGTCTGCTTTGGTAGACTTTAGTAGCCAAAAAGTATCGG
>NZ_JAAHHC010000113.1:0-3487 GCF_010672265.1 Moorena sp. SIO3A2
AAACCAGCATTTAAGGCCGTAGGCCACGCTACGCGAACGGCTTTGTTTATCAGTACATATATTATAGCAATTTTATAATACCCTGTGCAAAATTCATCCCACACCTATGCTACGCATTAGGTGTGGGATGAATTTTGCCGGACAGCTAACCAAACCTGTTCCGAAGATGCCATCTCCCGCTTAAAAATTAGCCAAATGCAGGGGTCTGGGGATCCATGAGAAATCAGAATTCGCTTGTCTGGGTACTGTTTGGCTAATTCAGCAACATGGATTTCTCGACGAATACTCCCCCCTAGCACAAAGAACGTATCCACAGGTGCTGATGCTGCTGCCTGCAATCTCAGAGTATTAATTAGCAGCCAGCCACACAAGAACATTGCTATAGTTAATAACCCCCAAACTCGTAGGCGTCGTCGCCATTGTACTGCTCGTGACAAGTTGATCATCTTACAGTATTTTTGACATGCTTGACATTCTCTAGCATAGGGGTCATTAAATATTCTAATCCATCATTCATCTGCCTGAAATATTACCTTTGACTTGGGTTTGTAGCTTGACTGATCTCTAGAATTTTCTGAGCTACTGCCTGAGAAACTGGCATCACCGAGAGTCGATTTCCACGTCTAGTAACCCATAGCTCTTGGTCACTAAATTCCTGTTTAAGGGTTGAAAGCTCTAGGAAATGGGGAAAAACCTCGACAAATTGCACTAGCACAGTATGCCACCGAGGAGATTCAACACTTGATTTGGGGTCATAGTAACGGCTAGTTTGGTCAAACTGAGTTGGGTCAACGACTTCACTTTTAATAATTTCCATTAAGCCCACAATTCCAGGGGGTTTAGTGTTGGAATGGTAAAAAAAAGCTAAGTCTCCCTCTTTCATTTCACGCAGAAAGTTTCTAGCTTGGTAATTACGAACCCCATCCCAAATTGTTTTCCCTTCTTTTTCCAGATCAGTGATGCTATAGACTTGTGGTTCCGACTTCATCAACCAGTAATTCATTAGTTATAGCGTAAGCATTCAGCTATCAGCCATCAGCCATCAGCCATCAGGTTATGCGCTATGGGCACACTACTTAGGCGTTGCTTAATAATGGAATGATTTGAAGAGTTTTTAGGTGCGCTTTCCGCATCTAATTATTAAATTCGCCACGGGTCGCACCTGTGGAATGGGCATCTTGCCCGTTCCTGATATTTGGGGGCAGGCATGATGCGCACCCCACTCCTATTCATTCCCTATTCAGCAACGCCCACTACTTAAGGTGCTAACGAGCAGGGATTTTCAACCAGCCGTACTAGAACCGTAAGCTTGTTTGCTACCTCCCGTTGATTAGCTGACCGCTGACCGCACCTCAAGTAGCGTGCGCGTAGCGCATTAGCTGAATGCTTACATAAAAAAAGACCTCCTAAGTTTACATCTTAAATACAAACGCTATATGAAACTAATATTGATCGTAAGCATTCGTTACGTCACAGCGTCGAAGCCTGTGCCACAAAGCTGATACGCGACACGCTGATACGCGACACGCTGAATGCTTACCTTTCACTGTTAGTTAATTTTACTCCCTGATGAAGCTATCCAAATTTCTCTTGCCTGTAGGCTTACTGGCAATTGTCTTACTGGGATGGAGAGTGTTCAGTGCTGCCTCTGCTCCCTTACCAGAAGGGTTTCCACCTCCTACCCCAGCTGGCAAAATCGAAATCAAACACTACCCTGCCTATCGCGCTGCCACAGTACCCTACTCTGGGGAACTGTCTGAGGCAGCTAATCGTGCTTTTGGCACCCTGTACCGCCATATTAGCTCTAACGATATTTCCATGACTGCTCCGGTAGAGACTCGTTATCCGATCAGTACCCTGGAAACTAGCCAGGGAGGTTCCTTTGCTCAGGTTGGTGAGGCTTATGTATCATTTCTATATCACCGCCGTAATATCAATCCTGAGCAGATTGAAGAAAATATTAGCGTAGAAGACATACCACCAATGACCGTAGTCAGCCTTGGCATGAAAGGTACCTATAGTTATATCAGCTACCAACAGAGTATTGAGCAGTTGAAGGAATGGTTAGCCCAACACTCGGAGTATACAGTCGTTGGTACACCCCGTCGCTTTTTTTATGATTCTCCCTTTGTTCCGGAACCCCTAAAGCGCAGTGAAGTTCAAGTTCCTATTCGACCGGTAAATGAATAATCCCAATTTACTTTATTCCTGCTACCAATAATGATAGTTAGAGTGATCAGGATTTTTTGAAAATGGAAAGACAAGAATTCTTTGAATCCAAGGGTGCAAGGATTTATGGAACACTTACCCTACCAGAAGGTGTGGAAAACCCCTCCGCTTGCCTATTCATTGGAGGGTCTTTTCCTCAGACAAGAGACGGAAATCTAGATAATTCAAAAACCGATTGGTTCCCTACACCATTACCAGAGCGAAACCTGTTCCGGGATGAAGCTAGAATTCTTGAGGAAATCGGGATAGCGACATTTAGATACGATAAGCGAGGATGTGGTCAAAGCGAAGGAAATTTTAATACTACTGGACTATTTGACTTGGTAGATGATGCTCGGATGGCATTGCAATGGATGCGGAGTATTCCTGAGATTGACAGCAGTAGAATCGGAGTTCTTGGTCAAAGTGAAGGGGCTGTAATTGCTTTGATTTTAGCAGCTTCTGACCCAGACATTAAGTTTTTTGTTTGGCAAGGGGGCATTTATAACAACCTGGAAGGGATACTGAAATGGCAAGCCAAAGCCTTTGAAAAGTTAGATAGTACAACTATCACAAATTTTAAAGAAAATATGCCATTGATTTACTGGATATACAAACAGATTGATGAAATTTATGCTAGGGCAAAAAGGGGTGAAGAGTTCTTTCGCATCGGAGATGAAGATTGGTCTTTTAATTATTACCTACCCCTGGGTCAAGAGCATTTTGAGAATCCTCCCTATTTATTTGTGGACAAGGTCAAATGCCCAGTACTGATTTTACATGGTGCCTTGGATCACAATACACCTCCAGAAGAAGCTCAACAAATGCAGCAAGCACTTATCGATGCTGGTAATAGGAATGTGACAACTCATATTTTTCCTGGATTGGATCACAGCTTCAGAAGATTAGGTGACCCAGATGAGGATTTTGTTACTGCTATGAAACGACCGCTAGATCTAGAAATGCCGCAAGCACTAACTGCTTGGCTAAAAGTCTGGCAAGAAAAGTGATCCGGTGATCAGATCAGGTCATGGGGAGATAGGGAGATCAGCTACAGCAGAGGAAAGAATAACAGATTATGATATCCCTTAATCTAGGTAACAAACCCGGTTTCTTTTAGGGTAATTTTTGGTAATGGATAAATAAACCATTCTTGACACTCCCCACGGTTAGAAACCGGGGGATTCTTCGTTCAGCGACCCAAGTTGCTGAGACAGGATTTCTCCAGTCCCAGTAGTGCTCAGGTCTCCCGAAGCGTTGGGATCTTTATCGATCCAAG
>NZ_JAAHHC010000114.1:0-2981 GCF_010672265.1 Moorena sp. SIO3A2
CGCTCATGGGGGGGACCACGGCAGTCGCTCATGGGGGGACCACGGCAGTCGCTCATGGGGGGGACCACGGCAGTCGCTCATGGGGGGGACCACGGCAGTCGCTCATGGGGGGGACCACGGCAGTCGCTCATGGGGGGGACCACGGCAGTCGCTCATGAGCGACTGCATCAAGACATTGACCAAGGGCGACATGAAACTCTGACATTTCTGATTCTTGTAAAAAACTTTTGATTTCTACAGCTATGCTTTGATTATCTTTCTGGGCTGCAATTAATTGTTCTGCTGCTAAGTCTATATACATTTCCGATCCGCCAACTTTGATGTATAGAGGATCTTTAGTTATCAGCCAGCCATCTTTTTCCAGGGCTAACCGAACAGTGTTGTGAAAAATATCCTTGGCTGGCATAGACAGATGGGCAATTGGAAATGACTTAGGGTTTTTAAGGTTTATTATAACTGAAATCAATATAAAAAATTCCTCCCGCACTCTACCGTAAGGTGAGCATCGGGAGGAATTTCAGCGGAATTATTAAATTGAGACTATAGGGTAAGAGTTAAACCTTGTTTAACTCGTGTTCGCCACACTCGCCTACTCCAAAGTTAGCTGTGTGCCCTCTATAACTAGAACCATATCACCAGGCAGTTTGTGACATTTTTTTCGACTTAGAGTCCTGTTTTAAGAACTTCCGCCGCTAATAGAAACTGGCGGAAGGTACAAAGAGATTGGCCACTTTAAACTCTTTCGCACCCACTTCCGACAGCGAGAACTGAATCGGGTAGGGACGGGAAACACCTTTACAAAGATCCGGTTTCAGGCGGATGAAGGTAACAATGGGAGGCTGGGATTTTGCCAATATGGTTGTGAAGTCCTCTTTCTGCGTGCAGCCGTTGCTCGTCACTACGATCGTGACACTTTTTTCAGTAACTTGTATTCCATGCAATGGTTCTACCGTTGCTGCTAAAGCCGTGGGAGCTGTGACACAGAATACTGCCACTGCGGCAAAGAGCAGGGTCCCTAGACCAAGTGCCAGTCTTGAGAGTGCTTTCTTCAAGGGAAGAGCAGCTGGCTTGAAGCGGTTGAATGGTGTATTTAGCATGATGTTTGAATTATTAATTTTCCGAATTTTGGCCTGATGTTAAAGGGACAGGACGGTCGAGATGATGGAGACCCTCAAGTCTGCCATCCCCTTAAGGCCGGGTCAATTTGGATTGAGCACTCGAAAGATTTAACCATAGGGTCTCCTTGTGGCTTCTGGTTCCGGGGAATTCAGGAATAGTCAGGTTTCCTGCCCCATCGGACTTTGGAAAAGATTGGAGTTCGGGTCAAGAAGTCCTGCGCCATTCGCGATTCTAAGAGCAGGGATATTTGATTGTCAATAAAATAGAAGATAATTAGAGATAATTACTCTTAATTACCAAAATTAAGTACAGAAACTGCGGATGCTTCGCTTTTTGACAGAAAAGTACCAACGGGGGCAGTTGCGATCGCATCCTTGTCAAAGCAATACCCTAAACCTTAATAAAATAGGTTAACCCTTAATTATAACTTATTATTATCAATGATTGGCTATATTAAGTAAAGTCGTTGGTCAAATAATTCCTATCACTGTTCCCTGTTCCCTGCTGCCTGCTCCCTATAAAAATGTACCTCACCTAATTGAAAACCGCTATAGTTACTCGTGGTTTATACTAGCGCTATAGTTAAGCTCTGGAAAATATATAGTCAGTCAACCAAGTTATCCGACAGCGCTGGCTTACCTGACTTGTGCTTAAGTCTTAACTATCACCCTACCAGCCTTGCCAGCACCAAACGCCTCAGCAGTCAAGTCTCAACGGCTCGACTGGGCGTTGGGTTGGTACTGAGCACAGTTGGTATTGTGAATAGAAGTACTCAACTTTCAGGACGTTCAGGACCTTCAGCAGGTCTTTTTTTAGGACTTTCAGCAGCTGTTTTTTCAGGACTTTCAGAACTTTCAGCAGCTCTTTTTTCAGCCATTTCAGCAGCTCTTTTCTTAGCTTCCGCCAAGGCTTCCTGCTTATCTTCTTTCCGAACTTTGCAGAACCGTGGAGGCTGATCCATTGGGGGTGCCAATTCTTCCACAAACGCGAAGGCATTTTTGTGGGGAAGGAATCGGGCTTTGACCTGGATGAATTTTGGCTTGCCCTGCTCCTTGAGCTTAGGATTGAATCGGAATGGTTTGACCGAGGAGTCCCGCCAGAATAATGGACAGTGACCAGCTTTGAGTACCCGAGTTCTTTCTGTAGCCTGGTGGCTTTTGAGATAGTTCACTAATTGTTCACTGTGGTTCCTAAAGACTGACACACAGGGAACTTTACAAACAGGGATGAACTGCCACAATCCAGCCAAGATGAAATACCCATTGCCAATCGCTTCAGCCCAAGCATGGGGTCTGTCTTCCTGTAAAATCCCAATTACCTCAAACCGGATATCCTGGAATTTGTTCCTGTCTGGGAAGTGGATCGGCTTAGGATATACCACGAGGCGATGCTCTCGGTTTCCGGCCTCTATGTGCCCCTTGAGAATATCCAGCACATACCTTTTCCGGTTGTGCTTAAGCAGAAAAAAGAGTGGGTAAGCCTTACCCTGAATGGTAATGGTAGGAATTTTCTCAGACAAATCTACCTCACCAGTTACAACCCCAACAGCCATAAACTTTGGTTCTGATGGCTGAATTAGTTCAATTGGTTGAGATGGTTTTACTAATTTCCTGGGAATCTCTGGTTTTTTGATTAGTGTTAGAATTTCTGACATAATTAATAGTGATTGTGTTTGTTCTTAACAAAAGACATCTAAAGAAATCTAGGAAATGGTTCGAATACCTTCCCTGCCAACTGCAAGACGAAAATAGAGACGATACAACTGACAGCTTGGCTTCGCCTGATTGCCATCGAGTGTCACCAACCCCATACTTTCTATAGGTGCGCTTGACCTTGGCGAATTAAATTCGCCAAGGTCAAGA
>NZ_JAAHHC010000115.1:0-2274 GCF_010672265.1 Moorena sp. SIO3A2
AAAAACTCTAATATAAATAATTCCATAACTACCTTTTATTCCCAAGAAGAACGACAGTTACGTGTAGATCTTGCTGCTGCTTACCGCTTGATTAACTATTATGGGATGACAGACATGATATACACCCATATTTCCGTGCGGATTAAAGAGGAGCCACCAATATTCCTCATTAATCCGTATGGTATGATGTTTGACGAAATATGTGCATCAAATTTGGTTCCAGTGGATGCTAATGGCAACAAAATTGACCAGGCAGACGCGGAAGTAAATCCAGCCGGATTTACTATACACAGTGCTATTCATTTAGGTTGCCCTAATGCCCATGCAATCATCCACACCCATACTGTTAGTGGCATGGCTGTTGCTGCGATGGAAGAGGGTTTGTTGCCCCTTAACCAAATTTCGATGGAATTTTATAATCGGGTTGCCTACCATGATTATGAGGGCATCTCACTTAACCTGGATGAGCGAGAAAGGCTGGTGGCATCTCTGGGAGACAAGAAATGTTTAATCCTCCGTAACCATGGTCTTTTAACTGTAGGTGAAACAGTAGCGGAAGCATTCTTCTATATGTACTACCTGAATAAGGCGTGCGAGATTCAGGTTAATGTATTAAGTAGTAACGCCAAGCCGATTATACCACCACCTGAGATTTGCGAACATACAGCACGGCAATTTGAAGGCTCCTTCGGAAATAAAAATCAAGAATTCCAACTCGTATGGGAAGCTAATCGCCGTTTGCTCGATCGACTCGATTCTTCTTATAGTGACATACTCCCACCCAACTTACCCTAGGAAAAATTAGGCCATATTCAAATACACAAAAAAATACGGGGAATCCTGCCTCCTTCACTCCATTTGATAAAAATGGAAAACATCAAGGTTTACTAATTAGTAATAACTCTGAAACAATTATTCGCAATTGATTTGAACAACTAACTGGTAATTTAAAGGAGTACTAAAGCGATCCCAAGTTTCATCAATGCCAACCCCAATACTAACATTTCGGCCCATGGGAATTGACAAGATTTCGACTCTGTTAGCTCGAAACCAATCCCACTGGCGACCGATTTCTCTAGCTTTTGGTCAATCGGACTTCCCAATTCAAGAATACGTTGACCTGACTTTACAGGCTCCTGAAGTAGAAAAAGTACTAGGTTACGGGGATATTAGCGGACAGATGTCACTGCGGAAAAAAATTAGCAGCTTTTACGCCTCGACCTTAGGTATAGATATCCCAGCGGCACAGATATTGATAACTGATGGGGCGACTGGTGCATTAGTCTTAGCATTGGGGCTGTTGGTGCGCCGAGGTAGCGAAGTCATTATACCAGCCGTCGGATATGCGGCCTATCCGCGAATCGTGAAGATGTTTGGTGGCATTCCGATATCGGCACCCCTGGATGCAGAGTTTAACCTCTCACCCCACCGACTGCGGAATTTGATAACTGCCAAAACCGCTGCTATAATCGTCAACTCTCCGGGAAATCCCCACGGAAATATAGCTAGTCGGGAAATGCTAGCAGAAATTGCTTCATTCGGCATTCCAGTAATTTTCGACGAAGTTTACCAGTTAATGACTTTCGCGGGGGATTTTGCTCCCAGTGGGACGCAACTGCCTGGGGAACATTTCATTGTCAATGGATTTGCCAAGTCTTTTGCCGTTCCGGGATTGCGTATCGGTTTTGTGATTGTACCATCAAGCTTAGCTGAAGCTGCCGAGAGTATGAAAGTATTGTTGAATATTTGCCCGAATCTTCCCGGACAGCTGTTAACAGAACGACTGCTAGAGAGATCCCGGCTGCTGCTAAAGGCTCATCGAAGCTACCTGGGTCGCAGCCACAAGGTGTTCTTAGCGGCTTGCGATCGCTACTCTGTCCCTGTAATCAGAAATTCCCAGGCGGGGTTTTATGGTATCATACCGCTGCCTGAAGGTATGGACTCCATGAAAGCAGCATCGATATTAGCCAAAGACTATGCACTTGCCACTGCTCCGGGAACGGATTTTGCTGAAACCGACCCCGGTTTTTTGCGCGTCAACTTTACTAAAAGCCCTCAAGATGTGTCCGAAGGAGTGCTAAGGATAACCGAGTTCCTTGAAAAGGTCAATTCTGGGATCTGCGATCGGCGTTCGCGAAGCGTGGCCAAAGGCCTCAGCCGCGCCAAAGGCGATTAGCCCAAAGGGCTACGCTACGCGAACGCACTCCCTTCACACTTCGGACTTAAGCTTGAGTTGACTGCGAATGGACATGAATATGGCAGTGCTACTACTGG
>NZ_JAAHHC010000116.1:0-2246 GCF_010672265.1 Moorena sp. SIO3A2
GGGTGTATATCATGTCTGTCATCCCATAATAGTTAATCAAGCGGTAAGCAGCAGCAAGATCTACACGTAACTGTCGTTCTTCTTGGGAATAAAAGGTAGTTATGGAATTATTTATATTAGAGTTTTTCATTTTTACAGTAATCTATAGCAATTATACAACTTGTGAGGTACAAATTTATCGGTTTTAGGGAGCAGGGAGCAGGCAATAGGCAATAGGCATGCTAGCAATAGGCAATAGGCATGCTAGCAAGAGTGAAAAAATCCTGTGTACCTCATAGCTATGAGAAACGCTATTTTCATCTTAAAGGGGTGACTATTTTATTAGTCAATATCTCGACCTAGTTGCTTTTTGGGCGAGTTGTCGCCCCCGCAGACTTTATCTAATTTAATTATTGTGGTCTCTATTTTTACTTTTTGTTAGTTGTGGGATTCCATGAAATCACATTATCTCTGCTTTTATATCATCTCAGGATAATTACTCTTAATAAAAATATCCCCCATCTCCCCATATTCCCCTCCTGGGAGGGGTTAGGGGTGGGTTCCCATCTCCCCAGACTTTTATGATGGGTATTCAACCGAACTTGATATTATTTGTTTCCCCCTCTGCCAGTCTCCCATGCCACAATCGCCTCAGTTAAACCTTCTAAAGTATATTCAACTGCTTCTACATCTACCCGGCCTAACAACTGGCGACAGCTTTCGGAAGTTTGGAAATCGAGGCGATACAGACATCCTAGTTTTCATGTTATCCTGTCAGCCGAATACGTTTTTCGATCCTTGATCCAGGTGTTGTACATGGCCCATGTTGAACGGGCACATCTTGCTTTTGCATCAAAGTACAAATTCTCCGGTTCGTAGTTCCTAGATGGTTTCAACAAAAGCCCGTTGCACAACTTTTGACGGCTTGATAATTTTCAACATAGCTTATAACTTTTTTTTGCAAATACGCTTCTCCCATTTTTGCCCACAGTGGCATGAATCTCATATTTAGGTTGTGTGGTTGAAACATCCCTCTCAATTTTAACTTTAATGAAGTCACCAGCTTCTAGTTTTAGGGGTTTTTCAAAAAGTTTAGCATATCTAACTAACCAACTTGTTTTTTGTGACAATGTATCAATGACTGTTTCTCTGTCTACCCAGAGATTTATATAGAAAATAAATCCATCAAATAAGCTTGGTTTTTCAATAATAAATTCTATAGTTTTATCATCTATCATTGTCAAATTTTCAGCAAAAACTATATTTTCAAATTCTTGGGGTTCGGCAATCAGGTTACAAACGGGGAAATTACAGGTCAGATAAGTTCTTGGTTTAGAAAAATTAAAATCATCACTTAAGTTTATTATAACATTTTTCATGATTAACTTCAGAAACAAATTAACGATTTGCTGATATGGGGAAAGTTTCAATGGTGATACAGGAGCTATTTTCGTAATGCACTGGTACGGAATAAACTCGGCATTTGGCTTCAAAAATCTCTCTTTAGCATCGTTAACTGCTAGCACCATACCTTCCCGGCTACCTATAGACCCGACAATTTCATGAACCAATATATCGCATTTTTCTTCTATCTCTATATCTTGTGAAAATCCTTGATAAATTTTAATTTTTTCTTCTAGATTAAGTTCTTCGAGCAGTTTTTTTGACTCTGCGAAAGCTTTCTCATTTTCTTCTATTGTGTAAATCTTTTTTACTCCTGCATCTACACAAAATTTTGGTAACAATAATGCTTTGCCCGTGCCAATTTCAACAGCTACTTTGTCTTTTACTTTTTCAGAAATTACTTTTCTATAGGCTTGGGTTCTGATTTCATCATTTTCCATCAAATCATACATGGCATTTATATATAAATTATTGTTTTCATTGATCGAATTAATCTTATCGAAGCCACTTAAGAAGACAAAATTTAGATTTTGGAAGAATTTGAAAATATCCGATCTAATAGTCATGCTCTCAACTTACTCTCTACTTATATTCATCTACAATAATATTATATTATCAATAAAATGGTAAGCCAATCTAGATTATTTTTCGGATTGATTGGCATTGCAGAAAACTCACTATTAAGACTTAGTAGCCCCGGTTCCGATCAATTGCATTCTCCAATGGTCTGCCCTCGCGACTGCAATCGATTGTATCCACAATGCGAGCGGCTAGCTCCTTAGGGTTACCCACAGCAGCAATATGGGGAGTTACTATAATGCGCGGATGAGACCAAAAAGGATCGTCATTGGGCAAGGGTTCCT
>NZ_JAAHHC010000117.1:0-2215 GCF_010672265.1 Moorena sp. SIO3A2
CGAGTGGACTCCTCTGCAGCGTGCGGCTTGTTCTGAGTAGGAGCAACTCGTAGTAGAGTAGGTTATGACTCAGGTAACTCGCGGAATAACATCCCAAAGGTTATAACTATTCATCAGGATGGCGGTGCAAATCCGACCCCATCAGGAGAGATGTGACACCCTATCTGGCCACACCGTTCGCAGAGCGAGGCCAACGGCCTTGCAGGCGACATCCTAGCAGAGTGACGCTGGCAACAGGGCGGAATCAGACACGAATCAGATGCGTGACACTGCCGCTAATGGGAAGATGACATGGGTAACAGCAGCGAAAGTCCTTAAAAAGTGTCTAAAGGAGAAGCCGCAATCTGACTAGTATATGCGAGACTCGATTCCTGATTATCCTCACAACGTTCTGTTGCAGACAGTTGTAAACTCTGAGGAGGGAATAGGCAAAGTGGACTGCCCTAAACCATCAAAACAATCCGATGAATGGAACAAGTAAAAACGATAGCAATGGGTCTGGAGGCCGGTCGAATCTTCAGTAAGTTATGTCAAACTTAATCCCCACTATCGGGTAGGATGCAGCTAGAAACTGGCTGCGGGTATTCAGAATACACAAACTCTAGGAGAGCATAGTTAGACACATGAGTAATCATAGTGAACTTTGGAAAAAACAACAGTGGAAGAAACTCCGCCAAAATCTTTTCCGCCTACAAAAGCGAGTGTATAAAGCAGTTAGAGTTGGTGACTTGAAGAAAGCCAGGTCAGTACAAAAACTGATCCTGAAATCCCGCTCAGCTCAACTTTTGGCAGTCCGACAAGTGACACAGCTAAATAAAGGCAAGAAAACGGCTGGAGTTGATGGCAAGTCAAGCCTCAACTACAGAGAACGAATGGAACTGGTTGAAACATTGAACCATTATGCAACTGACTGGAAGCATAGCGGACTCAGAGAAATTCCAATCCCAAAAAAGAATGGAAAAGTAAGAATGTTAAAGATACCAACCATCGCTGACCGAGCATGGCAATGTCTAGTGAAGCTAGCCCTTGAACCAGCCCACGAGGCTACGTTCAGCGGAGATAGCTATGGATTCAGAACGGGCAGGTGCGCCCAGGACGTCCAAAAACGCTTACAAATCCATCTGGCCTCAAACCATAATGGAATAAATAAACGAATAATCGAACTAGACATCAAGAAATGCTTTGACCGAATCTCCCACAGCTCTATAATGGAAAGGCTTATCGCACCAGCAAAAATCAAAACGGGGATATTCAGATGCCTAAAAGCAGGAGTAACCGTTCAGTTTCCAGAACAGGGCACCCCACAAGGGGGTGTGGTAAGTCCTTTATTAGCAAATGTGGCATTAAACGGAATAGAGGAAATCCATCCAAGTCTGCGATACGCAGACGATATGGTTTTTATCTTAAAGCCTAAAGATGATGCTGAGAAAATCCTCAACAAAGTCAAGAAATTCTTGGCAGAAAGAGGAATGGAAATCAGTGAAGAAAAGACCAAGCTAACTAAAACGACAGACGGATTTGACTTCCTGGGGTGGAGATTCCGCGTCAGAAAAGACGGAAAGTTTTCATGCGTTCCCTCAGAGGAAAATCATAGAAACATACGTAAGAAAATTAAATCCGTAGTCAACAACTCGAACTATGGTGCCGAAGTAAAAGCTAAGAAATTAGCCTCCAAAGTTCGCGGATGGCGTAACTACCATAGTAGCTGTGATATGAGTAGCTCAAGGGATTCATTGTGGTTCATGAGAATAACCGCTAACCGTAAATTCCGAAAGGAAAAGAAAGTGAATCGGTACAGAGCCAACAAATTATGCGATAAAGCATTCCCAAAGGTAGGTTACAAACAGAACCAACACGTGAACGTAAGGGGGACTAAGTCACCATACGACGGCGACCTAGTCTACTGGAGCCAAAGGAATTCACGCCTTTACTCCGATGCTACCTCTGACGCATTGAAAAAGCAAAACCATTCCTGTGGACACTGTGGACTGAGATTCATCGAAGGCGAGGATGTACATCTTCATCACATAGATGGAAACCACGACAACTGGTCAAAAAAGAATCTACTAGCAGTACATCAAAGCTGCCATCAACAGATACACTGGAGCACTCCTAAGGGAGAGAATATCTAGGAGCCGTATGAGGGGAAACCTTCACGTACGGTTCTGAAGGAGAGGTGCCCCGGATAATACCGGGCATCGACTCTAACCGACGG
>NZ_JAAHHC010000118.1:0-2181 GCF_010672265.1 Moorena sp. SIO3A2
GTAGTAGTGCGGCTCGTTCCTAATAGGAGCCTTTCGTAATAGAAAGGGGTATGATTAGGGGGATTCGTGAGGTCTAACCTCAAAAATCCTAACTATCCTCAGGATGTGGGTGAAAGTCCCACCCTTGAAGAGACAAGTGACTCCCTATCTGACCACACCGAGTGAGCGGCAACTCACAGAGTGACGCTGGTAACAGGGCGCAATCAGTTGACCAAAAGCAGGTAACAACACTGGCGCTAACGGGGAGGCGACAAGGTCTAAGTAGTTCTAAAAAAGTGTCTAAGACGGCAACCACAACCTGAATAAAATATGTGGAATAAATTCTCTACTCTCACGGAGTCATTACTACGATATCCGTAATCTCTGAGAGGAGAATAGGCAAATTGAACTGACCTAAATCGCCAAAACAATCTTCAGGATGGAACGAGTAAAAACGACAGCAATAATAGGTCTGGGGAACGGTCGAAACCCCGGTAAACTATGCCAAGTCTAATCCCTACTGTCGGGTAAGATGTGTTCAAAACTGGGCACGGGTTCTCAGAATATGTTCAACCAAAGTAGAGTATGGTTAGACGCATGAATTCACATAGCGAACTTTGGAAAAGTCAGAAGTGGAAGAAACTCCGCCAAAACTTATTCCGCCTACAAAGAAGAATATATAAAGCAGTTCAGGCTGGCGACTTGAGGAAAGCTCGGTCTTTACAAAAACTGATTATGAAATCCCGTTCAGCTCAACTTTTGGCCGTTCGTCAAGTGACTCAATTAAATCAGGGTAAACGCACTGCCGGAATTGATGGAAAGGAAAACCTCAATTACCGAGAGCGAATTGAATTGGTAGACAATCTGAACCACTATGGCCACACCTGGTTTCATAGCGGACTAAGGGAAGTACCAATCCCTAAAAAGAATGGGAAAACCCGGATGCTTAAAATACCAACTATCGCTGATAGAGCATGGCAATGTCTAGTAAAATACACCCTCGAACCTGCGCACGAAGCTATCTTTCACGCCCGGAGTTACGGGTTTAGGACTGGGCGAGGCGCACATGATGCCCAAATGTACATATTCACCAACCTGAATAAAGGAAAAAAAGGCATCACTAAAAGGGTAATTGAGCTAGATATTAAAAAGTGTTTTGACCGCATTTCTCATAAATCCATCATGGATAGGTTGATAGCACCAGCACATGTGAAGAAAGGGGTCTTCAGGTGTTTAAAAGCTGGCATCAGCCCGGAATTCCCTGAACAAGGAACTCCCCAGGGAGGAGTGGTTAGCCCCCTTTTAGCCAATATCGCACTTGATGGAATAGAAGATATCCATCCATCCGTCCGCTATGCAGACGACATGGTGATATTTTTAAAACCAAAAGATGACGCCGGAAAAATTCTTCAAAAAGTGGAAAAATTTCTGGAAGAACGAGGTCTCGAAATCAGTCAAGAAAAGACCAAGATAACCAAAACGACAGACGGTTTTGACTTCCTTGGCTGGCAGATGCGAGTCAAGCCAAGCGGAACATTCCATTGTAAACCCTCAGCGGATAATCATAGGAAAATACGCGAGAAGATTAAAGCCGTAGTCAATAGCTCGAATTATGGTGCAAAGGTCAAAGCCAAAAAACTAGCTCCCATTGTAAGAGGATGGCGAAACTACCATAAATGGTGTGATATGAGCGATTCTCGGGATAGTCTATGGTTCCCTAACAAAGCGGCAAAAAGAAAATTCCTCATCGAAAAGAAAATGAACCGCTATGAAGCAGTGGAATTATGCAAAAAGGCATTCCCTACAGTAAGGACTAAACGTTTTGGACACACTATGGTCACAGGGACTAAGTCCCCTTACGATGGAGACTTAGTCTATTGGAGCAAACGGAAAAGTACGCTCTACGACAATCATACGTCCAAGGCTTTGAAACGACAAAACCATTCTTGTGAATATTGCGGGTTAATGTTCAATTGCGACGAATCTGTACACCTTCATCATGTAGATGGAAACCACGACAATTGGAAGCTAAAGAACCTAGCAGCAATTCATCAAAGCTGCCACCAACAAATTCACTGGAGCAAGCCAAAAGGCAAGCCGAGAGGTTGAGAGAATCTAGGAGCCGTGTGAGATGAAAGTCTCACGCACGGCTTTGAAGGAGAGGTGCTCCGGATAATACCGGACATCGACTCTAATAAGCTT
>NZ_JAAHHC010000119.1:0-1793 GCF_010672265.1 Moorena sp. SIO3A2
AAGGCCTCAGCCGCGCCAAAGGCGATTAGCCCAAAGGGCTACGCTACGCGAACGCACTCCCTTCACACTTCGGACTTAAGCTTGAGTTGACTGCGAATGGACATGAATATGGCAGTGCTACTACTGGCAAACATCGATTTAGAGGAATGGTTTGCACAATTAACCGCAGAGTTGAAGAAACGCAAGGCCGGTCTAGATTTGCGAATCTGGCCTGAATCCGGGAAACTAGTGGGACTTAAACAAAAATCAACCCCAAATGAAGCCTAAACTGGCTTTATAAGCAGCAAACACCTGCCGATTGTGAGTCAGCCATATGTGCTTTGCACACGCTACGCGAACAAAGAAACGAAAAGACATAGCTGTACGAAAAGCCTCCAAGGCTTCTGTAAAAGTAGTCAAAGGTTTGTTAGCCCATCGCCTTCGTAATCCCCCAGTTAACTTATGCCAAAGAATAAAAGTGTAGGCACAAAATACTAGGATAAAATGGCGAAATAGACTTCTTTTATCCCTGACTTGGTATTCTTTCAACCCTAGCCAACCCTTTGCTTCCCGATAAAATACTTCCACCCAATTTCTTTGAGAGTAGGTCATTACTACCCACTGTTTTGTTACTTTATCTGAATCAACATTGGTGATCAAATAATCAATGTCTGTTGCTTCTTCCCAAGAACTAGCATTCATGACGATAGCCATTGTCCTTTCTCCTTCTAGACCAGATATCTGAGCCTTCACTGTTGCCACCCAAACGGTTTTCGATTTCTCTAAGTTGAGTTCAACTTCCTCAAACTCCTCTTTGGATAGGCTTTTCGCTAATTCGTCTATACGTATTTCTATCTCAATATTTAACTCATTTTTTATAATTAATTTCCGATTTTTTGCCACTCCTCCTAAATACTTTAGATTCCTTTCTTCCAGTTTCTTGAGAAAGGTTGTGTTATTGCCATACCCCGCATCAATTAGGACGATTCCCGGACGATATCCTCGGGCTAAACTCCGGTCAATTAACTCTATCCCTAAATCGGGCTTCTTCTTAAATTCTTCATCTTTATTTCCATTGGGTAAGGAAGTCGCGTGTTGATACAACTCTAGGTCTAATGGTAAGCTTTTTTTGCCATCGTAAAGATGGGTTGTTACTAAGACTATTCCATTGTCTGTCTTTCCGATTTCTCCGATATATTGCCTTCCCACTCCGTCAGTCAAGTTACCACTTTTTCTATGTCCTGAGTCGTCCAAAATCAATGCAAATCCCCGACTGATCCGAGGAAAGAGAACATTTGTTCATCAACTCTAAACGGCGTTCATTGATTTGACTCCCTGACCAAGGGGCATCGGTTAAGAAGCGATGCAGCGCGGTCTTGGGGGTTTCCCCCATGAGCGACTGCATCAAGACAATGGTGTAATCGGTTATAAACTACTCCAATCGCGTTATCAGCGATCTGTGTCAGGTTTTTTCTCTCACTTTCCCCTAATAATCCCCCAATGAGCGTGTCTAAACCCGGTTTTTTGAGCCTTCGTTTTGAAGCAATCATCGAAACGCTTGCACCATTTTTCAAAGCAAGGGGGCATCGCAGAGGGGCTAGTTTCTCTCATGGGGGCAATTTCGACGTGAAACGTTCTTCTATCATAGATTATACCCTAATTTTTGTATTTTTATCGTTTAAGTCCCACTAGATGAGATTGAGATTGTGCTGGCATGGTGGCCCCCACTGGGAGTGATGCAAAAATTGCCTAATCTGAAGCTGATTATATCCCTAGGAGCCAGCGTAGATCGGATTTTAGTAGACCCAGATCTG
>NZ_JAAHHC010000012.1:0-5034 GCF_010672265.1 Moorena sp. SIO3A2
TCCTGAACTACTGCTGACTTTTTCAGCTGGTCACCCACCAGGAGGTATTGACTCAAACTATTACTCTGACTAATTTGTCAGTTTTACTGAGATCTAGTCTACCGTACTTTTAAAAGAGCCGCACCCAAATGATTTAGGATTGCTCTAAGCAGATTTAGCTAGTAAAGGTTCTACGGTCTGGGATGATTCACCCACCTGCTCTAAAATCTCAATCAATTCCCGTTCAAAGGTGACCAAAGCACGATTGGTTTTGCCACCAATATAAAAGCGATCGCTTTTAGCGGAAGCTGAGGCCTTTGGGCCACGCTTTGCGAACGCTTCATCGCGTAGCGTGGCCTACGGCCAATCGCCTTTTTGTAATGCCCAAATCTGAGAGTGGAAGACCTGAGAGATCGACTTGTTGCTACCTCAGTATATTCTCAAAGATTTAACCAAAGATGCACCCTGTTTCCTATTCCCTTTGTTATTCGATTGACGGTAATTGCGCGCTGATATAGCTCTTTTAATTAGCCGATTTTTCAATAACGTTCGCTACGCGAATATTTTTTTGAAATTCATTATCAAATTACCTCAAAAAAAAAATATCAAAACCCTTGACAATTAAATATATAATCATTACAATAATCACTGTAAACGTAATTAAGTTTTTTACTCATGTCTAAAGACTTTATTCCGAATCAAGACAATAATTCAAAGAAACAACGTATTAAGTGCATTAAGGGCTCTCCTGAAGCAGTAACCAATACTATTTACGGTCTTTGTGCACTGGGGTATGCAGATGTTTCCGACTGGAGCCCTTTGCAGCCGACCGGGATTCCTGGGCAAGTAATTAGTTTTGCAACCAAGTCTTCAAATTGGGGTTAATAGGTTGAATTTCTGGGGGGGTTTCCCCCCCGATCTGATCCGGTAGGATCAGATCCGGATTGATTCGGAAAGTGATAGACATGACATAGCGTTTGCAGCACTAAAATAGCCGTATAAATAATATCTACAGGTGCGACCCGTGGCGAATTTAATTCGCCAACGGAAAGCGCACCTAGGCTATTTTTTTTGCTTTTAATTTAATCCAATCGACAAGCTATCGAGAAAAGGTTTTTTTTTGGAAAGACTTAGGGAAAGTTAACTCTTTTATGATGCCAACAATGAACACCCGTTACCGCTGTTGAGTAATGCCACAATCGGCGGCATCAACTAATCGAAAAACTACCTTGTATTTAACCCCGTCATAGTTACCTTACGAAGGGAGTTTTTCTAGTATCATCAGAGGCTCCTCCCAGTCTTTCCAATCCTTCGTTATTTTAACTAACACAACGGCATAGTTACTCCGGAAGAGCCCTATAAATATCGGAAAAATGGGCTGATTTTTGTAAAGTTTTGTTTAAAACTTTAACACTTTGGCCATTCGTCTATAGTAGAATAACAATGGTTCGTTCACGACTTGGCAATAATGGCGATCGCATAACGAATACTAGGGATTTGCCAGCCCTACCTTGATCACTAAAAGCTAAATTTGTCGATTAACTTACCCGATAATGTGGTATGACTATATAATCTAATTCGGTGCTCTGACTTCCAACGCACAATCACTCACTGATCGCGCTTAGTTAAAATGGGAATACCCTGACCTAATAAGCACCTGGCTCGAGCACAAACTCAGCCAAGTTACGAGCCGTGAGTAAGCGTTGGAATTCAACTACTTCTTTGGCTTTACTGTGGATTGACAACTTGATTGTTGAATTCTTGGTATCTGAATTTTTTGAACTGCTTGTATTGGGAGTAGCTAAGTAATGACTTGTGTCAATTTTTTCCCCAATAGCGAGTCAAACTTTTTTAGTTTAGTTGATTTATTAAGCGAAAGATCGCAAGCTATGCCTAATCAGCTTGCCTATATCTTTCTGCAAAACGGAGAAACCGAATCAGGGAGTCTTACCTATGGGGAATTAGATAGACAAGCAACAGCGATGTTCCTTTGGAACCGCTTCGCGTACGCAGCCCATCTCCAATCAATGCTAGGTAGGAGAACGGGCTTTACTGTTATACCCTTCTGGATTAGAGTTGATTAGCGCTTTTATGGGCTTTAAGAATGTAGCTGAGTATCTAGAGGTAGCTCATAGAGTATTACAAGTTCCAGATCATCTGGCAATAGATGAAGAAATAATAGAGATTTAATTATGAATAACAACCAGGTAAATATAGTTGAATTTATATCTTGGCTTCAAAACCAGGGCATTAATATCTCAACCAACGGTGAAAAACTCCTTTGTCGTGTTAATAAAGGAACTCTAACCCCTGCGCTACGCCAAAAAATAGCTGAACGTCAAGCAGAAATTATAGTTTTTTTGCAACAACTTGGTAAAGGTAATAATACTAATTACCCACCAATTAAAGCTATTCCTAGAGACCAAAAATTACCCCTATCTTTTAGTCAAGAACGACTGTGGTTTATTGATCAAGTTGAAGGGTCAAAAGCTCCTTATATTGAGCACGGTGCTTTAGAAATCACCGGTAACCTAAATGTGTTAGTCCTAGAACAAGCCTTATCAGAAATAATCAATCGTCACGAAGTACTACGGACAAGTTTCCGGACTATCAATGGCAAACCAATACAGGTAATTCACCCCCACAGCACCATCAACATCAATGTAGTAGACCTACAACAATACCCAGAACCAGAACGGGAGACTATCTTAAAGCAAAAAGTACAACGTGAAGCAACAACTCCCTTTGACTTAGAGGTAGCACCATTAATCCGGTGTAAATTATGGCAACTAGACAGCAGTGAGTATGTGTTAGTGCTGACCATGCACCACATAGTCTCTGATGGTTGGTCAATGGGGATATTAATCGAAGAACTATCAAGTTTATATCAAGCTTTTGTTGCATCAGAACCATCCCCGTTACCGGAATTAGCGATTCAATATGCTGACTTTGCTCTTTGGCAAAGACAATGGTTAACTGGAGAAATACTAGAAACCCAACTTAATTACTGGAAACAGGAATTAGAGGGTGCTCCCAAATTATTACAGTTAGCTACTGACTACCCTCGCCCAACTGCGCCAACTTATCAGGGTCGGACTGAAAGTTTTAGTTTAAATACTGAATTAACCCAGAAGTTACAAACCCTGTCTCGAGATAGTGGTACTACCTTATTTATGACTCTGTTAGCGGCGTTTGGGACTTTACTACATCGTTACAGCGGTCAAGAAGATATTTTAATTGGTTCACCCATAGCCAATCGCAATCGCCGTGAGATTGAGCCTTTGATTGGTTTTTTTGTGAATACGTTGGTGATACGCACTGACCTCTCAGGTAATCCCAGTTTTCGGGAATTGTTGAGACGAGTGCGTTCAGTAACCTTAGATGCTTATGCTCATCAAGATGTGCCTTTCGAGAAACTAGTTGAAGAACTACAACCCTCGCGCTCGCTGAGTTATAACCCCCTGTTCCAGGTATTATTCAACATGCTCAATTTGTCAGAAACAAAACTGGAATTACCAGGGTTAAAAGTCGAACAATTTGACACAAGCGAAGCGGCTAATTCAAAATTTGACTTAACACTGTATGCAGCGGAATCAAACCAGGAAATACAACTAAAATTACTCTACAATGCCGATTTGTTTACAGGCACAAGAATGGGAGAAATGCTCCATCAATTCGAGCATTTACTCAAACAAATTATCCAACATCCCCAAAAGACGATCACGGATTTTTCTTTAGTCACTCCCCAAGCTAAATCTTTGCTGCCCAACCCAGTGGAGAAACTAAGTTGTGAATGGTCTGATGCTTTCCATACTCGATTTGACCGACAAGCAACAAGGGTTCCACAACAATTAGCTGTTATCGATAAACAGGTCAAGTGGAACTACACCGAACTTTCAAACCGTGCCAATCAACTTGCCAACTATTTGCTAGCATTGGGCATCAAAAACCAAGACGTTGTTGCCATAGTAGGCGATCGTAGCGCTTGTTTAGTTTGGGCAATACTGGCAGTCATCAAAGCCGGTGCAGCTTTTATGATTCTCGATCCTGCTTATCCTGTAGCTCGTCTTATTAATTATCTTCGCCTTGGAAAACCTCGCGCTTGCCTTGAGATTACCACAGATTCACTTAAGGGTGAACTACAACAGGAAGTAAATAAGTTATGCTGTTGTCTTAAAATTACCCCAGACTTAAATTTAGAGGGAATTTCTACTGATGCTCCAGAGGTAAACATTCACCTAGATGACTTAGCTTATATAGCTTTTACCTCTGGCTCAACTGGTCAACCAAAAGGGATCGAGGGCACCCACAGACCCCTAGCTCATTTCCTCAATTGGCACTCACAGACATTTGAACTTCACGAATCAGACCGATTCAGTATGCTCTCGGGACTTGCCCATGACCCCTTATTGAGAGATATATTGACACCCTTATGGCTGGGGGCTACCTTATGTATTCCTGACCTTGAGGATATAGAAACTCCCGGTCAGTTAGCTTGTTGGATGGAGCAACAACAGGTTAGCATTACCCATCTGACTCCAGCGATGGCACAACTGCTTTTTGAAACCAAACTCACACTTAATAGCTTGAGGTATGTATTTTTTGGTGGAGATGTCTTAACTCAAGACCATGTTTCAAAAATGTACAAGCTAGCTCCCTGTGTGAGAATAGTTAATTTCTATGGAGCGACGGAAACCCCTCAGGCAATGGGGTATTTCTATATCCCTAACCCCGTAGACCATCTGGTAAGTTCAAAAAATACTCTGCCTTTAGGCAAAGGAATCTCCAATGCTCAGTTACTGATTTTAAATACTTTACAGCAGCTTGCTGGCATCGGAGAAATAGGAGAAATATATGTTCGTACTCCTTACTTGGCTCGTGGGTATATGGGTAATGATGCACTAACCCAAGAGCGATTCATCCCCAACCCCTTCTCTAGTTCCTTTTCAGAACGACTCTACAAAACCGGAGATCTCGCGAGATATCTACCAGACGGTAACATCGAATTTATTGGTCGCATCGATAACCAAGTTAAAATCAGGGGTTTCCGCATCG